>NZ_JBAGKF010000004.1:0-495334 GCF_037034185.1 Amycolatopsis sp. VC5-11 | reverse complement strand
GTGCTTCCCGAGCCCTCACCACCAACACCCTCACGCTCTTCAACAACCTTCACCAAAGCCGAAGCCACCAACGCCACCGCCCGATCCCCATCCCCTGTCAGTTGCTGCAACGCCCCGTGCGCGAGCGTCCCCGGCATCTCCGCGAGTGCCTGCGTCAACCGGATCCGCACCGCTGAATCGGCAGGATGCGCCGCCGAGGCCTCGACCAACGCGCCGACAATTCCGCCCGCACCCCCGTCCGCCAGCGCGCCCAAAACCTCAGCTGCCTCGACGTCGTTTCGCCCCTCAACGACCATTTCGACAAGCGTCGGCACCGCCTCCCCTACACCTCGCGCGCCTAGAGCGAGCGCCGCATGCCGACGGACCGCAGGATCGGAACCGGCGAGCGCGTCCATCAACACAGCGGTCGCCTCGTCGCCGGGCAACTCGATGAGTGCCAGGATCGCGCGTCGGCGGACGTCGGCGTTCTCCGAGCGGAGACCGGACGCCACATTCGCCACCGCGTCGCCGTCTGTCCGGGCGAGGGCCCATCGGAGTGCGCCGGCGACGTTCGGGTCGGATTCGGCGAGGATCGCCCTGGCCAGCACTTCTGCGGGGACCGGGACATCGTCGGCCGGAGCCAGGACCGTCTGCTGCCGACGCGCGGCACCCGGTGAATTGAGCCCGCGCAGCAATTCGACGATGCGCAAGGCACCCTCCCATCCGGAGGGTGCCGAGGCATCGACCGCGCGGAGCCGGTCGAGCAGCTCCTGTTCCCGCTTCAGCCGGTCTTCGGTCCGCCGGATGAGGTCGCCGACCAGCTCCGACGGCACGAAAGCGGGATCTTCCAGCGCCCGGCCGATCTGCCGCAGCGACATCCCGAGCGACCGGAGGCTCTCCACGTGGAAGATCCGGCGGATGTCGTCGGCGGAGTATTCGCGATAGCCGCCCACGGTGCGACCGGTCGGCCGCACCAGGCCGAGGGCGTCGTAGTGCCGGAGCATCCGGGTGCTCACCCCCGAACGGCGGGCGACCTCGCCGATCAGCACGCGGTTTCCCGAGCCCGTTCCGGACCGAGTGCGACAATCCGTTTCGCCTCGTCCACGGCTTGGTCGAAACCGGCGTCTGGGTCGCGAAGCAGCCGCTCTGTGGCAACAGCGTGCGCCCGAACATCCGGGTCGGTACTCGTCACTGCGGCCTCCAGCACCGGCTCGATCATGGGACCGAGCGCGACCAGCGCTCGGCTGAGGCTGAGCTGCAGCGTCCGGTCGCCGCGACCGAGCTGTGTCGCCAGTTCAGCCGCCAGCCCGGGCTTGTCTCCGTCTGGCACCAGGACGACAGCCGCCCGCCACGCGCTTCTCGCGACCTCGTCGTCGGCGTCGCGCAGCAACGATCGGGTGATCGCTGGCCACACGTTCCGGTCGCCGATTTTGGACAACGTGTGCAGCGACTGGCTCCGGGCCTGCGCCACCGGCGACCGCAGCTCCGCGAGAAGCCGCGGCACCGTGTCCCCGGCCGGGAACCGGGTCAACGCCCAAGTGAGCATGTCGCGTACGTAAAAGTCCGGCTCGATCGCGCACCGTGCGACGAGCGCCTCGACGAGACCAGGGCCGTCCGGGCGCGTTCCGATCGTCAGGGCGGCCTGCAGCCGCGTCGACGAGTCCCCGGCGCCCAACGCCTCGATCAGCCGTGTGAGCTGGGAATTCATCTGGGTCGAGTTCATCGGGATCACCTCCGCCGACCAGTGAAGACCTTGTCACAATGTCAATGTCAAACCCGGCGGGCAAAAGGAACTGTCGCCGCTCAGTGGCGAATCCGGCCTACGCCCGATCCGCACCGACAGCGACGCCGACGATCGTGCACGGTTCGGCACCGTGGTTTCGCCAGGCGTGCCGCGTGCCGTTTTGGACGACGACATCGCCTGTCCGCAAGACCGTCTGCTCCCCGTCGTCCAGCTCCAACGTGACCTCGCCCGAGACGACCAGGACGTAATCGAGAGTGTCGGTGGTGTGCATGCCCGGTGCGTCGGGCTCCATTGCGGCGGCCGCGCCCGGTGCCTGTCGCTCCAGTTCTTCCCAGGCTGCCGTCACGTCGAGATCCCGCGCCGGGGTCAGTTCGCCAGGCGCGATCGTGTTGATCATGAACCGCGAACCGTCCCGCGGCGGGTAATACGCCTCGGCCTGACCTGGCGAGCCGTTGTCGGGAAATGCCGGTCGCTCGTCCCTGCCCCACAGCCGGTAGATCGCGCAGCCCGGCATCAAGCCGGAGGTGATCGGCTCGACGGTGCCATCGGCGACCACCCGGGCCTTGCCGTCGGAGTCGTGCCCGGTGACCACTCGGCGAACCTTCGCGTGTGCCATCTCTTCGCCCCTCAGTACGGCAGCGTATGGATACGGCTGCGCATGGATACGCCACCGTATCCAGCGCGGACAGGGCCGTCAATACGGTGGCGTATCCTCCGCGCATGGTGAACGATTCGCCCCGGCTGTCCGCCCAGGACTGGACGCGAGCCGCGCTGAAGGCGATCGCGGACGGCGGACTGGCCGCGGTCGGAGTCGAGCCGCTCGCGCGGACGCTCGGCGTGACCAAGGGCAGTTTCTACGCGCACTTCCGCAACCGGGACGAGCTGATCACCGCGGCTCTCGCCGATTGGGGGCGAAACCACGGCGAAGCGGGGCTCGCCGAGTACGCCGCAATCGCCGATCCGCGGCAACGGCTGCGTGAACTGCTCACCGCCGTCGTGCGCGCCGTCCAGCCATTGGCCCCGTCGGTACACCTGAGCCTGCTCGGCGATCGCAACGACCCGCGGGTCAAGGACGCGGTCGGCCGCGTCAACCAAGCCCGACTCAACCTTCTGACCAGCACGTATCTCGAACTCGGCTTCCCGCCGGATCAGGCGGCGCATCGGGCGCGAGTCGCTTACGCGGCCATTCTCGGGCTGCTGCACCTGGCCCAAACCGAGGCGGACTCGCCAAGTCCCGACGCACTTGCCGACGCGGCGGCGGCGATCTTCCTGCCGTCCTGAGGGCCAGCCCGCGCGCACCGCACCGGCCGCTGCAGCATTGGCCTCCCAGTGGCGAATCCGACGGGACACGAATCTGGTCCGGCGAGATCGGAGTAGCCGCGAATCGGCGAAACTCGCGATCGACCGAACATCCGGAGACCCGAGAATCCCGCCAAACGCGAGGCGGCCGATCGCGACCCGTGCACGGAATCGCTCGATAAGGTGGCATTCCTGACCATGTGTCGCCAAGAAGGGCGTGATGGAGATGCGGGTGCTCGTCTCGGTCGACATGGAGGGAATCGCCGGAGAGGTCCACGGCGAAGAGGTCATTCCCGGGCACAGCGAATACGAACGCAACCGCAAGCTGCTCACCGCGGAGGCCAACGCAGCCGTCCGCGGCGTATTCGCGTATGACGCAGCCACGCACGTCCAGGTCACCGAGGCGCACGCGAGCTTCCGGAACCTTCTGCCCGAACTGCTGGACCGACGCGCCGAATTGCTCCGCGGCACACCCAAGCCTGGCGGGATGATGGCGGGATTGGCCGAGAATACGGACGCGGTCCTGTTCATCGGCTACCACGGCAAGGCCGGCACACCCCGCTCGGTCATGGCGCACACCATCTCCGGCGGGACCATCGCGGACGTCCGTTGCAATGGCCGTTCGTTGGGCGAAATCGGTCTGAACACCGCGCTCGCGGCGCACTACGGCACGCCGCCGGTGCTGGCCAGCGGCGATGACACCGTGGCGGCTGAGGCGGCCGAAGTCGCCCCGGGCATCCGCTCCGTGGTGGTCAAACGCGCGCTGGGGGCGGGCGCGGCCGCGATGCTGCATCCCGACGAAGCGTGCGACCAAACCGAGCACGCGGTACCCGAAGCGCTGGCCGGCCGGGAGGACGTCCGACCGCTGCGCTTCGACGGCCCGGTCGACCTGGAAGTCCAGGTGCACCGGCCCCGGATGACCGAACACGCACTGCTGGTGCCGGGTATGGAACTCGCCGACGGCCGTACCCTCCGCTACCGGGCACCGGACTTCCCGACGGCCTACCAGGTCATCGAACTCATCGCGACGCTCGGAGCCGTCTGATCCGGACTGCCAGCCCCGACCGCACGGCCGCGCTCGAACCTCTGACCTGGGCAATCACACCGCTAACCACAGATTCGCCACTAAACGGCAACAGCCGCCCCCAAGCAGCGAGGCCGGTTTCCCGGTCACAAAGGGTCGCGAAAACCTACGACTCCGGCAACTCGAACTCGCCGTCCCGGACCCCGCGCGTGAACGCGTCCCATTCCGAAGGCGTGAACACGAGCACCGCACCGTCCGGGTCGGACGGCTGCCGGATGGCCACGTAGGTCACCCCGTCCGAGTGCGGGACGAACGCGTACTCCGCGCAATGCTCCAGGGTCACGCCCGCAGGTTCGGCGCGGATCCAGGTGACGCCGGTGAGGTCGAGTTCGTGCCGGATGTGCGCCTTGTCGTCGGTCGGGCGGCTCATCGGCACAGCGTATCCGCCATTCAGCGGCAACGCCTTGGAACGAAAAGAGGCCCCTGCCGTCCGGCGAACGGACGGAAGGGGCCTCCTGCCAAGAAAAACCGTCAGGCGGTCTCGGTGATCGGCCGGTCCACCCACGACATGAGGTCGCGGAGCTTCTTGCCGGTCTTCTCGATCGGGTGCTGGTTGCCCTGCTCCTCGAGCTTCGTGAAGTTCGGCCGGCCGGCCTCGTCCTCGGCGACCCACTCGCGGGCGAAGGTGCCGTCCTGGATCTCGCCCAGGATCTTCTTCATCTCCTCCTTGACGGCCGGCGAGATGACGCGCGGGCCGCGGGTGAGGTCGCCGTACTCGGCGGTGTCGGAGATGGAGTAGCGCTGGCGCGCGATGCCGCCCTCGTACATGAGGTCGACGATCAGCTTCAGCTCGTGCAGCACCTCGAAGTACGCGATCTCCGGGGCGTAGCCCGCCTCGGTGAGCACCTCGAAACCGGTCTGCACCAGCGCGGACGCGCCGCCGCACAGCACCGCCTGCTCGCCGAAGAGGTCGGTCTCGGTCTCCTCGGTGAAGGTCGTCTTGATGACGCCGGCCCGCGCGCCACCGATCGCCGCGGCGTAGGAGAGCGCGAGCGCCTGGGCGTTGCCCGAAGCGTCCTGCTCGACCGCGATCAGGCAGGGCACGCCCTTGCCGTCCACGAACTGGCGGCGGACCAGGTGGCCCGGGCCCTTCGGGGCGACCATCGCGACGTCGACGTTCGCCGGCGGCTTGATCAGCTCGTACCGGATGTTGAAGCCGTGGCCGAAGAAGAGCGCGTCGCCGTCCTTGAGGTTCGGCGCGATGTGCTCTTCGTAGATGAAGCGCTGCTTCGTGTCCGGCGCGAGGATCATGATCACGTCGGCCTCGGCGGCCGCCTCGGCGACCGACAGCACGCGCAGGCCCTGCTCCTCGGCCTTCGCCCGGGACTTGGACCCCTCCTGAAGGCCGATCCGGACGTCGACGCCCGAGTCGCGCAGGCTGAGCGAGTGCGCGTGGCCCTGGCTGCCGTAGCCGATCACGGCGACCTTGCGACCCTGGATGATCGACAGGTCGGCGTCGTCGTCGTAGAAGATTTCCACTGCCATGGGGGGTACTACTTCCTTCCGTACTTACACGAAATCTGAGGTTCAGCGGGGAGAAGCGGCGGTGATCGAGCGGGCCCCGCGGCCCACCGCGACCATGCCGGACTGGACGAGTTCGCGGATGCCGTACGGCTCCAGCATCCGCAGCAGCGCGCCGATCTTGTCCGACGTCCCGGTCGCCTCGACGGTGAGCGCCTCCGGCGAGACGTCCACCACCTTGGCGCGGAAGAGCTGGACGGTCTCGAGGACCTGGCTGCGCACGGTGGCGTCGGCCCTGACCTTCACGAGCAGCAGTTCGCGCTGCACCGCGCTGCCAGTTTCCAGCTCGACGATCTTGATCACGTTCACCAGCTTGTTGAGCTGCTTGGTCACCTGTTCGAGCGGTAGCTCCTCAACGGCGACCACGATCGTCATCCGGGACACCTCGGGGTTCTCCGTGGGCCCGACAGCAAGGGACTCGATGTTGAAGCCGCGGCGGGAGAACAGTCCCGAGACCCGGGCGAGCACACCGGGCTTGTTCTCGACCAGCACGCTCAGCGTGTGGACAGTCATGCTTGTTCTCCCTCCGCGGCCGCGGCCTCGGCGGCTTCCTGCGAAACCTCGTCGTCGTCGAACAGCGGCCGGATGCCGCGGACGGCCATGATCTCGTCGTTCCCGGTGCCCGCGGCGACCATCGGCCACACCTGGGCATCCTTCCCCACGACGAAATCGATCACGACGGGGCGGTCGTTGATTTCCATCGCGCGCCGGATCGTCGCGTCGACGTCTTCCTTGGCCTCGCAGCGCAGGCCCGCGCAGCCGAGCGCCTCGGCCAGCAGCGTGAAGTCCGGGATGCGGTGCTTGTGCGTGCCGAGGTCGGTGTTGGAGTACCGCTCGGAGTAGAACAGGTTCTGCCACTGGCGGACCATGCCGAGGTTGCCGTTGTTGATCACGGCGACCTTGATCGGCGCGCCCTCGATGGCGCACGTGGCGAGTTCCTGGTTGGTCATCTGGAAGCAGCCGTCGCCGTCGATCGCCCACACCTGCGTGTCCGGGAGGCCGAACTGCGCGCCCATCGCGGCCGGGACGGCGAAGCCCATGGTGCCGAGGCCGCCGGAGTTGATCCAGGTGCGCGGCTTCTCGTACTTCACGAACTGCGCGGCCCACATCTGGTGCTGCCCGACGCCCGCGGCGTACACCGCGTCCGGGCCGACCAGCTCGCCGATCCGCTCGATGACGTACTGCGGGGACAGCGAACCGTCGTCGGGCCATTCGTAGCCCGCCGGGTAGTCCTCGCGCCACGAGTCGACCTGCGTCCACCAGTCGCTCAGGTCGGGACGGGCGCGGTCGAACTCGGTCTTCACCGCTTCGATCAGCTCGCCGATGATCTCCTTGCAGTCGCCGACGATCGGCACGTCCGCCTTGCGGTTCTTGGAGATCTCGGCCGGGTCGATGTCCGCGTGGACGATCTTCGCGTCCGGCGCGAACGAAGACAGCTGGCCGGTGACCCGGTCGTCGAACCGGGCGCCGAGCGCGACCAGCAGGTCAGCGCGCTGCATCGACGCGACCGCGGCGACGGACCCGTGCATGCCGGGCATGCCGACGTGCTGGCGGTGCGAGTCCGGGAACGCGCCGCGCGCCATCAGCGTGGTGGCGACCGGGATGCCGGTCAGCTCGGCGAGTTCGCGCAGCTGCTCGGACGCCTCGGCCTTGATCACGCCGCCGCCGACGTACAGCACCGGCCGCTGGGCCTGCGCGATCAGCTTCGCGGCCTCGCGGACCTGCTTGCCGTGCGGACGCAGCGTCGGGCGGTAGCCGGGCAGCCGCAGTTCGGGCGGCCAGGAGAACGAGGTCATCTCCTGCAGCACGTCCTTGGGGATGTCCACCAGCACCGGGCCCGGGCGTCCGGTCGCGGCCAGGTGGAACGCCTCGGCGATCGCCCGCGGGATCTCCGCCGGGTCGGTGACGAGGAAGTTGTGCTTGGTGATCGGCATGGTGATGCCGCAGATGTCGGCTTCCTGGAACGCGTCGGTGCCGATCAGGGCGCGCGACTGCTGCCCGGTGATGGCGACGACCGGAACCGAGTCCATGTTGGCGTCGGCCAGCGGAGTGACGAGGTTCGTGGCTCCCGGACCCGAGGTGGCCATGCAGACGCCGACCTTGCCGGTCGCCTGGGCGTACCCGGTGGCGGCGTGCCCGGCGCCCTGCTCGTGGCGGACGAGGACGTGCCGGACCTTCGTCGAGTCGAGCAACGGGTCGTAGGCGGGAAGGATGGTGCCACCCGGAATGCCGAACACGACCTCCGCGCCGACCGCCTCGAGCGAGCGGACAAGCGACTGCGCGCCGGTGACGCGCACCGGCGTACCCGCCGGCGGGGCGGGCTTCGGACGTGCTCCTGGGACACCGGGCGCGGTCGGCCCGGGCTTCGCGTCGCTGCGCGACGTGGCACTGGTCATCGGTTCTGCCTCGTGGGTTCTCGGTGTCACTCGTTCGGGTTGTCTGGGCCGTACTTCCGGTCGGGGAACCGGTTTCACGCAACAAAAAACCCTCGCCGACCGTAAGGTCGCACGAGGGTCGCGCGTCGACGCAGAGGACTCTTCCTAAGCGTCGGCGCGCTGGGGAAGTACGAGACCGGTCTGCGTAATCACGGCCCCGACGTTAGTCGCGCGCCTGGGCGAGTGTCAACTCTACGGGACAGCGGTTCCGCATCGTGGACGGCCAGTACTGCTCCCGCGCGACCCGGACGCAGGTCACTCCCGGCGTCGGTGCACCATTCCTGCGTGGCCAAGAAACAGCAGGACCAGCGTGCGGACGAGGGCCGGAAGGCCGTGTTCCGGATCCCGACCACGGCGTATCTCGCGATCGGTCTGCTGACCGTCTGTGTGACACCGATCGCACTGGGCGAGATCGGCGGATTCCAGTGGCTGTACGTCTTCCCGCTCGCGCTGCTCGTGTTCGTCGCGCGCACGCGCACCGTCGCGACCCGCGAAGGGCTGCACATCCGGACCGTCTTCGGCAAGCGCGACCTGCCGTGGTCGTCGCTCAAGGGCCTGGCGATCACGAACAAGGCCCGCGTGCGCGCGGTCCTCGGCGACGACACGCAGGTCAGTCTTCCCACGGTGCGGACGCGGCACCTTCCGGTACTGGCGCTGGTGAGCGAGGGCAAGATCCAGGACCCGTCCGGCGTGCTGAGCGACGAGGAACTCACCGGTCGCAAACCGGCCGCCGCCGAGACCGCGCCGGATGCTGCTGAGGAACCCGCTGCAGAACCCGCGCCGGAGCCCTCTCCCGAGCCCTCCCCCGGGCCCGCTGAACCGGAGCCTTCCGCCGACGCGGAGCGGACCGGCGGCGGCAGCGGCAAACCCGCCGAGTAGAATTGGTAGGACCAGTTTGCGGAGCCGTAGTTCCCCTCCGCCTGGTTCAGCCTTCTGACCTGGGAGAATGCCGTGCCGCACCTCCGTTCCCGGACCACCACCCACGGTCGCAACGCGGCGGGCGCACGCTCGCTCTGGCGTGCGACCGGAATGACCGACAGCGATTTCGGCAAGCCGATCGTCGCGATCGCCAACTCCTACACCCAGTTCGTGCCCGGCCACGTGCACCTCAAGGACCTCGGCGAGATCGTCGCCGAGGCGGTCGCCGAAGCAGGCGGCATCGCGCGCGAGTTCCACACGATCGCGGTCGACGACGGCATCGCGATGGGTCACTCGGGCATGCTCTACTCGCTGCCCTCGCGCGAGATCATCGCCGACTCGGTGGAGTACATGGTCAACGCGCACCAGGCCGACGCGCTGGTGTGCATCTCCAACTGCGACAAGATCACGCCGGGCATGCTCAACGCCGCGATGCGGCTCAACATCCCGACCGTGTTCGTCTCCGGCGGTCCGATGGAAGCCGGCAAAGCAGTGGTCGTCGAAGGCGTCGCGCACGCCCCGACCGACCTGATCACCACCATCGCGGCCTCCGCGAACTCGGCGGTCGACGAGGCCGGTCTGTCCGAGGTCGAGCGCTCCGCCTGTCCGACCTGCGGTTCGTGCTCCGGCATGTTCACCGCGAACTCGATGAACTGCCTCACCGAAGCGCTGGGCTTGTCGTTGCCGGGCAACGGTTCCACGCTCGCGACGCACGCGGCTCGCCGCGAGCTGTTCTCCAACGCCGGACGCACGGTGGTCGAGCTGTGCAAGCGCTGGTACGGCTCCGATGACGAGTCCGCGCTGCCGCGTTCGATCGCCACGAAGGAGGCGTTCGAGAACGCGATGGCGCTCGATATGGCCATGGGCGGGTCGACGAACACCGTGCTGCACATCCTCGCCGCCGCGCAGGAGGGCGAGGTCGACTTCACGATCAGCGACATCGACGCCATCGGACGGCGGGTGCCGTGCCTGTCGAAGGTCGCGCCGAACTCCGACTACCACATGGAAGACGTCCACCGGGCCGGCGGAATCCCCGCGATCCTGGGCGAGCTGTACCGCGGCGGCCTGTTGAACACCGGCGTGCACGCGGTCCACGCGCCGGACATCGCGACGTGGCTGAACGAGTGGGACATCCGCGCCGAGTCTCCGTCGGAGAAGGCGTTGGAACTGTTCCACGCTGCCCCCGGCGGGGTCCGGACCACGCAGGCGTTCTCGACGGAAAACCGCTGGTCGTCGTTGGACACCGACGCCGCTGGCGGCTGCATCCGCGACGTCGAACACGCCTACACGAAGGACGGCGGCCTCGCGATCCTGCGCGGCAACCTGGCCGAGAACGGCGCCGTGATCAAGTCCGCGGGCATCGACGAGGAGCTGTGGCACTTCCAGGGCCCGGCGCGGGTGCTGGAGAGCCAGGAGGAAGCCGTGTCGGCGATCCTCAAGAAGGAGATCCAGCCGGGCGAAGTGCTGGTCATCCGCTACGAGGGCCCGGCGGGCGGTCCCGGCATGCAGGAAATGCTGCACCCGACGGCGTTCCTCAAGGGATCCGGCCTCGGCAAGAAATGCGCCCTGATCACCGACGGCCGCTTCTCCGGCGGTTCCTCGGGCATCTCGGTCGGGCACATCTCGCCGGAAGCTGCCGCGGGCGGACTGATCGGCCTGGTGGAGAACGGCGACCAGATCGTCCTGGACGTCCACGAGCGCCGGCTCGAGCTGCTGGTCGAGCCGGAAGTTCTGGCCGAACGGCGGGCGAAGATGGAGGCTTCGGAGCGTCCGTGGCAGCCGAAGGACCGGGAACGCCCGATCACCTCGGCGCTGCGGGCCTACGCCCGGATGGCCACGTCGGCCGACACCGGCGCGGTCCGGGACCCGAACCGCTGATCCTGCTGTTTGCTTTGCCGGAAGGGGCCCGCGCGTGGTGCGCGGGCCCCTTTTCCGTATCTCGGCCAGTCGGCTTCCACCGCCGCAATCCCGATTTGCGCCGCCGACGTTCCCCGGCCGACACAATTCGCCGCTGAACGGCCAACGGCCACCGCGGCTAGCCCGAGTCCCCCGGCCCGCCCCCATTCGCCACTCAACGGCGACTGCTCCCTGACCAGCCCAAGCCACCCTGGGTCAACGCGAATCGCCACTCAACGGCGAGCAGTCGCTCCGGCCTGCCCGAGTCGCCAGGCCGCAACATTCGCCGCCAAACGGCGAACACTCGCTCTCGCCAGCCCAAGGCCCGCCGAGCGGCACGATTCGCCACTCAACGGCCACGGATCGCCCACCCGCGCCAACCTCCGGCCGCGGCACCCACATCTGCAGCCGCCACCCACGAGCCAGTCCAGCGAGCCTCGGATTGCGGCCCCGACCAGGCATTCGCCACTAAACGGCAACGCCTGAACGGTCTGGTCAACGACCCGAGCCCACCAACCCCACCGTTGCGTCCTCCGCGCAGTCAGCGACGCAGTCTCCGGCCCGGTCAGCGAGTCAGGACAATGACCACCACAGACGCAGCCGCCGCCAGCAGCAACGAGATGAACCCAAGCGGCAACGGCCGTTTCCGCCACGGCGTGTTCCGCTCCAGCGAGATGGTGCCCGCGCCGGTGAAGATCAGCGTCAGCGCGCACAGGCCCAGGAGCAGCTCGTACTCCCAGCCCTGACCGGCGCCCTCGAAGAAGCCGCCGTGGAACTTCGCGTAGACGATGTTCGCGGCCACACCCAGCAGCCCCGCCGCGGCGAGCGGGGTGAAGAGGCCGACGATCAGCAGCGCACTGCCCGCGACCTCGGTGATGCCGGTGATCCAGGACAGCAGCGTCGTCTGTTTGTGGTACCCGAACATCTCGAGCACGTGCGCGAACCCGCCGACGCCCGGTCCGCCGAAAGCGCCGAACAGATGCTGCAGGCCGTGCGCACCCATGATCACGCCGAGCCCCAGGCGCAGGACGAGCAGGCCGAAGCCGAGACCGCCCTGCCGCGGTTCGTCGTAGTCGTTGCCGGCAGAGTCCTCGACACCGGACAGCACGCTGGTCTGGTAGTCGTCCCCTTGAGTGGTCACGCGGCGAAGATTAGGGGATTCAGCCGTGGCCCGCGAGCGAGCACGCCGAGGTCAGGGGCTCTTTCAGGGTTCACCCTGAGTGCCATGCCGTCATCCGGGAAATGATCAGTATTCGCCGCGCACGAGATTGCCAGGTAGCTCTCCGCCAGCGTACCGGGCGATTTCCGCGGCAGCCACCAAATAAGCGCGCCGCCGGACGCCCCGTACTGCTCCGGCGACGTGCGGCGTCAGCACGAAACCGGGTGCCGTCCACAGTGGATGGCCGTCCGGCAATGGCTCGGGATCGGTCACGTCGAGCGCGGCGCGAAGCCTTCCTGCCACTAGCTCCGCCGCGAGCGCGTCGGTAACCACAACCGGCCCTTGAGCAGCATTGACCAGCACCGCGCCGTCCCGCATCGCCGCGAGGAAATCAGCGTCGACCATGCCCCGCGTCCGCGACGTGAGGGGGACCATCATGACCACCACATCGTGGTGCGGCAGCAGTTCCGGTAACTCATCGACACCGTGCACGCCCTCACGCGCCGACATCCCGACCATCGTGCAGCGAACGTCGAACGGCTCCAACCGCCGCCGCAACTGCCGCCCGACGTCTCCCGCCCCGACGATCAGCACGCGCTGGCCCTGCAACGTGTCGGACGGCAACTGCTCCCAGCGCCCAGCCCGCTGCGCCGCCGCGTAAACGTCCAGGTTCCGATACATCGACAACAGGACGCCGACGACCCACTCCGCCAAGCTGCCGCCATGCGCGCCGCGGCAGGTGGACAACAGCACGCCGTCCGGGACGCGGCCGACCCAGTCTTCCGCGCCGGCGGTCAGGAGCTGGACCAGCTTGAGGTTCGGCAGATCGCTCCAGATGTCGTCGCCCGCCGAATCCATGGCCGGGACGAGCACCTCGGCTTTCGCAGCCTCCGGCGGCAACGGGCGGCCCCATTCGTAGCGCACCGCGTGGACGAGGGGGATTTCGGACAGCACGGCGACGCCCTCGTCGTCCGGGACCAGCACGGTGACTGTCATGATCACCACGGTAACCACTTACCAGTGGCTCACGCCGCGCCACCTAGGCTGGGGCATCATGCGTACCCGGTTCCGGTGGTCGGCGCCGCTGGCCCTCCTCGCCTGCGGCGGCCTCGTGCTTTCCGGCTGCGCCCGGTTCGACGACACCGCCGCCGGCCAGACGTTCACCCCCGCGCCGGTGCCGAGCCCGGAATCGCCGCCCCACGTCCAGGAGCACGGCGACGGCCCCGGCAGCGGTCCCCGAAACGGCCCCGCGCAAGCGCCGCCCTCGCCGGTTCCGCCTCCGCAGGGCTGCAAGGACTTCGACAAGGCCGTCATCGCCACCTGCCTGGACACAGTCGCCGCCGTCGCCGGGCTTCCCGGCGAAGGATCCGCGCCCGCCGCTCTCGCCGGTGAACGGAGAACCGGCCGGGTGATGCTGGCCAGCTCCGGACATGACGCGACGTCGTTCGCGCAACTGGACGTCCAGGCCGACGGCGACGGAGGGCTCACCAGCCTGGCGCTGTCGCCGAGTTATGTCGAGGATCAGCTGGTCTTCGCGTACGTCACCACGGCGTCGGACAACCGAGTCGTGCGCTTCGCCAAGGGCCAGGCCCCGAAGCCGGTACTGACCGGAATCCCGAAGGGCCCGACCGGCAACCGCGGCGCGCTGGCCAGCGACGGAAGCGGCGCACTGCTCGTCGCGACCGGCGACGCTGGCAACCCAGCCGCAGCTGCGGACCCGAATTCCCTGGCAGGCAAGGTCCTGCGCATCGACGTGTCAGGGAAGCCGGCCACCGGCAATCCCGCGTCCGGGTCGGCCGTCTATGCCGCCGGCCTGCACTCCCCCGGCGGCATCTGCCGTTCGTCCGACGGGAAGCGCACGTGGGTGACCGATCACCCGGCCAACGGCCCGGACGCCGTGTACCGCCTCCAGCCCGGCCAGCCCCTCAGCACACCCGCGTGGACCTGGCAGGACAAGCCCACTCTCGGCGGCTGCGTCGATTTCGTCGACGCGAACGGCATCCTCGGCATCGCGTCGTCCACGGGTATGCAGAACGTGCCGGTCAACAAAGACGGGGCGGTCACCGGCAAGCCGACGGTCACCCTCGACGGCAAAAGCAAGGCCGCCACGACGTACGGCCGGCTCTCCGCCATGAGCATGATCAACCCTCAGCTGGCCGTCGCCGGAACCGTCAACAAGGACGGCGGCAAACCGGTCTCCAGCGACGACCGCGTGGTCCTGATCGTGATGAGCGACACGGGCGGCGGTCCCGGCAAGGACTGACGCCGGGCGCGTCGGGCAGATCCTTTCCCGGGCTCAATGGCCAGCCGACCTGCGGTTAGCCATTTAGTGGCGACACCTGACCTGATCACGCGACATTCTGTTTCCACTCGAGCCGCCCGCTTGCCGTGGCCCGCTGCGCGCAGCCGACGTGAAGTCCGGTCGGAGTCGCCACTCGGCGGCGAATCCACCAACCCGCGTCCCGGCTGAGCATGCGTCGCCGCTCAACGCCCCATCCGCTAAGCGTCGACTCCCGATCCGAGCACCCGTCGCCAGCCAGCGGCGAATCCCCCGAAGCCAGCCCACGAGAACTCAACCCCGTCGCCGCTGAGCGGCGAATCTGCCAGAAGCCCAGCCAGGACCGACCCGCGTTGCCGTTCAGCGGCGACGACGGGAAGCCCGGCTCTCCGCCCGAGCCGCCCGGATGTCCACGATCGCCACCACGACCGACCCGACCGCGAACGCCATCCCGAGATACCGTCCGACCCCGCCCGAGATCGACACGCCCGCAGCGTCCAGGAACGCCCGTTGATCGCTGTCGAACACCCAGTCCAGCGTCGTCCAGCCGATCACCATCAGCAAAACCGTCGCCAAGCCGCCCACCAGCCACAACTGCGGCAGCCCGCTCACTCGTGCCTTCGTGACCTGCCCGAACAGGACCACCGCGAGGCCGACCACGGCCAGCAGCAACGGCGGCCCCCACGAGAAAAGATCCGAATTCCACGCCGTGCGCACGACGTCGCTGTGCGGCAACGTCTTAAACGCCTCGCGGACATCGGGCGTCGCGGTGTCCGCCGACAACACAGTCCAGGGCAGGGCTGTCGACCCGGCCGCGAGCAGCCCGGCCGCCAGGCCGAGCCACTCGCGCCAGGTGACGCGTCGAAGCGAAAAAGCCACTCAGGAACCGACGCGCTCGATGATCAGCTCGCGCACCCGCTTGGCGTCGGCCTGGCCCTTGGTCGCCTTCATGACCGCGCCGACGATCGCGCCTGCCGCGGCGACCTTGCCGCCGCGGATCTTGTCGGCGATGTCCGGCTGCGCGGCCAGAGCTTCGTCGACCGCGGTGAGCAGCGCCGAATCGTCGGAAACGACCTTCAGGCCGCGCTTCTCGACGACCTCGCGCGGCGAACCCTCGCCCGCGAGAACGCCCTGCACGACCTCCTTGGCGAGCTTGTTCGTCAGCTCCCCGGAGGACACGAGCCCGATCACCTCGGCGACCTGCGCCGGCGTGATCGCCAGTTCGGCAAGCTCGACCTCGCGCGTGTTCGCTTCCTGCGCCAGCGTGTTGACCCACCAGCCGCGCGCCTCGTCCGGCGTCGCACCTGCTTCGACCGTCGCCGCGACGAGGTCCACAGCACCGACGTTCAGCAGGTCGCGCAGCGCCTCGTCGGAGAGCTTCCACTCTTCCTGGATCCGCTTGCGCCGCTCCCAGGGCATCTCCGGCAGCGTCGCACGCAGTTCCTCGACCCACTCGCGCGACGGCGCGATCGGCACGAGGTCGGGCTCCGGGAAGTACCGGTAGTCCTCCGCGGTTTCCTTGGCGCGCCCGGACGACGTGGTGCCGTCGGCCTCCTGGAAGTGCCGCGTCTCCTGCCGGATCGACCCGCCTTCGGCGAGAATCGCCGCCTGGCGCGTCATCTCGTACCGCACCGCGCGTTCGACACTGCGCAGCGAGTTGACGTTCTTCGTCTCGGTGCGCGTGCCGAATTCCGTCGCGTCCTTGGCCATCAGCGACACGTTCGCGTCGCAGCGCAGCGAGCCCTGGTCCATGCGGACGTCGGACACGTCGAGCGCCCGCAGCAGGTCGCGCAGCGCGGTGACGTACGCGCGCGCCACCTCGGGCGCCCGCTCGCCGGTGCCGGTGATCGGCTTGGTGACGATCTCGATCAGCGGCACGCCGGCGCGGTTGTAGTCGAGCAGCGAGTGCTCGGCGCCGTGGATCCGGCCGGTCGCGCCGCCGATGTGCAGCGACTTGCCGGTGTCCTCCTCCATGTGCGCGCGCTCGATCTCGACGCGCACGACCTCGCCGTCGTCCAGCGTCACGTCGAGGTAGCCGTCGAACGCGATCGGCTCGTCGTACTGCGACGTCTGGAAGTTCTTCGGCATGTCCGGGTAGAAGTAGTTCTTCCGGGCGAACCGGCACCACTCCGCGATCTCGCAGTTGAGCGCGAGACCGATCCGGATCGCGCCCTCGACCGCCTTGCCGTTCACGGCAGGCAGCGAACCGGGCAGGCCGAGACAGGTCGGGCACGTCTTGGTGTTCGGCTCGCCGCCGAACTCGTTGACGCAGCCGCAGAACATCTTCGTGTTCGTGCTGAGCTCAACGTGGACCTCGAGCCCGAGTACGGGGTCGAACCGCTCGATGACCTCGGCGTAGTCCATCAACTCGGCCACGGCAGTCACTTCGTTCCTCCCAGCTCCGGAGCCTGGTGCACGAGCGAGCCGCCGGCAGCGGCGTCGCGCGCGGCCTCGTACGCGGCGCCGACGCGGTACAGCCGGTCGTCGGCGAGCGCCGGGGCCATGATCTGCAGGCCGACCGGCAGCCCGTCCTCGTCGGACAGTCCGCTCGGGACGCTCATGGCGGCGTTGCCCGCGAGGTTCGACGGGATGGTGCACAGGTCGGCGAGGTACATCGCCATCGGGTCGTCCACGCGCTCGCCGAGCTTGAACGCCGTGGTCGGCGTCGTCGGCGACACGAGCACGTCGACCTTCTCGAAGGCCTGCGTGAAGTCGCGCGTGATGAGCGTGCGCACCTTCTGCGCGGAGCCGTAGTACGCGTCGTAGTAGCCCGACGAAAGCGCGTACGTGCCGAGCATGATGCGACGCTTCACTTCAGCGCCGAAGCCCTTCTCGCGGGTCAGCGACATCACTTCTTCGGCGCTGTGTTCGCCGTCGTCCGAAACGCGCAGGCCGTACCGCATCGCGTCGAAGCGCGCGAGGTTCGACGACGCTTCGCTCGGCGCGATCAGGTAGTACGCAGGCAGCGCGTACGTGAAGTGCGGGCACGACACCTCCACCACTTCGGCGCCGAGAGCGCGAAGCTGCTCCACGGCAGCCTGGAACGAGCGCAGCACGCCTGCCTGGTAGCCGTCGCCGCCGAACTCCTTCACAACGCCGACGCGTACGCCGGACAGGTCGCCCTTCGCGCCTTCGCGCGCCGCGGCGACAACCGGCGGCACCGGTGCGTTGATGGACGTCGAGTCCATCGGGTCGTAGCCAGCGATCGCTTCGTGCAGCAGCGCGGCGTCAAGCACCGTACGCGCGCACGGCCCGGCCTGGTCGAGCGAAGACGAGAACGCCACGAGGCCGTAGCGCGACACTCCGCCATACGTCGGCTTCACGCCCACAGTGCCGGTGACAGCGCCGGGCTGGCGGATCGAGCCGCCGGTGTCCGTACCGATCGCGAGAGCCGCCTCGAACGCCGAAATCGCCGCAGAGGAGCCACCGCCCGAACCACCCGGGATGCGCGCGTGGTCCCACGGGTTGTGCGTCGGGCCGTACGCCGAGTTCTCCGTGGAGGAGCCCATCGCAAACTCGTCCATGTTCGTCTTGCCGAGGATCACGACGCCCGCTTCGCGCAGCTTGCGCGTGACGGTCGCGTCGTACGGCGGCAGCCATCCCTCGAGCGTGCGGGACCCGCAGGTCGTCGGGACGCCCTTAGTGGTCAGCACGTCCTTCAGCGCCAGCGGGACGCCCGCCAGCGGCGACGCCGGCTGCTCTCCCGCGGCCAGCTGCTCGTCGACGGCCTTGGCCGCGCCGAGCGCGCCTTCCGTGTCGACGTGCAGGAACGCGTGCACGTGGTCGTCCACCGCGGCGATCCGGTCCAGGTGCGCCTGCGCGACCTCGACGGCGGACACCTCGCGCGAGTGGATCTTCGCCGCCAGTTCGGCGGCGGTCAGCTTGACGAGTTCGCTCACTGTTCTTCTCCCAGGATCCGCGGCACCCGGAACCGGCCGTCCTCGGCGGCCGGCGCGGCGGCCAGCGCGTCCTGCTGCTCGAGACTGGGCCGGACGGTGTCCTCGCGGAAGACGTTCGTCAGCGGCACGGCGTGCGAGGTCGGCGGGACGTCTTCCTCGGCGACTTCGCTGACCTTCGCGACCGAGTCCAGGATCTGATCGAGCTGGCCGGCGAAAACGTCCAGCTCGTCGTCGGTCACGGCCAGCCTGGCCAGCCTCGCGAGGTGTGCGATCTCGTCTCGGGAAATGTTGGGCACGCGGGTGACTCCCGGGGTGTGCTGTGCGGGTGCTCTCGGAAGCTGCAAGTCTATGGTGACGGCGTCGGACGGTTCGACCGGGTTATCGGGCCGCGGGCGCCGGGCAGGGCGTCCCGCTTGCCGGACAGCGGGCCCCCGCGGGTACCCGGTCTGTCACAATCGGCGCCCGGCAAGCGCGTCCCACGACAGGGCTGGGACGCCTGAGGCGAGAGGGGCGCGTGGTGTCGTTCCTGATCCGGGTCCAGCTACCGGACTCCCCCGGCACCCTCGGCGCGGTCGCGACCGCGCTCGGCACGGTCGGGGCCGACATCCTGAGCGTGGACGTGGTGGAACGCGGCGGCGGCCTCGCGATCGACGACCTGGTGGTCGAACTCCCGTCGGGCAGGCTCCCGGACGCGCTGATCACCGCGGCCGAGAGCGTGGAAGGCGTCGAGGTCGACGCGGTGCGGCCGTACGCGGGCATCCTCGACACCCATCGCGAGCTCGAACTGGTCGAGGAGATCGCCGCACAGCCGAAGGCCGGGCTGGATTTGCTCGCCGAAGGTGTGCCGAAGATCATCCGCGCCGGGTGGGCGGTGATCGTCGAGCACGCGGAATCGGGACCTCGCCGCTTGGCTTCGTCGAGCGCGGCGCCAGAGAACCCGTTCACGGACTTGCCGTGGCTGCCGCTGGAACGTGCGACCGTCTTGGACGGCGAGGATTCGTGGGTCCCGGAGACGTGGAAGGAGCTCGGCACCGAACTGGCCGCCACTCCGCTGGGCAAGCCGGGGAAGGCGATGCTCGTCGCGCGACCGGGCGGGCCCAACTTCCGTGCTGCGGAGGTCGCCCGGCTGGCGCACTTCGCCGGGATCGTCGCGGTGGTCCTGGACGGGTGACCCGAGATTTGGGTCAGGTGTCCTGAAGGTGGTGGCCGAGCGGAGCGTCTGGCGGATCTTGGTTGCCGATAATCGGCGAATCGGCCGGTAAAAGGTCGTTGCCAGCACAAATTCGAGCCCGACTCGGCCCCTCGTCGCACTGTAGTTCAGCCGCCGTCGGCCGTCCTCAAGTGCAGACAATCTCCCTCATGAAGGTGAAACGCCTACCGACTCCCCTGGCTGCGGCGATCAGCACTTGTCGGCATAGAGGGTGACGACTGTGCCAGCGGAAACCACGGTCCCGGGCTTGGGATCCTGCCCGGTCTGGCACCAGTTCCGGTCGATGATCATCATCCGTTTCTTCCCGGACGAATCGACCTCGCGCAGGTTGTACAGCCCAGCCGCCTGCATGGCGTCCTGCGCGTCCTGATGATTCATCCCGGACACGTCAGGGACTTTGATCGTCGCCGGCTGCGCAGTGCTGACCGGTGCGCTCACGGTTGCCGTCGCGGACTGGGTCGCCGTCGCGGTCACAGTCTCGCTCGTGACTGTCGTCGTCGAGGTGCCACCAGGTTGTGGTGCCGCGTTGCACGCAACAGCAAGAAACGCGGCAACGCCAACGACCGGTACTGCGGCTTGAACGAATTTCGCCATGCTCACGCTTCCTCGGTACGAGTCGGTACTTCACGCGTGACAGCTTGAGTCGAAGCCAGACATCCAGACGTTACAACCCGTACCCAGTCGAAGCTCGCCAAACAGACGCGCCGACGCACAGCCGTCCGCCAGCGACAGCCTCGACCACTTCCGCCCGACCGACGCCCACCGCCAGGTCCGCCAAAGCGCTCACCAGTACCCGACGGAAGCCCAGGCGGGGTTCGCCAAACCGTCGCCACTCAACGGCGAAAACCGGCGGCGAACCCCGTCCAACGCTTTCGCCAAAAAACGGCAAAAGTCCCTGACCAGCGAGAACGAGCGGTCAGAAGCCGTATTCGTAGGCGATCAGGTTGACCCCCGGATGCGGATGCCAGTCCCGCGCGGGCAAGCGCCGGAACCCAAGCCGCTCGTAGAGCCGGTGCGCCTTCCGCATCACGTCGAGGCTGCTCAGCACGACCCGGTCGACGCCGAGTTCCCGGCCACGGGTCAGCACCGCCTGGGTGAGCGCCTCCCCGACCCCTCGCCCGCGCGCCGCCTCCGCGACCGCCAGCATGCGGAACTCCAGCTCACCCGGCTGGGAAATCTCGGACAGCTTGCTCCCGGGCTGAACGATCGCGACCGAGCCCAAGACCTCTCCGTCCGGATCTACCGCGACCAGCAGCTCGGCGTGCTCCGCTCGCCCCGACACGTCACGGAGTTTCGCCTCGTACGCCGCGTCCGTGTCGAAGAATCCCTCGATCCGGTAAGCCTCGACGGTCACCTCGCCGAGCGCCTCAAACTCCTCCGGCCGCGCCGGACGGATCTCCACCTCACTCATCGCCGCCCTCAGCTTCCTCGTCCGAACCGGTGTCGAGCGCCAGTTCCGCAGCCGCCTCCGGGCCGCGCTCCAGCAACGCGCGGAACCCGTTCTCGTCCAGCACCGGCACCTTCAACTGCACAGCCTTGTCGTACTTCGCCCCCGGAGCTTCGCCCACCACAACGAACGCCGTCTTCTTCGACACCGATCCCGCAGCTTTGCCGCCGCGCGCCATGATGACTTCCTTCGCTTCGTCACGGGAAAACCCGTCCAGCGAACCGGTCACCACGATCGACAGGCCCTCGAGATTCCGCGGGATGGACTCGTCGCGCTCTTCCTCCATCCGAACCCCGGCCCGTCGCCATTTTTCGACGATTTCCCGGTGCCAGTCGACCTCGAACCATTCCTGCACGGCGTGCGCGATGGTCGGGCCGACGCCGTCGACGTCCGCGAGTTCCTCCTCGCTCGCGTCCTCGATCCGTTGCAACGAACCGAATTCGCGCGCGAGCGCCTGCGCCGCGGTCGGCCCGACATGCCGGATCGACAGCGCGACGATCACTTTCCACAGCGGACGGTCCTTCGCCGAATCGAGGTTCGCCAGAAGCTTCCGCGCGTTCGCCGACAGGTCGCCTGCCTTGGTGCGGAACAACTCCACCTCGGCGAGCGCCTCCTCGGTGAGGTCGAATACGTCGCCCTCGTCAGCGACCACCCTGGCGTCGAGCAGCGCAACCGCCGCCTCGTACCCGAGCACCTCGATGTCGAACGCACCGCGACCGGCGAGATGGAACAGCCGTTCCCGCAGCTGCGCAGGACAGAACCGGGTGTTCGGGCACCGGATGTCCTTGTCGCCTTCCTTTTGATAGGCGAGTTCCGTGCCGCATTCCGGGCATTCGGTGGGCATGACGAATTCGCGCTCGTCGCCGGTCCGCGCGTCGACGACGGGACCGAGCACCTCGGGAATCACGTCGCCGGCCTTGCGGATCACGATCCGGTCGCCGATCAGCACGCCCTTGCGCTTGACCTCTTCTTGGTTGTGCAGCGTCGCCCGCGCGACCGTCGAGCCCGCGACCTTCACAGGCTCGGTTACGGCGAACGGGGTGACCCGCCCTGTGCGCCCGACGCCGACCTGGATGTCGAGCAACGTCGTGATCGCCTCTTCCGGCGGATACTTGTACGCGATCGCCCACCGCGGCGCACGCGACGTGGTGCCGAGCCGGCGCTGCAAAGCGACCTGATCGACCTTGATCACCACGCCGTCGATCTCGTGCTCGGCGTCGTGCCGATGTTCACCCCAATAGGCGATGTGATCGGTGAGCTCCTTGCCGGTCCGCAGCACTCGCGTGTGCGGCGACACCGGCAACCCCCACGCCGCCAACGCGTCGTAAGCATGCGACTGCGTCACCGGCTCGAAACCATCGCGCTTGCCGAGACCGTGGCAGATCAGCCGTAGCCGGCGCTCCCTGGTGATTTTCGGGTCCTTCTGCCGCAGCGACCCGGCAGCGGTGTTGCGCGGATTCGCGTACGGCAACTTGCCCGCCTCGACCATCTTCGCGTTCAGCTCAAGGAAGTCCTCGACGCGGAAGTAGACCTCGCCGCGCACCTCGACGAGCTTCGGCACTGGGAACTCGTCGGTGCCGGTGAGCTGGTCCGGTACCTGGTCGAGGGTGCGGATGTTGAGCGTGACGTCCTCGCCCGTACGCCCGTCGCCGCGGGTAAGGCCCCTGGTGAGCTTGCCGTTTTCGTAGAGCAGGTTGATGGCGAGCCCGTCGATCTTCAGCTCGGCCAAGTACTCCGTGGACCCGATTTCCTTCTCGACCCGTTCGACCCAGGTGAGGAACTCCTCGGTGTCGAACACGTTGTCCAGGCTCAGCATGCGCTCGAGGTGGTCGTGCGCGACGAACTCGGTGGAGAACGTGCCGCCGACGTTCTGGGTCGGCGAATCCGGCGTGACCAGCGCCGGGTACTCGTCCTCGATCTCCTGGAGATCGCTGAGGAGCGCGTCGAACTGGCCGTCGGAGACGATCGGCGAATCCAGCACGTAGTACCGGAACTGATGGCCGCGGATCTCCTCGGCGAGCGCGCCGTGCCGCTCGCGCACGTCGGCCGGTACGTCGGTCACGTCCTGGGCGGCCTCCACGGCCGCCTGGTCTTGGGGAAGGTCGGTGCTGCTCACAGGTGGTGAGCCTAGCCGGAGGCACCGACACTTTCGTCCGGTCGCTCCGTCAGTCCGCGGACCAGCTCCCGGAACTCCAGCAGATCGATCGTGCC
This sequence comes from Amycolatopsis sp. VC5-11, assembly GCF_037034185.1. Lineage (NCBI taxonomy): Bacteria > Bacillati > Actinomycetota > Actinomycetes > Pseudonocardiales > Pseudonocardiaceae > Amycolatopsis > Amycolatopsis sp. VC5-11. The sequence goes on along the minus strand of NZ_JBAGKF010000004.1, from coordinate 472,254 downwards.
CTCCGGCACCGCCTCGGCGGTCTCGACCCGGCGGAGCCTCTCGGCGGCCAGACGCTCGCCTAACGTCGCGTCGAGCGGCAGGAACGTCATCGTGGTGCGGGCAGCCTCGTCCAGCTCCGCGAACGCCGGATGATGGACTGCGACGTCGACCACGCCATCGTCCACCTGCGCGACAACCCGGACATCGGCCAGCGAGATCCGATGCTCGCCCAGGTTCACCGTCACCTCTGTCGGGTCCGGGACCGGAGGCACCGAATCGTGGTACTCCCAGATCGCGTCGTCCGGCGGTCCAGCCGCTTTCCACGCGTCGGTGTACGGGCGCAGCTCCGGGTCTTCCTGCCCGCTCACGACCAACGCGTAGATGGCGGTCCGGCCGCGTTCGAGCGAGAAGTGCAGCCGCGGGTGCAGCGCCTCGACCAGCACGCACAGATCGTGCTCGACCCGATGCGGCTCGCCTTCGCCCAGCGCAGCACTGACTTCGGGCAGGAGGTCGTACCACCCTTCCCAGAACGCAGCCGCCGCGGCGACGGCGTCAGACGGCACCTGCTGCTCAGGCCATGGCGTACGGGGATCTGGCGGCGCGGCCTCGGTGTCGGCTTCCGAGCGGCGACGACGGAACAAGCGCATGATTCGAAATTCCCCCGGTTGCTTCTCTTCGCCAGCCACGGTACGCGTCACGGCAGCGGCGCGTCCGCGAAATCACCAGTTCTCGGGTGGCTCCACGAACCCTTTGCCCAGGTCGCTACTAAGAGCGAGCGCGCGGCGCATCCACTCGTTCGTGGCACCGGCCAGCCCACACGCCGGCGTCGGAACCGCACGCTCGGCCAGGATTGAACGGTTGAACCCCAGCCGGTCCACGAGCTTGAGCGCCGGCGAAGCGAGGTCCTTCAGGCCGGGAGCCGTCACCGGGTCCGTAGCCGGTACGAGGCCCAAGAAGAACGAGATACCGCTGTCCCAAGCCTCGCCAATCTCGTCCAGGAGCTCGGCGGACGCCCCGGCAAGCAGGCTGACGTCCAACGCGATGGCCCCGGCACCCGCGGCACGGAGGAGCGCGATCGGCGGCCGCGGAGCGCAGCAGTGGACGATGACTGGCTGCCCAGTCAACGCGCCGATCCGTTCGATCGTCGTCGCAAGCAGCTCCCGAACCTCAGGCTCAGGCACCGCCGGCACGTTGCCGTAACCCGACGGAGTCGACAGTTTTCCGGCACGAACAGCAGGCAACGACGGCTCGTCGAGCTGCACGACCACCGGTGCATCAGTCCTCGCGGTCAGCTCCGCGACATGCTGGGCAAGCCCGTCGAGGAGTGACGCGGTGAAGTCCCGCAACGCCCCGCGGTCAGTGAGCACCCGGTGTCCGCGGGCAAGCTCGATCCCCGCGCCGAGCGTCCACGGCCCAGCGATCTGGGTCTTGAGAACGGCCGGCGCGCCAGCGTTCTCGCGGGCAGCTTGGACGGCGTCGAGGTCCCACTGGAGCAGGTCACGCCCGCGACGATGCTCGTGACCGGGCCGCCCGGCCACGCGGTAACCGCTGGGCACAACCTCGATCGCCAGGTCGACGAGCAACGCCGCGGTCCGGCCGACCAGGTCGGCACCGACGCCACGAGCCGGCAATTCGGGCACATACGGGAAGCCGGGAAGCTCTCCGAACACCACGGCAGCGGCCTCGACGGGATCGGTCCCCGGCATAGACCCGATTCCCGTTGCCGCGCCCGCGGGCCAAGGTCGTTCAGTCACAGGCCGGATTGTCGCGGAACGTGCGGGTGCTGTCCGCACCGCCCCTGTGGACAAGCTTCACCCAGCCGCGCGGCAATAGCCGGACATTCGCCGCATATCCCTTTGCCTGCACCGAATTCGCGGTCACCGCGTTAGTCTGGATCGTCATGACCAGCTCCGCCCCGCCACCGCCCGGCAAAACACCCGGTGACGCATCCGCCCGGGAGCCGCGGCGGGGCAGCATGCCCGGCGCACCGGGCCGCCGGGCTTCAAGCCGCTCCTTTGAGCGAACCCTCTTCACCGAGCCGGTCCTTTACGTCAGCCGGGAGCCGAAGCCGACCACCGTCGGCCAGGAGTACGGCGTGTTCGACCGCCACGGCCTCCACATCGGCGACGTAGCCGTCACGACGCCCAGTTTTCTGCGCAGAGTCATTCAGCATCTGTGGAAATCCGGTCAGCACATCGGCCGCAGGTTCGAGGTCCGCGACGCGAACCAGAGCACTGTCCTCAAGGTCGAGAAACCCGCGAAGGACCAGTTGGCCCGCTTCGTGGTCACCCGCGCGGACGGAACGCCAATCGGCGAAATCATCCCGACCGACGCAGGCCGCGTCCGTTTCACCCTTCGCGCCGAAGGCAAGACGATCGCCACCGTCATCGCCACTGGCCGGCAACGCTGGGAAGTCACGATCGAGGACCCGGCCGGCGCAGAGGTCGCCCGAGTCGGAGTTCCGTCGCCGGAGCTTTCGCCGCTCAGCGGCAACGCCTGTCTCGTAGAGATCCCGCAGCAGGTCCCCGAGCCGCTGGCCAGCATGCTCATCGCGACAACGTTGACTATCGACCTCGCGCTCACCGCACCATCCGGCTGATCACGTGACCGGTGTCTCAGCCCCGCCAGGTGGACAGCGACCGGAATACGGCCCAATGTAAGGAAAGTCCGGGACGCCGAGGTCCCGCCTGGACGGAGGTCGCCGTGGAGCCGTTGCCCGAAGGCAGTTACTCGAACTGGGCCGATCCCGGGGTCTACGAAGTGGCCGCGGGCGTCTACCGGATCCCCTTGCCGCTCCCGAACGACGCCCTGCGCGCCGTCAACGTCTACGCCGTCACCGACGGCACGAACCTCGTGCTTGTCGACTCGGGATGGGCCCTCACCGAATCTCGCCAGTTGCTAGCCGACGCGCTCAAGGCGATCGACACCGAACTCGGCGACGTCCGCGAGTTCCTCATCACCCACGTCCACCGCGACCACTACACACAGGCAGTCGCGCTTCGGCGGGAGTTCGGCAACCGGATCGCCCTCGGCAAGCTCGAGCAGCCGTCACTAGACGCGAGCGCCAACCCGAACCAGTTCCCCATGCAAGCCCAGCTCGATCTCCTTCGCCTCAGCGACGGACAAGAGGTCATCACCGCGCTCAGCAAGCTGTTCGGTTCGGAACCTCGCCACACCGAGGCGAATCTTTGGGAAGAGCCGGACGAATGGCTGACGCCCGGCCGGCGAGCGGTGCTGCCCGACCGTGAGTTCGACGTAGTCCACACCCCAGGGCACACCAACGGACATGTGGTTTTCGTCGACGGCGCAGCAAACCTGTTGTTCTCCGGCGACCACGTGCTCCCGCACATCACTCCGTCGATCGGCTTCCAGCCAGTTCCGGCTGAGTTGCCGCTGAACGACTATCTCGACTCCCTCCGTCTCGTTCGAGGCATGCCGGACCGGCGAATGCTGCCGGCTCATGGCCCAGTCACCGACAGCGTGCATGCCCGCGTCGACGAACTTCTCGAACACCACCGGCAACGTCTCGACACGATGGCGGCCCAGATCGAAGCAGGGGCAAGCACCGCTTTCGAAGCCGCCAACCGCCTCGGCTGGACCCGCCGCGGCCGCAAACTGTCCGAAATGGACGCCTTCAATCAGATGCTCGCCGTCCTGGAAACCGGCGCACACCTGGATCTGCTGGTCTCACAGAACAAGCTCACGGCCGAAGAAGTCGACGGCATTCGCCGCTACAAGACCACGTAGCGGTCGACCATCCCACGCTCACCCACTGGAATACTGAACTACCGTGCCTCCTACCACTGTGAGACGAGCTCGAGCCGACGATGTCGAAGCGATCGTCCAGATGCTTGCGGACGACCAACTGGGAGCAACCCGCGACTCGCCAGCCGACCTCGAGCCCTACCTGCAGGCTTTCAAAACCATTGATGCAGACCCAAATCAGCTACTGGTCGTCGCAACGTCAAACGACCGACCGGTAGCCACACTTCAGCTGACGATCATTCCCGGTCTCGCGCGGCGCGGAGCACTTCGCGGGCAAATCGAAGCCGCGCGCGTGCACCGCGATCACCGCAGCTCGGGCATGGGCGCACAACTCGTGCAGTGGGCCATCGACGAATCACGACGACGCGGCTGCAACCTGGTCCAGCTCACCTCGGACACAACGAGGACGGCAGCGCACCGCTTCTACGAACGATTGGGCTTCGTCGCGAGTCACACGGGTTTCAAGCTGCATCTCTGATCACTCCCTCCCGCAGCTTCAACCGTCCGCACGCTCGATAGCCCTGCCTTCACCGTGCCAGAGTTGCCACGCGGAAGCCAAGCGATTGCACGAGGGGTCCCCTCGTGCAATTTAGCTGACTGTGCTCGAATAACTGCGTATCGTGACGATCATGAGCAAGTCGACCGCGCCGGCGGATCACGTCGGCCAGACCACCACCACCACCACCGAAACCGCAGACCTCGCCTTCCTGCTCCGAACCATGCACGCGAACCTCAGCCTTTTCGATCGCTTGCAGCCAGACCAGTTGATAGCGGCAGTGAAGGATGCGAACCGGCAGATCGCCCGCTTGCAGGCGTTGCAGTTGCATTGCATGGCGGGCATGCGAAGACGAAGATCAGACCCGCACGAACTGGCGTGCGAGCTCGCGATTGCCTTGCATATCACCGATACCCGAGCCGGAGCGATGATCCACGCGGCCGAAGCTCTGGCCCACCGTCTGCCTCGAACTTTCCGGCTGATGGACCAGGGCAAGTTCGATCTCTACCGCGCCATGAAAGTCACCGACGGCACCAGCCAGCTGTCCGACCACCACGCGCGGATGGTCGACTACCTGCTCGAACACCGGCTGGAAGACAAGAACCCGACCCAAGTCCGCAAGGCGACCGCTTACGCCGCAACGAAAATCGACCCAGATGGGGCGATGAACCGACTGTCTCAGCGGAAAGCCGAGCGTCGCGTCATCCTGCAGCACCAGAGCGAAGGAATCTCGCGGTTCTCCATCGACAACGCCTCGACGGACAAAGCCGCAGCGGCCTACCTCCGCGTCGACAAGATCGCTCGGTCGCTCAAGACGGGCGACGAAAAGCGAACCCTCGACCAGCTGCGCGCTGACGTCGCGATCGATCTGCTGCTCAGCGGCAAGGGCGGCGTTCCCGAGCAGACCGAGGTGTACCTCTATGTCGATCTGAAGACATATCTAGGCCTCAACGAGAATCCCGCTGAGCTAGCCGGCCACGGTCATATCCCCGCCGAACTCGCGCGCCACATCGCGACTGGTCCCGACACGATCGTCCGCCGGGTCATCACTGACCCGCTGACCGGGCAAGTGATCGAGGTCGGCAAGTTCCGGTATCGGCCGAACATCGATGTCGAGGAGTTCGTGCGGGTCCGCGACCGTGAGTGCCGACAGCCCGGCTGCCCGCGGCCCGCGCACAACTGCCTCACGGAGCCGACCGGCCCCGATTCCGCGGACGCGGACTCGACTTTGAGCTACTGCCTACGTCACCGTCGTCTCAAGAATCGAGCCGACTGGAGCTATGAGGTCATGCAGGACGGGAAGCTGATCGTCACGACTCCGACGGGCGAGACGGCTGAAAGCGCGCCTCCGCCACTGCACGATCCACAGCCCACGCCGGAACAGCCTGAGGAGGAACGCCTAGGCGCGTAGAGAGATCAGCGCGTGCCAGAAATCTTGGCACTCCCGAGCACAAGGTCGCCGGCCTGGTCGTCTTGCCGATAAAGAACAACGACCTGGCCAGGTGCCACACCGCGCAGCGGCTCCCGCAGTTGGATGGAGACTCGTCCGTCTTCATCCACTTCGGCGACCGCATCGGCAATGCCCCCATGCGCGCGAACCTGGACGGTGCATTCGGTCGGCCCGTCCAATGCTCGTCCGCTCGGCCAGATCGGGCGGTCCGCGTCGATGGCGTGGACACCGAGGTCTGCCGACGACCCGACCTTCACCGTGCCCGAAACAGGTTCAAGCGAAAGGACATACCGCGGTCGCCCATCAGCGGCCGGCGCATCGATGCCGAGGCCCTTCCGCTGGCCGACGGTGAACCCGTGCACGCCAGTGTGATGCCCAAGCACCGCGCCGGTCTCTGCATCGACGAGTTCGCCAGGACGTTCGCCGAGTCGCTTCTCCAAGAACTTCTTGGTGTCGCCATCCGGGATGAAGCAGATGTCGTGGCTGTCCGGCTTCCGCGCGACGGAAAGCCCGCGCTGCTCCGCCTCGGCACGCACATCCGACTTCCAGGAGTCGCCCAGCGGAAACATCGCATGACGCAGCTGCTCTGGCTGCAGGGAAGCCAGCACGTACGACTGATCCTTGCCTTCGTCCGCGCTCCGGCGAAGTTCCAATTCGCCGTCAACGGTCGCCAGGCGCGCATAGTGACCGGTCGCGACAGCATCGAAGCCAAGAGCGAGCGCCTTCTCAAGCAGCGCCTCGAACTTGATCTTCTCGTTGCAAGTCACGCAAGGATTGGGCGTACGTCCGGCGGCGTACTCGCCGACAAACGTCTCAACGACCTCTTCGGTGAAGCGCTCCGCGAAATCCCAGATGTAGAACGGGATACCGAGGATATCCGCGGCCCGGCGAGCGTCGTGTGAATCTTCGATGGTGCAGCAGCCGCGGGAACCTGTCCGCAGCGTGCCAGGTTGAGCTGAAAGCGCCAGGTGCACTCCGACGACATCGTGGCCGGCGTCCACTGCACGCGCGGCGGCGACGGCCGAGTCGACTCCTCCGCTCATTGCGGCCAGTACCCGCATTGCTTTACACCTCTTGCTTCTGGGTCTGCTTGCGCATGCCGGCGAGGCCGGCCTGTCGGGCACGGGTGACGACGCCACCGATCTCGCGCGCCAGCGTGTGCACGTCGTCCAGTGTCGACGTGTGGCCAAGCGAGAATCGGAGCGAACCGCGAGCCGCGGCGGCGTCTGCCCCCATTGCCAGGAGGACGTGGCTTGGCTGCGCGACACCCGCGGTGCATGCCGAGCCGGTGGAGCACTCGATGCCCTTGGCGTCCAAAAGCATCAGCAGGCTGTCGCCTGCGCAGCCGGGGAAGGTGAAGTGAGCGTGGCTCGGCAAACGCTCGCCGTCGCGACCATTAAGAATCGCGTCCGGGACCTCCCGCAAGACCGCGGCGACGAGTTCGTCGCGCAGCTTCTCAACTCGGTCGGCGTACTCTGCGCGGCCGCTGATCGCCGCTTGGACAGCAGCGGCGAAGCCAGCAATCGCTGGGACGTCGAGAGTGCCCGAACGAACGCTGCGTTCCTGGCCACCGCCGTGGAGGACCGGGACACATGACGTATCCCTGTCAAGAAGCAGCGCACCGACGCCGTACGGGCCGCCAAGCTTGTGACCGGTCAGCGTGAGTGCGGCTGCGCCGGATGCGGTGAAGTCGACCGGAATTGCACCGACGGCCTGGACGGCGTCGGTGTGCAGGGGGATGCCGTACTCGTTGCAGACCGCGGCGAGGGCGGCGACCGGATTGACCGTGCCGACCTCGTTGTTCGCCCACATCACCGTTGCCAGGGCGACAGTCTCCGGTGCCGATTCAATCGCCGCGCGGAGCGTTTCCGGCGAGACCCGGCCCTGGTCGTCGACTTCGAGCCAGGTGATCTCGGCGTCGGAGTGCTGCTCAAGCCACTCGACAGTGTCGAGGACCGCGTGATGCTCGACCGTGCTGCAAAGGATGCGACGCCGGGCCGAGTCCTCGCCATGGCGAGCCCAGAAGATGCCCTTGACCGCGAGGTTGTCACTCTCCGTACCGCCGCCGGTGAAGATAATCTCCGAGGGCCGCGCGCCCAGAGCGGCGGCGATCACTTCGCGCGCTTCCTCGACGGCCCGCCGAGCACGACGGCCCGAAGAATGCAGCGCGGAGGCGTTGCCCACGGTGGACAAAGCCTCAGTCATCGCCGCAATGGCTTCGGGCAGCATCGGAGTCGTTGCCGCATGGTCGAGATAGGTCATCGCTCTATCAGGGTAGACCGATGCGGCCTGTGACGAAGCTCGCCCCGGGCCGCGGAGTGGCACGTCACACCTGTTTCGGCCACCTGCTCGTGAGTTGGACGCCGAGCAGCGCCAGCAGGACGAGGGCGATACTGAGCAGTCCCATCGCGGAGGACGGCTGGGCGGCGGACGCGACAGCGGCCAGGAGTACCCCGCCGAGCCCGATGAGCAGCGCTGATCCGACCCAGTCGGCGAGCTGCATCGCGGAGGTGTTGAAGCCGCGCTCTCCCTCCGGGGAGTAACGCAGTAGGAGGACCGAGATGGCGGGCATCGCGATTCCCATCCCGGCCCCGCCGACCGCGCAAACAGCGAAGGCCACCCAGGCCGGGAACCACGGTTGGGCGACAAAGCCGAAGCCGACCAGGCCGATCGCGACGAGTGCGAAACCAGTACGCAGCGATGCCTCGCGGGACCAGTCGAGGAACCGGCCTTGGAGGGCGGATGCGGCGGACCAGCCGAGAGCGGTGATGGTGAGCGGCAAGCCAGCGAGTGCGGGGCTGTAGCCGTGAACGGCGGTCATGGTCAGTGGGAGATACGCCTCCATTCCTGCATATGCGCCGGCGATCAAGGCGCGGGAGGCGACCACCGTGGGCAGTCCGGGGCGAAAGGTCATCGTTCCGGCAGGCAGGAGTTTGCGCAGTGCGACGGCTAGCGCGACAAGACCCAGGGTTCCGTATGCGATTGCGGCAGGCGATGGGTGTTGGGCGGCCCAGCTCAGGGCGGCAACGCCGAGCGCGGCGACGACGGCGGCGATGACGCCCGCGCGACGTCCGGCTGGCAGCGGCACATGGGCAGGCAAGCGGCGAGTGATCTTGTAAAGGAGAGCAATTCCGATCCCGACCAGGGGAAGCAGCCCGAGGAAGACCCATCGCCAGCCCACCGTCACGGTCACCACGCCGGCGACGGACGGGCCGATGACCGCGGGGAGAACCCAAGCGGTCGCGTTCGCCGCGTAGATGACGGGGCGTTCGCGGTCGGTGAACGTCAGTGCGATCAGCAGCGAGACGGACACCAGCAGAAACCCCGAGCCGAAGCCCTGCAGGGCTCGGCCGACCAGGAGCGTCGGCATCGTCGTGGCGATGCCTGCGACAGCTAGTCCTGCGGCAAACAGAGCCGGCCCCACTAGCAGTGCTGGCGCTGGGCCTCGACGGTCGCCTAGCCGTCCGGACAAGACGGTGGCGACGACGCTCGCCACCAGGAACGTGGTGAACGGCCACGAGTAGAGCGCAAGACCGTGAAGTTCGGCGACCAGCGTCGGCATCGCGGTGGCGACGCCCATGTTTTCAAAGGCCACCAGCGTGACCACAAGCAACAGCCCGACGGTGACAAGGCGGTGTTCGCGACTCCAGAGGACACTTTTTCGAGGCTGCGCTTCGACGGCCTGGCTCATGATCGGAAGCTTGCAACCTCCAGCGCTCTGGAGGTCAAGCCACCCGTAGGTCTTCAGGGGTGAACAGTGGGGCGGATCGCATCCAGGGTGGATCGTTGCCTCAGGTTGGCGTCAGCCCGTGGATGCGGCGGCGGGCCGAGCGAGGGTCGCTCGGCACAGGAAGTTGATGACACCGGGTAACTGGCGACGTCGTTGCAGTCGCCTAGAACGATGGATCAGGCTCAGAGCTGGTGGTCGAGCGCGACAGAGCCCGGGTTTTGCCGTTGACTGGCGAATCGAGCGTGCGGTTCGGAATGCGCCGGATGCTGGCTGGCTTTAAGTAGGACGTACGGCGACCGAAGGAGAGTGCGAACCGAGATGCGAGCCATCACTTTCGCCGAGTACGGCGGGCCCGAAGTGCTGCAACTGAACGAGGTTCCGACACCGGAGCCTGGCCCGGGGCAGGTCCGGGTCGCGGTCCGGCGCGCGGGGATCAACCCGATCGACTGGAAGATTCGTTCGGGGGCGATGGCTGGCGGTGCGGCGCTCAAAACTCCGCAGATTCCGGGGTTGGAGATCGCCGGAGTGGTCGACGCGGTGGGCGACGGTGCTGAATTCGGCGTCGGAGATGAGGTGTTCGGCTGGTCGGCGACCGGCGGATACGCGGAGTACGCGCTCGGCGGTGCGATCGTTCGCAAGCCTGTCGGCCTCTCCTGGGAAGACGCGGCTGCGTTGCCGGTTGCTGGCGAAACTGCGTTGCGCGTGTTGCGGCTGCTCGACGTCAAAGCTGGCGAGCTGTTGGTTGTCCACGGAGCGAGCGGCGCTGTCGGTCGTTTCGCGACACAGATCGCGGTCGCATTGGGCGCGACGGTAATCGGGACGGCTGGACAACACAATCTCAATGAGGTGAAAGCGCTGGGTGCGATTCCAGTGCGTTACGGCGACGGGTGGCTCGAGCGGGTCCGTGCAGTGGCGGACCGACCGGTCGATGCGGTGTTCGACGCGTCCGGCCATGGCGTTTTGCCGGAATCGATCGAGTTGCGCGGGTCGAAGGATCGCATCGTGACCATTGCCGACGGTGCGGCCTTCGAACTCGGAGTGCCGTTTTCGTCTGGTGGCCAGGACGGACAGACACAAGAGGTCCTGAACGAGATCCTCGGATATGTACACAACGGGTTGCGGATTGCGCAGGGTAAGACGTTCCCCTTGGCGGAAGCAGCGGCTGCGCAAGAGGAGAGCCGGAACGGGCACCCCGGCGGGAAGCTGACTCTTGCCATTTCTTGACCATGTTCGTCGGCTAGCCTTGAGGACGACACGGCTCGGCAAGTTGGTGTTGCCGGTTTACGGCGACCGCGGCGCGTAGGCCGTTGCCGCTCAGTGGCGAAAAGGCTAAGCACCGTGGGCAGACGCGCCGACGATACGCGACTGTCGCCATTCAGCGGCGAGAGATGTGAGTCGCGGAAATTAGGCGCGCCGACCTGAGTGATTCGCCGCTGGGAGGCGAGTGGCGGATGACGAGGTGGCGGTTACAGGCGACGAGCGGGTAGCCATCCGGCGGTGAGGCGAGTCGGGCGGCTGTCGCCATTGAGTGGCGAATGGGCTGGTCCACTGTCAGCCGAAAGGCTAACCGCGGCTGGGCTGGGAGCCGCGGAGAAGGTGTCGCCAAAAAACGGCAACTCCCCTCCGCGGCCCCGTGACCAGGGGGTTCGTCAGTGCGCAACCGGCTGGGAATCCGCAGGGCGGCCGACGAGAACCCGGCGACGACGCTGCGGCGGGATGCGGACTGTGCCGAGGGCCGAGTGGACAGCCGCTTCGGCAAGGGCGGCCAGCGAACGGCGGTCCTCTGCGCGGCCGGGAGCGATCTCCGGGCACACATGCACTTCCAGCACCAGGCCGCGCAGCGCGGCGACCCGGCGTAAAGACGCGATGAGCGACTCCGGTCCGATGAACGCCGGCTGACTGGTTTCGCGGCCATCGGCGAGGCGGTAGCGGAGGGCGATCGGCCGGACCGGAACACCGCCGTCGATCGCGGCTTGGAAGGTGGCCGTCGTGAAGCGGCCGGAGGCCAAGCCGCACCAGGTGGTGCCCTCGGGAGTCACGTTGACGAGCGCGCCGGCGCGGAGGCTGTCGGCAAGTTCGGACATGGTGTCCGGCAGAGCGCGCAAACGGTTGCGGTCCAGGAAAATGCTGCCCCCGCGACGGACAAGCGCCCCTAAGATCGGCCAGGAGGCGATCTCGATCTTCGCGAGGGCCCGCATCGGGCGCAGCGCGTTGATCGCAATGATGTCCAGCCACGAGATGTGGTTGTTCACCACGAGCGCACCGCGACCCGCGGGGGCGGCGAGGAGGAAGTCCCCGCCGCCGACCACGGACATCCGCACGCCGAACGCCCTCAGCACTGCCCGGAAGATCCGGCGCACCAAGCGTTCCCGGCTCCGGCCGCGAATCACCAGCAACGCCGGCGCGAGCAGCAACGCCGCGAAGACTACTGAAACCGCTGCGGTGAAACGCAAAATCCGTCGCGGCAGGCCGACCGTCGGTGCGCCGTCGGTGAGGCAACCGTCACCGCAGGGCGACGTCGGCATCCATGCGTGGCTCATCCTTGCGCCCCGAGGAAGAACTTCAAGTAACGCTCGTCGACCTGCTGCAGATCAAGAAGGACGAAAAAGTCCGCGACCCCGAAGTCGGCGTCGAGAGCCGGCGGGCCGCACACTTTGGCGCCGAGCCGCACGTAACCCTTGATGAGCGGCGGAAGCATGGCCCGGTCGGGACGTGGGATCGCGCCCGGTTCCCAGGGCGTCAACGGCGAGACGCGCAACGAGTCGTCGGCGTGATGCTTGGTGCGCAAGACATCCCAGACGCCCGCGGCATAGCTGCCGCCGTCGTCGATCGGGACCGAAGCGCACCCGGCGAGATAGCGGTGTCCGGAAAGGAGCATGTAGCGCGCGATCCCGGCCCACACCAGGCTCACGACGGCACCGCTGCGGTGGTCGGGGTGGACGCAAGACCGTCCGGTCTCGACCAAGGACGGCCGCAGGGCGGCGAGCGTCGTCAGGTCGAATTCGCTGTCCGAATAAAGCTTTCCAGCCTGCGCGGCGCGCTCCGGCGGAAGCATGCGATAGCAGCCGACGATCTCGCCGGTGTTGTCGTCGCGGACGACGAGGTGGTCGCAGAATTCGTCGAAGTAGTCGACGTCCCGGCCGGGCTCCGGGGAATGCAGTTCCGCCCCCATCTCCTCGGCGAAAACCCGGTATCGCAGTTTCTGTGCGGCGAGCACTTCATCGTTCCCGTTGGCGACCAGAAGCGAATACCGCGGAGCGCCTGCGGGAAGGTCGGCACCCGCCTGATCAGTACTGACGAGGAGCTGTGACGACGTCATGGTCAAGGTGTACCTGCCGGTAAGCGGCCTCGGAGAGTGCCAATCGATGACCGGTCAGTGCACGTTGAGTTAATTGCGGGTTCTCAGGTTCCTCTCAGGCAGCTGGGAAGCTTCCGGAGAACGCGGAAGGCCGCCGCGTGGCGAGCACGCGACGGCCTTCCGAGCGAAAAGAAAACGTCAGCCCTTGCGCTTGTCGACCGCGTCGGTCAGCTGCGGCGCGACGTTGAACAGGTCGCCCACCACACCGAAGTCGGCGATCTCGAAGATCGGGGCCTCGGCATCCTTGTTGACCGCGATGATCGTCTTCGAGGTCTGCATGCCGGCGCGGTGCTGGATCGCGCCGGAGATGCCGAGCGCGATGTACAGCTGCGGCGACACCGTCTTGCCGGTCTGGCCGACCTGGAACTGCGCTGGGTAGTAGCCGGAGTCGACGGCCGCACGGGACGCGCCGACAGCCGCGCCGAGCGAGTCGGCCAGCTTCTCCACGACGTCGAACTTCTCCGCCGAGCCGACGCCGCGGCCACCGGACACGACGATCGACGCCTCGGTCAGCTCCGGCCGGTCGCCGCCGACGACCGGCTCGATGCCGGTGATCTTGGCGGACTTCGCCGGGTCCTGCGCCGGGATCTCGACGGTCTCCTCGGCGGCCGCGCCGTCGGCGGCCTCCGCCTCGACCGCGCCCGGACGCACCGACACGACCGGCGCGCCCTTGGCGGCCTTGGCCTTGACGGAGAACGCCCCACCGAAGATGGACTGGTCCACGGTGCCGTCGGCGTTCACGCCGACCGCGTCGTAGAGCAGACCGGAGCCCAGCCGCAGCGCGACCCGCGCGGCCACCTCCTTGCCCTCGGCGCTGGCGGCGACGAGCACCGCGGCCGGGGAGACCTGCTCGGCGAGCTTCGCGAGCACGTCGACCTTCGGCGTCACCAGGTAACCGGCGGCGTCGTCGCCCTCGGCGACGTACACCTTCGCCGCGCCGTGGCCGGCGAGCGCTTCCTTGGCCTTCGCCGCGGTGCCGGTCGGGCCCACCACGACGGCGGAGGGCTCGCCGAGGGCGCGCGCAGCGGTCAGCAGCTCGAGCGTGACCTTCTTGACATCACCGTCGACGTGGTCGACGAGGACGAGTACTTCAGCCATTTTCCGGAATCCTCCTCGAAACCGTGTCTCAGATGAGCTTCTGCGCGACCAGGTACTCAGCGACCTTCGAGCCGCCGTCGCCCTCGTCCTCGACCTTCTCGCCCGCGGTGCGCGGCGGCTTCGGCGAGGCCTCGACGACCGTCGACCACGCGTTGGCGAGGCCGACCTCGCCCGCGTCGATGCCCAGGTCGGCGATGGTCAGCGTCTCGACCGGCTTCTTCTTCGCGGCCATGATGCCCTTGAACGACGGGTAGCGCGGCTCGTTGATCTTCTCGCTCACGCTCACCAGCGCCGGCAGGTTCGCCTCGAGGTGGGTGATGCCGTCTTCGGTCTCGCGGTCGGCCTTCACGGCGGAGCCCTCGACGGTCAGCTGACGCACATAGGTCAGCTGCGGCACGCCGAGCAGCTCGGCGAGGATCGCGGGCACGGCAGCGCCGCGGCCGTCGGACGCCTCGTTGCCGGCCAGGATCAGGTCGAAGCCCTCGACCTTGCCGACGGCGGCGGCGATGACCTTCGCGGTGGCGATCGCGTCGGAGCCGTGCAGCGCCTCGTCGGAGACGTGGATGGCCTTGTCGGCGCCCATGGAGAGCGCCTTGCGGATCGCGTCGGTCGCGCGGTCCGGGCCGACCGAGATCACGGTGACTTCGCCCTCGCCGGCTTCCTTGATCTTGAGGGCCTCTTCGACGGCCTTCTCGTTGATCTCGTCGAGCACGGCGTCGGCGGATTCGCGGTCAAGGGTGTTGTCGGAACCGGAGAGCTTCCGCTCCGAGTAGGTGTCCGGTACCTGCTTGACCAGGACAACGATGTTCGTCATGGGTCTTCTTCGACCTCCCGGTTGGGGCCGGCTCTCGGCCGCGGGACAGTGCTCTACTGAGCGGTAGATTAGGGGCAATTCCGCGGCCGGACCCCTCGAGGTGACGGCATTCACCTGGATGAGCAATCTAATGGGACCATCGTCCCAGTAGTTGGCCGGTTAGCCCTTCCAGCGCGCCGCTCGCCCGATCGGAGCAACGGTCACTTACTCGCAGTAGGCCGTTAGGGGTTACGCTCCGGCACCATGTCCGCGCACATCGCCGTAGTCACCGACTCGACCTCGTGCCTGCCCGAGCAACTCGCCGCTCAGTGGCGAATCAGTGTCGTCCAGGTCCAGCTGCATGTCGGCGACCAGACGGACGACGAGCACCGCTTCGACCGGAGCGAGCTCATCCAGACGATGAAATCCGGCGCGGCCGTCACGACTTCGCCGCCGGATCCGGGCGCGTTCTTCTGGAGCTACCAGGACGCGGCCTCCGCCGGCGCGTCCGCCATCGTGAGCCTGCACATCTCCGGACGGCTTTCGCAGACCGTCGAAGCCGCCCGCGAAGCCGCCCAGCAGGTCCGGATTCCGGTGCACATCCTCGACAGCGGGACGGCGAGCATGAGTCTCGGCTACGCAGCGGTGTCCGCCGCCCGGGTCGCCGGGGCCGGCGGACAGCTCGAACGGGTGTTGGACGCCGCGGAACGACGAGTGCGCAACTCGACCGAACTGATCTATGTCGACACGCTCGAGTACCTGCGGCGATCAGGACGGATCGGCGCTGCCCAGTCGATGCTCGGAAGTGCGTTCGCGATCAAGCCGCTGCTCACCGTCCGCAATGGAGAAGTGAGCCCGCTCGCCCGCGTTCCCGGCACTAAACGAGCGATGAACCGGCTCGTCGACCTGGCGGTGAAGGCCGCGGGCGACCAGCCGGTGGACCTCGCGGTGACCCGGTTCGGCTCTGACGAGAACGAGATCGTCCGGCGGCTGCGGGAACGCGTGCCGGGCGCGGGCGAGATCGTGGTGGGCGACGCAAGCACCGTGATCGGCGCTCACGTCGGCCCGGGTGCGCTCAGCATCACGGTGTCGCCGTCGAACTGATCTCGATTCGCCGCCCCGGGACCACAAGCACCACGAGCGGCAGCAGGACCGTCACCGCGAGCCCGCCAATGATGAGCACCTGGTCGAGCTGCGGATAGTGCCCGACGTGACCCGCGTGGTAGACGAGGTGCGGGACGGCGAACAGCAACGCCGCGATCGCCACCAGCCTCGCGACAGCTGTGGTGCCCATCACGGCAGCGCCCACCAGCATCGCGCCGAGCGCCAGGCTGAGGCCGCCGAAATCGATGATGAAGTGCTCGTTGTAGGGCCCGTCCATGGAGACCCAGCCATGCCGGAAACCGGGAAAGTCCTGGTAAAACCCCATCGGGTCGAGCAGCGGCCACAGCCCCTGCACCAGGGTGTAGAGACCGAGCAGGATCAGGAGGATGCGCGTGATCGTCCGTTGCATACCGCTGGAACGAGACGGCTGCGCGAAACGTGACAGGCGCTAGGGTCGCGCAGGTGACCAACGCAGCCACCCGGGCCGAGGCACTGCACCTCACCGGCGAACGGACCGTCCCCGGCATCCCCGAGGAAAATTACTGGTTCCGCCGCCATGAAGCCGCGTACCTCGCCCTCCTCCCCCACTGCACCGACGCGACGGTGCTCGAAGCCGGCTGCGGCGAGGGCTACGGCGCCGGGCTCATCGCCCAGCATGCCCGGCGAGTGCTCGCACTGGACTACGACGTACCGACCACCGAGCACGTTGCACGCCGGTACCCAAGTGTCGACGTCGCGCGCGCGAACCTGGCGTACCTCCCGTTGCAGGACGGCGCGGTCGACGTGGTGGCGAACTTCCAGGTGATCGAGCACCTCTGGGACCAGGACGGTTTCCTCGCCGAATGCTTCCGGGTCCTGCGCCCGGGCGGAAAACTGCTGGTCACGACCCCGAACCGACTAACTTTCACGCCGGACAGCGACACCCCGCTCAACCCGTTCCACACGCGCGAACTGGCACCGTCCGAAATGGACGACTTGCTGCGCGCAGCCGGGTTCACCGTGGCGGCGCTGAACGGGCTGCACCATGCGGAATCCCTGCGCACCATGGAAACCCGTTACGGCGGCTCGATCATCGACGCCCAACTAGACGTCGTCATGGGTTCGCTCCCCGGGCAGGCCGCCTGGCCCGCCGACCTCCTCGCGGACGTCGCAGCGATCCGGGCCGACGATTTCGCCGTCCACAGTGACGACCTGGACGCGAGCCTCGACCTGGTGGCCGTGGCGGTGCGCCCGTGAGCGCCCGGAATCCCGCCCACGAAGGCACGTTCTGCCTCGTCCTGCACAGCCACCTGCCATGGCTGCCGCACCATGGCAGCTGGCCGGTCGGCGAGGAGTGGCTGTACCAGGCGTGGACACATTCGTACCTGCCGGTCGTCGACCTGCTGCGCCGATTCGCCGCTGAGGGGCGACGCGACGTCCTGACACTCGGCATGACGCCGGTTCTCGCCGCACAGCTCGACGATCCGTACGCCATCCGCGCCTGCCACGACTGGATCGGCCATTGGCAGCTGCGCACGCAGCACGCATCGACGCTCTGGCACGGCGATCCATTGCTGCGCGACCTGGCCGCCGCCGAGCACCAGGCCGCGATGCACGCCACCGAAGAGCTGGAAACGCGCTGGCGGCACGGTTTCTCGCCCGTCCTTCGGTCGCTTGTGGACAGTGACACGATCGAACTGCTCGGCGGGCCGCTGGCGCATCCGTTCCAGCCGCTCCTGGATCAGCGAGTGCGACGGTTCGCTCTCCAGGCCGGGCTCGAGGACACTGCGCTGCGCATCGGCCGCGCACAAGAAGGTATTTGGGCACCTGAATGTGGTTACGCACCGGGGATGGAACAAGATTATCACGATGCCGGTGTGCGACGCTTCCTTGTCGACGGCCCTTCACTCCATGGTGACACTTCGGCCGCGCATCCCGTCGGAGACTCCGACGTCGTCTGCTTCGGCCGCGATCTCGAAGTCACCTACCGGGTTTGGTCGCCGAAAGCCGGCTATCCAGGCCATGCCGCGTATCGGGATTTCCACACCTGGGCACATGAAGTCGGACTGAAGGCGTCGCGCGTCACCGGAAAAACCGTTGAGCCACAAGACAAAGCTCCATACGATCCTGCGCTCGCCGCAGACGTTCTAGGTTCGCACGTCAAGGATTTCGTCGAGACAGTCGTCGCGCGGTTGAGGTCTCTCCGCGAGCAACATGGCCGCGAGTCGCTAGTGGTTGCGGCATACGACACGGAACTCTTCGGACATTGGTGGCACGAAGGGCCCGCGTGGCTCGAAGGAATCCTGCGCGCACTGCCCGAAGCAGGCGTCCGGGTGACCACGTTGCGCGGCGCGCTCGAGGCTGGCCACCTAGGCGAACCGGTCCAGCTGCCCGCATCCTCATGGGGTTCCGGCAAGGACTGGCGTGTATGGGACGGCGAGCAGGTCGCGGACATGGTGCAGGACAACACCGCACTGCAGGCCCGCCTGCTCGACCTGGTCGATAAGCAGGATGGGACCACTCGCGACGCCGTTGCCGATCAGGCCGTCGCCGAGGCGATGATGGCACTGTCCAGCGACTGGGCGTTCATGGTCACCAAAGACTCCGCCGCCGACTACGCCCGCCGGCGCGCTCGTGTGCACACCGAGCGGTTCGACGCCTTGGCAGGGTTGCTGCGCAGCGGAGATCGCTCTCGCGCGCTCGCCCTGGCCGAGGAATACCGCCGGGCCGACGGCCCGTTCGGACATCTGGACGCGCGCACCCTGCGGCGTCCTCGCGCATGACGATCGAAAGGAACTCCATGGGAATCCGCGACCTGCCCCTCAAGACTCTGTCTGGCGAAGACGCCACTCTTGGCGGACCGCTGGCCGGCAAGACGCTGCTCGTGGTGAATGTGGCGTCGAAGTGCGGGTTGACGCCGCAGTACACCGGCCTGGAACGCCTGCAAGAACGCTACGGCGACAAGGGCTTCTCGGTCGTCGGGTTCCCCTGCAACCAGTTCGCCGGTCAGGAGCCAGGCACGGCGGAGGAGATCCAGACGTTCTGCTCCACCACGTACGGTGTGTCTTTCCCGCTGTTCGAAAAGGTCGACGTCAACGGCGAAGACCGGCACCCGCTCTACGCGAGCATCACGGAAACTCCCGACGCGGACGGCGAAGCCGGTGACGTGCAGTGGAACTTCGAGAAGTTCCTGATCAGCCCGGACGGCAAGGTGCTCGGTCGCTTCCGGCCGCGCACGGAGCCCGAAGACGAGACGATCGTCGCGGCGATCGAAGCGGCGCTGCCTGCTTGAGCTCCGGTCCTGCTCTCCGGCCAGCGTTCATCGCGGCCGGAGGGCATTTGCCGTTTTTCGGCAACTGCTGGCAAACGCCGAGGCGGCTGGCTTCCCAAGGAGACAGCGCTAGCCGTTTGCTGCCGTTGCCGCTCAGTGGCGAAAGATCCGGCGTTCCTCACCTCTGCTTGTCCGCGGTGGTGTCGCCACTTATCGGCGACTGACGACCAGCGCCATAAGTCGCCACGAGTGGACGTCACCGCGCACCACAACGTCAGGCCGGTGCCACGACCGAGGATGCCGTCGCCGTTCAAAGGCTAATTCGGCAGTGACGTCGGCACAGCACGGTGGACGGTGACCC
Source organism: Amycolatopsis sp. VC5-11 (assembly GCF_037034185.1). Lineage (NCBI taxonomy): Bacteria > Bacillati > Actinomycetota > Actinomycetes > Pseudonocardiales > Pseudonocardiaceae > Amycolatopsis > Amycolatopsis sp. VC5-11. The sequence continues at coordinate 452,869 of NZ_JBAGKF010000004.1, read as the reverse complement.
GCCATGTCCGAACTGGACGAAACCCTGGCAGCTTCGAAACACCGTTGGCCAGTTCGTCGCCAGTGAGCGGCGAATCGCAAGTCGGCCTGGTTCGTCCCCCAGGCCGCAGCCCAGTGCAGGGCTGCCTGTCTCGCGTTGCCGCTCAACGGCGAATTGCAGGTCAACGGCTGTCCGAAGCCTCGCCAGCCAGTTCGGCCGCGGTCTTCACGTCGGGATACGAACCACGCGCGATCACCGCTCGGTTGTGGTTCGCGGCGTCGGTGAAGTCGAGCTTTTCCACTCGGCGGTCGTAGGTGAGGAGGCCGTTCACTTCGTTCTCTACATCAGTGGTCTGAGTATAGATCGCGCCGGACAACCCCAGATCGGAAACCAACCGTTCGAGGCGTTCACTCACCTCCGCGTACCGGCGAGTGAGATGCGTGGAATCCGCCGTCATTTCGTAGGCGTTGGGCGGACCTGGCCAAATGTGGTCGTCGAGCACCAAGCCCAGGCCGCCGTATTCACCGTCCACCAGGGCGCGATGGTCCCCCTCGTGCGGCTCCCCTGGCCCGACGTAGGTGTGGTCGTCGTAGATGTCGCCAGCACCAGTGTCGGGGCGAGAGAAACAGCAGTTCACGCCGCTGTTGGCGATCACCAGCCGAGTCGGGTCGAGTTCCTTTACGAGCGCGGCAATCCGGGCAGTGTCGAATTCTCCCCAGCCTTCGTTGAACGGCACCCAGGCGACGATCGACGTGACGTTGCTCAGCTGCGCGACCATTTCCCGCAGTTCGGCCTCGAACCGTTGTTGTCCTTCGGGCAGCGGATCCGGCGCGTGCCCGGGCGGTCCGGCGAACGAGACGACCAGTGACGGCATGTCCTGCCAGACCGCCAAACCCAGCCGGTCCGCCCAGTAGTACCAGCGCGCGGGTTCGACCTTGACGTGCTTGCGGACCAGGTTGAACCCGAGTTCCGTCGTCTTCTCCAGATCGAACCGGAGCGCCTCGTCTGTCGGCGCGGTGTAACCGCCGTCCGGCCAGTAGCCCTGGTCGAGTGGTCCGTGCAGGAAGGTGATCCGGCCGTTCACAGCGATCCGTGGCTGTCCGTCGACATCCGGGACGATTTCTACCGTTCGCAGGCCGCAATAACTGGCGACTTCGTCCAATACATCACCGTGCGCATCGAGAAGCCGGACGGTGATGTCGTAGAGAAACGGATCGTCGGGAGACCACGGATGCGGTTCCGGAAGGTTGGCTCGCAGCCGCGCGCCGGCGGAGCTCCGAACGCGTACTGCCTCGTCGCCGTTTGGCGGCGAAACGATCAGCTCCACTTGAGCGCCACCGGTGACCTGCGGGAACACAGAGACGCCTGATAGGTCCGAGGTGATTTCGAGGAAGGAAACGCGCTCGTTCGGCACCGGCTCGACCCAGACGGTCTGCCAAATTCCCGACGTCGGGGTGTAGCAGATACCGCCAGGTTCGTTGCGCTGCTTGCCGATCGGGTACGGCTCGATGTCCGTACGGTCCTCTGCGCGAACGGTAATTTCCTGCGGTCCCGATGCACGGAGCGCGTCTGTGATGTCCGCGGAGAACGACGTGTACCCGCCCTCATGGGTGACCACCGTCTGGTTGTTGACCCGAACCTCGGCTTTCTGGTCGACTGCACCGAAATGCAGCAACACCCGTCGCCCGCGCCAGCTTTGCGGAACCTCGAACAACCGCCGATACCAGAGCACTTCGTCGCGTCGGCCGATTCCGGAGAGCGCCGATTCCGGCGCGAAGGGAACCAGGATGCGCTCGCTGTACCCGACAGGGCGCGGCTCCGCGGGCGAAGCGGGCCATCCTGCGTACTCCCAGACGCCGTTGAGGCTCAGCCATTCCGGCCGGCGGAGCTGGGGGCGTGGGTACTCGGGCAGCACCGCGGCCGGGTCGACTCGGTCGGTCCACGGGGTGGTCAGTGGCGGATCCGCTCGCTGCCATTCGGGCTCTGTTGGAGTCATCACTGGTCATGGTGGCATGAGAATCGCGTTCCGCGGCATGGCTTGGGCGCCACCTGGGCAGCCGACGACCCAGGCCCTGCGCGACGGTCATGTCGGCTGTCGGTGGTCGCTGGCTGGCAACTGGTCCTCGGTGGGGGGTCCCCCGGCGAGACGGTGGAGATGCCGTCGACAACCTCATCGCCACTGAGTGGCTAATCGCTGGTCAGCAGCTCGTCAGCGCGCTTCGCCCGCGGGCGCAGTAGGCGTGCCGCGGCGCGTGAGGGTTGCTGGTCGCGGTGGGTGGCTGCAGCAGGAACGTATGTATTCGGCCTGGTGCTCCCTGCGGACCGCGGCGGGGTGCTGAGCTGCGGGGATGCGGTGGTCGCGAGCCGTCGGAGCGGCTGCGCGGACCTTTTGCCGTTTTTTGGCGAAACGCTCTGACCAGCTCGTTCTTGCCTGCTCAGGCACTTTTTCGCCAGCAGAAGGCGAGGCTTTCCGCCGGTCGTTCGGGCGGCCGCCCCGGGGTAAGCGACTGGCGAGTAACCTCGGGCCATGCGCGTGCTGATGTTGTCCTGGGAGTACCCGCCGGTGGTCATCGGCGGGCTGGCCCGGCACGTTCACGCGCTGGCGAGGCACCTCGCGCAGCAGGGCCACGACGTCGTCGTCCTCTGCCGGCACACCGCGGGCACCGACGCCTCGACACATCCGCGCAGCGATCGGGTCATCGAGGGGGTCCGGGTCGTCCGCGTGGCCGAGGATCCGATGCACCTGACTTTCGAGCGGGATCTCGTCGCGTGGACCCTCGCCATGGGCCACGCCATGATCCGGGCGGCGCAGGATTTGCTCCGCACGTGGCAACCCGACGTCGTCCATGCCCACGACTGGCTGGTCACGCATCCGGCGATCGCGGTCGCCGAGGCTGCCCGGGTGCCGCTCGTCGGGACGATCCACGCGACCGAAGCGGGCCGGCATTCGGGGTGGCTGTCGCATCCGCTCAACCAGCAGGTGCATTCGGTCGAATGGTGGCTGGCCAACCGCGCCGACGCGGTGATCACCTGTTCGCAGGCCATGCGCAAGGAGGTCGCGCACCTCTTCGAGATCGACCCTGCTGACGTCGCGGTGATCCACAACGGCATCGAGGGGCGCAGCTGGCGCGTGTCGTCCAGCGAGGTCGCGAGGATGCGGGAGCAGCACAGCCCGGACGGGGCTCCGTTCCTGCTGTTCTTCGGCCGGCTTGAGTGGGAAAAAGGCGTGCAAGACCTGCTGGCCGCGCTGCCCCGGATCCGCCGACGGTTTCCGGGGACTCGGGTGGTCGTCGCCGGTAAAGGGCGACATCACGACGAACTCGTCGCGCAGGCTCGAAAGCTGCGGATTCGCCGGGCGGTGGACTTCGTCGGTCATCTTTCCGACCGCGACCTGCGAGCTCTCCTCGCTGCGGCCGATGCGGTCGTGCTGCCGAGCCGGTATGAGCCGTTCGGGATTGTCGCGCTGGAGGCTGCTGCCGCGAAAGCGCCGTTGGTGGCGTCGACCGCGGGCGGGCTCGGCGAGGTTGTCATCGACGGGGAGACCGGCTTGGCCTTCGCGCCAGGTGACGTCGCGGGTCTCGCCTCATCCGTGACGACTGTCTTGAGCGACGTCCCGGCTGCGACCCGGCGCGCGCGTGCAGCACAGGCCCGGCTGGGCGCGGACTTCGACTGGGGACGGATCGCTGAGGCGACCGTCGAGGTTTATCGGCGGGCTCGGGTCGGCGAACCGGTAGAGTTGGGACGGCCGAAGATCGCGACTGGCAATGCGTTCGAGGTGTAAGTTAAACGCTGGTCGCAGGTGGTCGGCGAGATTCGCCGTTCAGTGGCGAATACCTGGTCAGAGCGCTTTCAGCGGGGATCGACGGCGGCGATGAGGTCGCGGTAATCGGGGTCCGCTGCCACGCGGTCGAAAGCGTTCGCCAAGGCTGCTTCGTAGACCGGGACGGCTTTGCGCAACGTGGCTCGTCCGGCGTCGGTGATTCCGGTGTAGACGCCTCGGCGGTCGTATTCGCAGAGACGTCGTTCGGTCAGACCGGTCCGCTCGAGCCGGCCCACCAGGCGGGTCGCGGAGCTCTGGTTGAGTGACGTCGCGTCCGCGAGCTCCTGCATGCGGAGTTCGCCGTCGGGGCGATCGGCCAGCGACATCAGGGCGACGAATTCCGAGAAGCCCAGGTGCAACTGGCGTTGCAGGGCTTGCTCGACCTCATGGTCGATCCGGCTGCGAAGGGCCATCATGCGGGGCCACATCGCGCCGAGGGTGGTGAGTTTCGCACCGGCCTGCTTGCGGCCAGGGGAAGGTGTGGTGGTCACGCGAACGACCTCTCCGGCAAAGCCTTGTCCAGCGTCGAGAAGTGACGCCGAGACCTCTTGTATAGCACATGTGCGTGCATGCAATTGTGCGTTCGTCAAGCCTCTCATGTCCGGAGATCGCGGTGGTCTGCATGGCGCTGGGAGATGGGAGAATTCGGGTTTTCTGGCTACGTGAGCAGTCTCGGCCGCTCGGTGGTACCGGTCAGGCCAGCGTCTGCAGGAACTGTTGCAGCAACGGGTTGACCTGCTCTGGATGAGTCAGAGTTGGGGTGTGGGCCGCGCCGCGGATTACGTGCACCTCGCCGGCGTTCGGGAGGCGTTCGCTCAGCAGGTCCATACGGTCGCGCGGAAGGGAAACGTCTTGCTCGCCCCACATCAGCAACGCCGGGCAGGTGATTTCGTTCAGTCGGGGCGAGACGTCGTCTCGTTCCAGCAGGCAGTGCGCGGCTGGGCCTAGCGGCAGTGCGGGTTCGGCACGCCATCGTGCGCGCAACTCGTCACGCAGGTCGGATTCTCCGAGCAGCTGTGTCGACAACGGTACGATGAGGTCATCGATTGGTCCGTACTCGCGCAATGCGGCGAACATGCCGCCGTAGGCTGCTTTGTCGGCTGGGTCGCACGGTGTTGCTTCGGTGTCCCAGAGCACCAGGCCTGCGACCCGTTCGGGTGCCAGCAAAGCGATTCGTAGCGCGGTGAATCCGCCTTGGGACAGTCCGCCTGCGACGGCGCGTTCGATGCCCAGGTGGTCGAGCAGGCCGAGCGCGTCTCGGGCTTGGTCCCAATAGGTGTATGAGGTGCCGGGGTCGTCATCCGGGGTTTGCCCGTGGCCGCGGGCGTCCCAGGTGATCAGGCGCCACGTGGGCGCGAGCACCGCTGCTTGCGGCGAGAACGTTGAGTGGTCCAGGAAGTAGCCGTGTCCCAGGAGCAAGACCGGTCCGTCTCCCCCGGTGTCGGCGAAGAAGAGCGGGCGGTCGTTGACGGTCGCCATCGGCATTGGCTGGCCTCCAGGTTCGTCGCAAGCAATGGTGCAGCGTAGTGACGAAAACGTGCTGACGGTGCCCGCCGCCAGAGTTAGGCAGATTCGCTGCCAACTGGCGGATTTGGCGGGACGTCGGGCTGGATACGGTCAGTCGTCAGCCTTCGCCGAATCGGTGGATCCGCCGGCGAGTTTGAGGCAGATGACGCCGGTGATGATCACTGCCAGGAACAGGATGCGCAGCGGTCCCAGACTTTCGCCGAAGATGATCGCGCCGAAGATCGCGGCGCCGCTCGCGCCGATACCCGTCCAGACCGCGTAGCCGACGCCGACGTCGATGGTGCGCAAGGCCAGGCTGAGCGTGAAAATCGTTGCGGCGGCCGTAATCACCGTGGCGATCGACCACGGCAGGTTGGTGAAGCCTCGGCTGCCGTCCGTGCTGACGGCGAACGCGATTTCGCAGACTCCGGCGAAGAGAAGGATGCCCCATGCTCGGCGATTAGTCTGCGTACTCTCCGGTGTGATGGCTGGTGCTGCTTCGGGCTGAACGGACACGGCGGAAATCCTTTCGGGAGCGGGAAGAGGAGCGTCAGGCACCGGTTAGCTGGAGACCGATGATGCCGCAGATCACCAGGCCGAAGCCGATGAGCTTGCGCCAGTTGAGCTTCTCTTTGAAGATCAGCGCGCCCAGCAGCACGATGCCCACCGAGCCGAGACCGGTCCAGATCGCGTAGCCGACGCCGACGTCGAGGGTCAGCAGGGCCCGGCTGAGGAAGAAGATGCCGCCGGCCGCCATGACCAGCGTGAACACCGACGGCCACAGCTTGGTGAACCCGTCCGTGGCGTTGGCTCCGAGCGCGAAGGCGATCTCGAAGAGCACAGCGATGCCGAGGTAAAGCCAATGCATGGGTTTCTCCGGATGCGAGTCAGATCGGAAGCTGCCCGGCACCCTCGCCGGCGACGCTCCCCCAGGTAGTTACATGTGCAATATATGTATGTCGAATCAAATAGGCAAGGTGTGTTCGGCAGTTGGACGGCGCGGCTTCGGGTGCCTGCCGCGGAAGGGAGCCGTCGTGGCCAGGAGGGCGATCGAAGGCTTGAAATGGGCGTCTACCAGGCATTCGCCATTGAGCGGCAACGGTGGTTCGGCCGGGCGACGGCGGAGTCGGGCAGATCGGCGCAGCTCGTTCGCGTTATCGGGCGGACCGGGTTAGGAGCCGAGATCTCCGTGGGATAGGCCGTTCGAGGAGCGATGGCTGAGCGTGGTCAAGGGGCTGGAGACCGGTTGAAGAGAGCGGGCGAAATCCATCCGGCGCGGGCGTGTCAGGGACTCGGCGACATCGGGCGTCGGGGCTGGAGCGCGGGTCCGAACTGGGTAACGCGGTCGAACTGGCAGCGGTGATCGGCTTGATCCGCGACGAGAGGCGAGATCAAGCGCGACCTGGGGCGTACGCGGGGTTCGCCACTGAGCGGCCACGACACCGCCGACCCGAACAGCACCCGGGGTTCGGGCAGCGTGCGTGCGGAAGTGAGCGAGAAGCCAAGCCACGGCCAAGCCCGAAGCATCGAAAACCCGCGAAGCCGAAAACCCGCGCCCCTCGCCGCTCAACAGCGAAGGAGCGCGGGTCCGGAAAGACCCGGGTCCGGTGGCGGGGAGCCTCCGCCACCGGACCCGTCCCCTGCACCATCCCAAAATGTGGTGCTGGGTAACCGGTCGCCGGTGGTCAGGTCACTGGCGACCGGAGCCTGTCACCGCTCGGTCAGGTAGCGGGCGTAGGCGACAGTCGTGAGGAAGCTCGGCAGCTTCTCGCCGAGGGCGGTCTCGGTGAAGATCGCGCGGGCGTCGTCGAGGCGGGCCGACGAGCCGAGGTCCGTGCGGACCTTCGTCAGTTCGTCGTCCAGGAATTCGACGGCCAGCTCGTGGGTCAGCGCCGTGCCGTCCTCGAGCTTCGTGCCGTTGCGGATCCACTGCCACACCTGGCACCGCGCGATCTCCGCCGTCGCGGCGTCCTCCATGAGGTTGTGGATCGCCGCGGCGCCGGTGCCTCGCAGCCAGGAGTCGATGTAGCGGAGGGCGACATTGATGTTCGCCCGCACGCCCGCTTCGGTGACCTCGCCGCCGGCGCTCGCGACGTCGAGCAGGTCCGAAGCGTCGACAGTCACGTCTTCACGCAGCTTGCCGAGCTGGTTCGGCCAGCCGCCGAGCACCTGGTCGAACACCTCGCGGCACACCGGGACCAGGCCGGGGTGCGCGACCCAGGAGCCGTCGAAGCCGTCGCCGGCCTCGCGTTCCTTGTCCTGGCGGACCTTCTCGAGCGCGTTCTCGTTGGTGACCGGGTCCTTGCTCGGGATGAACGCGGCCATCCCGCCGATCGCGTGGGCCCCGCGGCGGTGGCAGGTGCTGACGAGCAGTTCGGTGTAGGCGCGCATGAAGGGGACCGTCATCGTCACCTGGGCACGGTCCGGCAGCACGAAGTCGGCGCCGTGCGCGGAGAAGTTCTTGATGACGCTGAAGATGTAGTCCCACCGTCCGGCGTTCAGGCCGGCCGCGTGCTCGCGGAGTTCGTAGAGGATCTCGTCCATCTCGAAGGCCGCGGTGATCGTCTCGATCAGCACGGTCGCGCGGATGGTGCCGCGCGGGATGCCGAGTTCCTTCTGCGCCAGCAGGAACACGTCGTTCCACAGGCGCGCTTCCTGGTGGCTTTCCAGCTTCGGCAGGTAGAAGTACGGGCCGCTGCCGCGCGCCAAAAGCTGCCGGGCGTTGTGGAATAAGTACAGGCCGAAGTCCACGAGGCTCGCCGAAACCGGGCGGCCGTCGATGCGGATGTGCTTCTCGACCAGGTGCCAGCCGCGGGGGCGGGCGACGATCGTCGCCGGGTCGTCGCCGATCGTGTAGCGCTTGCCGGCCTCGGTGGTGAAGTCGATGTTGCGGCGGATGGCGTCGAACAGGTTGAGCTGGCCGTCGACGACGTTGTGCCAGGTCGGCGACGTCGCGTCCTCGAAGTCCGCCAGCCACACCTTCGCGCCGGAGTTGAGCGCGTTGACCGTCATCTTCCGGTCGGTCGGGCCGGTGATCTCGACGCGGCGGTCCTCCAGACCGGGCGCGACGGGGGCGATGTGCCAGCTCTCGTCCGACCGGATCGCCCGCGTTTCGGGCAGGAAGTCCAGCTGCTCCTCCCCCGACTGCAGCCGCTCGCGACGGCGGCGGCGCTCGTCGAGGAGTTCGCGGCGGCGTCCGGCGAAGGTGTTGTCGAGTTTGGCTACGAAGTCCAGTGCTGCCGGGGTGAGGATCTCGGCGAAGCGGCCATCGGCGGGCCCGGTGACCTCGATGCGGGTGTTCAACGTGTCAGCCATCTCGTACCTCCGCGAAGGGGGAAAGGGAAGGGGCGGGCCGGCGACCGGAATCGCCGGCCCGCGGGGTGCGTCAGTGGAACTGGTCTTCTTCGGTCGAACCCTTGAGCGCGGTGGTCGAGCTCTCCGGGTTCAGCGCGGTGGACACCAGGTCGAACCAGCCGGTGCCGACCTCGCGCTGGTGCTTCGTCGCGGTGTAGCCGCGCTCCTCCGAAGCGAACTCGCGCTCCTGCAGGTCGACGTAGGCGCTCATGCCGTTGCGGGCGTAGCCGTGCGCCAGGTCGAACATCGAGTAGTTCAGCGCGTGGAAACCGGCCAGCGTGATGAACTGGAACTTGTAGCCCATGGCGCCGAGCTCGCGCTGGAACCGCGCGATGGTGTCGTCGTCGAGGTGCTTCTTCCAGTTGAACGACGGCGAGCAGTTGTAGGCCAGCATCTGGTCCGGGTACTGCGCCTTGATCGCCTCGGCGTACTTGCGGGCGACCTCGAGGTCCGGCGTGGAGGTCTCCATCCACAGCAGGTCGGCGTACTGCGCGTAGGCCAGGCCGCGGTCGATGCACGGCTCGATGCCGTTGTTGACCTCGTAGAAGCCCTCGGAGGTGCGGCCGCCGGTGAGGTACTTGCGGTCGCGCTCGTCGACGTCGCTGGTCAGCAGGGTCGCGGCCTGGGCGTCGGTGCGGGCGACGACCAGGGACGGCACGTTCAGCACGTCGGCGGCGAGACGGGCGGCGTTCAGGGTGCGCTCGTGCTGCTTGGTCGGGATGAGGACCTTGCCGCCGAGGTGGCCGCACTTCTTCTCGGACGCGAGCTGGTCTTCCCAGTGCACGCCCGCGGCACCGGCCGCGATCATGCCCTTCATCAGCTCGAACGCGTTCAGCGGACCGCCGAAGCCGGCTTCCGCGTCGGCGACGATCGGGGCGAACCAGTCGATGTCGCCGTTGCCCTCGGCCCAGTTGATCTGGTCGGCGCGGCCCAGCGCGTTGTTGATGCGGCGGACGACGGCCGGGACCGAGTTGGCCGGGTAGAGGCTCTGGTCCGGGTAGGTCTGGCCGGCGAGGTTGGCGTCGGCGGCGACCTGCCAGCCGGACAGGTAGATGGCCTTCAGGCCGGCGCGCACCTGCTGCACGGCCTGGTTGCCGGTGAGCGCGCCCAGCGCGTGGACGTAGTCCTCGCTGTGCAGCAGCTCCCACAGCTTCTCGGCGCCGCGGCGGGCGAGGGTGTGCTCTTCGACGACAGAACCGCGAAGCTTCACCACGTCGGCGGCGGAGTAGGTCCGCTGGACACCCGCCCAGCGGGGGTCGGTCTTCCACTGCTCGGCCAGCTCGGCCGCCGCCTGCTCGAGCTGATTGGCCTGCTCGGTCATCGGACTCTCCCGTGTTGCGAAGTTTGCGATTGCTCGCCTTGCCTGGTCACGACCCTGACACGAGCGGGAAAACTCGGTCCACTGCTCCAATTTGCCAATTTCTGCGAAGATTGCCTAGCATGTTGCAAAGGTTGCGAATCTGCTGTTCGCAACCGCACCGAAAATTCGCGGGCTTGATCGTTCACGTAATCGTTCAGGCCCGGAAACCTTCCGGCCGGACGGAGCACTCATGGACAAAACTTTCGCCGGGGCGCGGCTGCGGCATCTGCGCGAAAGCCGGTCGATGAGCCAGGCGGATCTCGCCCGTGTGCTCGAGATCTCACCCAGTTACCTCAATCAGATCGAGCACAACTCGCGCCCGCTGACCGTGCCGGTGCTGCTGCGGATCACGCAGGCATTCGGCGTCGACACGGAGTTTTTCGCCAACAACGACACCTCGCGGCTCGTCGCCGATGTGAAGGAAGCGCTGCTCGACGAGGCCGTCGGCGTCGAAGCGACCACGAGCGAGCTGAACGACCTGGCCAGCAACTTGCCGTCCATCGCCCAGGCGCTGGTGAAACTGCATCGCAGCTACCGGAACGCGGTCGAGAGCACGGCGGCGCTGACCACGGAAAACGGCCTCGGCCTGCACGGGAGCGCCGCCGCGCCGCTGCCGCACGAGGAGGTCCGCGACTTCTTCTACGAGCGGGAGAACTACGTCGCCGAACTGGACGAGCGGGCCGAGCGGATGGCCGCGCAGATCCCGCTGCGGCGCGGGTCGGTGCTGGGGTCGCTCAAGGAACGGCTGTGGCAGCGCTACGGCGTCGACGTGACGAACGAGGGCATCAACGAATCCGCAGGTGAACAGCATCGGTACGAGCCGGCGACGCGGGTGTTGCGGCTGGCCCCGAGCCTCCGGGTCGGACAGCAGGCGTTCCGGATGGCGTCCCAGATCGCGTTGCTGGAATACGACGATCTGATCACCGAACTCGCCGATTCGTGGGCGTTTTCCGGCCCGGCCGCGCGGACGCTCGCGCGCGTCGGCCTGGCTAACTACTTCGCGGGCGCGCTGATCCTGCCGTACAGCCCGTTCCTGGCCGCGGCCGAGGAGTTCCGGTATGACATCGAGCGCCTTTGCGACCACTTCGGCGTCGGATTCGAGACGACGTGCCACCGGCTGTCGACTCTTCAGCGGCCAAAACAGCGCGGCGTGCCGTTCTCGTTCGTGCGCGTCGACCGGGCCGGGAACATGTCGAAACGCCAGTCAGCGGCCGGTTTTCACTTCTCGCGCGTCGGCGGCGCTTGCCCGTTGTGGAACATCTACGAGGCCTTCACCTCGCCGGGCAAGATCCTCACGCAGATCGCGGCGCTGCCGGACGGCAAGCGGTACTTCTGGGTCGCGCGGACGGTGTCGCGCAATATCGGCGGGTACGGCAGCCCGGGCAAGACGTTCACCGTCGGTCTCGGCTGCGAGCTGCGACACGCTGGCCGGCTGATCTACTCGACCGGTCTTGACCTGGACGAACCCGCCGCCGCGACGCCAATCGGCATGGGGTGCAAGGTGTGCGACCGGCCCGCTTGTTCGCAACGCGCGTTTCCGGCGATCGGCAAACCGCTCACGGTGGACGAAAACACCAGCACCTTCGTCCCGTACCCGGCGGTGCCGAAGACGTGAACGCGGCCAGTGACGTGAGTGCCCCGGACGTGTTCACCGGGTGCGAAGTACATTCACCCGAGTGCACGACATCGACACGGTGAACGCAGAACTGGTCGAACAGGCCGCCGAACGGCTCGCGGGCGTGGTCACACGTACGCCCCTGGAGCCCAACGCGCGTCTCTCGTCCCGCGTAGACGCGCGCGTCTGGCTTAAGCGCGAAGACCAGCAGACGGTCCGCTCGTACAAGATCCGCGGCGCGTACAACTTCATCGTGCAGCTCGACGATTCGACGCGGGAGCGCGGTGTCGTCTGCGCGAGCGCGGGCAACCACGCACAAGGCGTCGCGTACGCGTGTCGCCGCTTAGGGGCGAACGGTCGCGTGTACGTGCCGGGCACGACGCCGCGGCAGAAGCGTGAACGCATTGCAGCTCTCGGCGGCGCGCACATCGAGGTCATCGTCGTCGGCGAGACGTACGAAGACGCCTTCGCCGCGGCTAAGGATGACGCCCACCGCACTGGAGCGACGCTCGTGCCAGCGTTCGACGACGTACGCACTGTCGCGGGTCAGGGCACTGTCGCGCTTGAAGTGGTTTCGCAGCTCGGCTTCGTGCCGGATGTCCTAGTGGTGCCTGTTGGCGGCGGAGGGTTGCTGGCTGGGATCGCGACGTGGGTTCGCGAGCGGCATCCGGACATCCGGGTCGTCGGCGTCGAACCGGCAGGCGCGATGTGCATGGCGGCGGCTCTTGAAGCGGGCGAACCGGTGCGGATCGACGCGGTGGACCCGTTCGTGGACGGTGCCGCGGTGCGCGAGGCCGGTCAGGTGACGTTCCCGTTGATCCGCGACAGCGGCGCGGAGCTGACGTCCGTCGCCGAGGGCGCGGTGTGCACGGAAATGCTGTCGATGTACCAGTCGGACGGCATCATCGCCGAACCCGCAGGTGCGCTCGCGGCCGCTTCGCTCGGGACCAGCGTGCAGGTCGAGCAGGGGCAGACGGTGGTGTGCATCGTGTCCGGCGGCAACAACGACGTCAGCCGGTACAGCGAAGTCCTCGAACGCTCGCTGATGCACGAGGGGCTGAAGCACTACTTCCTCGTCAGCTTCCCGCAGGAACCCGGCGCGCTCCGGCGGTTCCTTGACGAAATCCTCGGGCCGGAGGACGACATCACGCGGTTCGAGTACGTGAAGCGCAACAACCGGGAGATCGGGCCGGCGCTGATCGGCGTCGAGATCCCGCGGCGCGCGGACCTGCCCGGACTGCTGGCGCGGCTGGAGAAGAGCCCGCTGCAGGTGGAGCGGGTGGAACCGGGGAGTCCGTTGTTCCATTTCCTGCTCTGAGGCATCGGTGTCCACCCGACGCCGTGCGAAGCCGTGACCAGGCGATGGGTGGCCCGGCGAGAGCACGAGCCAAGAGGACGATCTGAGTGGACGCGCCAGTCGAGATCGTGGACTACGACCCACGATGGCCTCAGGTCTTCGCCGGCCTCAGCGACCGCATCACCGCGGCGGTGGGCGGACTCGCGCAGCGCGTCGAGCACGTCGGCAGCACCGCAGTCCCCGAGCTGGCCGCTAAACCGATCATCGACCTGGCCGTCGTGATCGCCACCCGCGACGACCTGCCCGCTGTTGTCGCCAGTTTTCTGGCGATCGGCTATCGGCCTAGAGGCGATCTCGGCATTCCCGGTCGAGAAGCCTTCGCTCGGCCTCCGGACAGTCCACCGCATCACCTCTACGTCTGCGCAGCCGACAACGAGAATCTCGCTCGGGTACTCGCGTTCCGGGACTTCCTGCGCGCCCACCCGAGCACCGCGCAGGCCTACGCAACGCTGAAGCGCTCACTCGCCCATCGCTTCCGCACCGACCGCGCTGCTTACACCTCAGCGAAGACCGCATTCATCGACGATGTAGTGGCGAAGGCGCTGTCGGAGTCATCTGGCCGGGACCTAGTCACGGGCGTCCAGGTAGGCCGCTCCCCTGCCGTCGACCGGCTAATCGGGCCGCACGGGCTCACGTTCCCGCAGGTCAGCGCGATTCGCCAAAAAACGGCAACACCGGTCAGTCGAGTTCGGCGCTGCCCTCGCGGTAGATCTTCGCCGACTTGATGCGGTCTCCGGACAGCCGATAGAACCCGGCGATGGCGAAAACCTGGTCCTCGCCGTTGTGGGTGAGCCGTTCGGTCAATTGGGCGGCAATCTGATCACCGTCCGCGAGAACGTTCTCGACCTTCAGCGTCGGAAGAAGTTGTTCCATGGCACCGCTGAACAACTCGGTGAGTTCCTCGCGTCCGCGCACGACGCTGCTGCCGGTGATCCAGACCGCGTCCTCGGTGAAGCCGTCGAGGAGGCCTGGCAGGTCACGGTTGTTGAAGGCGGCGACGTGTCGGCTGAGGGCTTCGCTCATAAGGCGAGGCTATCGACGCTGTCAGGTTATTTTCGGCGCCGAACTCGACGTGCGACGCGCTGGCGTCAGCTGTCGCCGAGCGTTTTCTGCAGTGCCTTGTTCGCCTTGCGCGCCATGTCCGCGACGGCCTCACGCCGGGCCGCATCCGCGGCGTAGTCGTCCTCGCGGTTGCGGACCACCCGGGCCGGTGAACCAACCGCGATCGAGTAGTCCGGGATGTCACCGCGCACCACGGCGTGCGCACCGAGCACGCTGCCGCGGCCGACGCGCGTGCCCTTGAGGACGCTGACCTTCGTGCCGAGCCAGGTGTCCGGGCCGATCCGGACCGGCGACTTGACGATGCCCTGGTCCTTGATCGGCACGTGGATGTCCGCGGTCACGTGGTCGAAGTCGCAGATGTACACCCAGTCGGCGACGAGCGTGGCGGCGCCGAGCTCGATGTCGAGATAGCAGTTGATCACGTTCTGCCGTCCGAACACCGACTTGTCGCCGATGCGAAGGGACCCCTCGTGACAGCGGATGGCGTTGCCGTCGCCGATGTGCACCCAGCGGCCGATCTCCATCCGGCCGTATCCGGGACGGCAGTGGATCTCGACGTTCTTGCCGAGGAACAGCATGCCGCGCAGGATGATGTGCGGGTTCGCGATGCGGAATTTCAGCAGCCGGTAATAGCGCACGAGGTACCACGGCGTGTACGCGCGATTGCGCAGGATCCAGCGCAGCGAGTCGGCCGTCAGGAACTTCGCCTGGTGCGGGTCCCGCCGGGCCCGCCGCCAGGCGCGCACGCGCGACAACGCGGGCGCACCCCACATCGACGTCATGCCCTTGACCGTAACCTGTGGACGACGGCCGGCCACACGCAAGGGGAGCAGGATGGGGACCAAGCTGATCATCGACACCGACCCCGGCGTCGATGATGCTTTCGCGATCGCACTGGCCGCGAGGTCGGCGGACGTCGACCTGCTGGGCGTGACGACGGTCTTCGGCAACGTGCCGCTGGCCACGACCACCGCGAACGCGCGCCGGTTGCTGCAGATGTGCGACCGCCCGGACGTCCCGGTCGCCGCGGGGGCCTCGCGGCCGCTCCTGTACCGCGATCTGCACCGGTCGAGCACCGTCCACGGCTCCGACGGACTTTCCGGGCACGCCGCTTCGCTGCCCGACGCCACCCGTCCGCTCGAGGATTCCGACGCGGTCAGCCTGATGGTCTCGCTGCTCGAAGCCTCGGACGAACCAGTGACCATCGCACCGATCGGCCCGCTCACGAACATCGCCGCCCTGCTCGCGGCCCACCCCGGGGTGCGTTCGAAGATCGCGCGCATCGTCCTGATGGGCGGAGCGATCGCCCTCGGCAACTCGACCGCGGTCTCCGAATTCAACATCTGGGCCGACCCAGACGCGGCCCGACGCGTGATCGCCGAGGACGACGTCCCGTGCGTGATGGTCCCCCTCGATCTCACCCACCGGTGCGCGGTCGACAGCACGTGGCTGGCGAAACTCGCTGCGTCCGGACCGGTCGGGCAGGCGCTGAACTCGTTCACCCCGGACTACCTGGCGCACTACCGCCAGGTGCTCGGCTACGAAGGCATCGTCATGCACGACGCGGTGGCCGTCGCCGAGGCGATCCGCCCGGGCATCCTGCGCACGGAGACCTACCCGGTCGACATCGACGCCGGCCTCGGCCCGACCCGCGGCATGACGATCGTCGACCGGCGGGCGGTCCCGAACAGGTCCACCGGGCGGCCGATCGAGGTGGCGGTGGATACGGAACTGGACGTGCTGCGCGAGTTCGTGCTGTCGAGACTCGCCGGGGGCCGGTGATGGACGGGGCCGGGAGATCGCCGCTGGGTGGCGAATCGCAGGTCACGCCTGGTGCGGTGGCCGGCGGGGAGCCTGAGGGCGCGGGTCCGCTGCCGGTTAGTGGCGAATCGGCTGGCTCCGGTCCTTCGTTCGCCGGTGGGGCGTCGCCGGTGACTGGCGGATCGGGTGGCTCCGGTGCTTCGTCGGTCAGTGACTCGTCGCCAGCGAGTGGCGAGAATGCTGGGTCGACCAGTGTGTCGCCGCTGAGTGGCGAAACAGTCGACGCGGGTGGTTCGTCCGTCGGTGAGGCATCGCCAGTGAACGGCGAATCGGGCGGCTCCGGTCCTTCGTCGATCGGTGAATCGTCGCCAGCGAGTGGCGAAAATCCTGGGTCGACCAGCGTGTCGCCGCTGAGTGGCGAAACCTCCGGGCTGGCTGGTGAGTCGTCGCGGGTAGGCGACTCGCCTGAACTGACCAGCGCGTCGCCGTTAAATAGCGACGGGGGCCAGGTCTCGGAGGGCGAACGAGGCGCGCGTTCGGCGAGGCAGGGTTTTCTCGCGCGGAATCGGCGGGCCGTGGTGACGTTGGCGGCGGTTGTGGTGGTCGTCGCGGCGTTGGTTGTCGCGGTGCGGGTTTTGCCGGGCGACGGTGCCGGTGATGCGAATTCCGGGAACGTCGCGGCGACGTCGTCATTGGTTCCGAGTACCTCGAAGACGGCTCCGGTCTCGGCTGCGCCGACGTCGGTGGTGCCGTCACAGCCTGGGGTGCCGCGGGCTGGGGAGTTCGGGGCGTGGGCGTCGCGGACCAGTCAGTGGCTCGATATCCCGTTGCGGGCGATGAACGGGTACGCACAGGCGACCGTCACGCTCAGCAAGGAGCAACCCGACTGTCACCTGTCCTGGATCACCCTCGCCGCGATCGGGAAGATCACCAGCGATCATGGGCGGGCGCAGGGTAATCGAGTCGGGGAAAACGGGACTCTCGCGAAACCGCTTGGCACGGTGGAGGTTCTCGACTTCTATCACCGGCCTGTTTCGACGCCGGGGGCAGCGGGGCCGTTGCAGCTCTCTCCTGCGGTGTGGAGCAAGTGGCAGCGCAGCGCGTCCGGCGGCAAGCCTGACATTCAGAACATCGATGACTCGGCGCTCACGGCTGGGCGCGCGCTCTGTGCGAATGGCCGCGATCTGGCGACAGATTGGTGGAACGGGGTCGCCACGTTGGAGCCGGCGCCGGTCGTCTTGCATCGGACTCTTGCGACGACCAACGTCTACGGCACGGTCGGCCAGAGCGATCAGCCGCCTAATCCCGCGGTGCTCACTGCGGTCGACTTCGCGATTGACCAGATTGGTCTGCCGTACGTCTGGGGCGGCAATGGCACTCGAGACGCCGATCCGGGCTTCGACTGTTCCGGTCTGACGACCGCTGCTTACGCGAGCGCTGACGTCAAGCTGATGCGGACGGCGGATACGCAATTCCGCAGCGTTCCCCATGTGAGCGAACCCCAGTTGGGCGATTTGATCTTCTACGGTGCGCCCGCTACGAAGATCCATCACGTGGGGCTGTACATCGGGAATCAGCAGATGATCGACGCGCCGCAGACTGGGCAGGCGGTGCAAGTCCATCCGTATCGGAAGCCCGGCGACGACTACGCGGGTGCGGGCCGGCCGACGGCCTGACTTGCGCGGTGATCTCTCGAGAATGCCGTTCCGCGGATTGGTGCGACCTGCGATGGCAACCACAGGTCCGCGGCTCAATCTGTCGTGTGCACGGCGAAAACCGAGCGAACGTGAGACACGCGCTTGTGGCAACAAACGTGCTTTCGTTGACAGTGACGGATCTCCAGCGGGCCTCGTCAGCGTTGACGGACCAGGTCTAGGGACGCCTCCCATAGCTGCTGCGCGGCCGAGGCGTGGCGGGCCCAGCGTTTGACTGCGTGGCTGTTGCCGGCCAAGTCGACATCGTCGGGAACGGTCGGAGATTCGTTGCCGTCGTCCAGGTAATGACCACCGTTATGGGCGAATTCCGGGGCGGTCGCGGCGACGAGGGTGGTGGCCGCGCCTTGTTCGACGGTCTTGTAGGCGAAGACTCCGGCGGCTTCGAGCCGGCCCAAGTGGTTCTTCATGTCTTGGGTGAAATCCCGTTGCAGGCCAGTGGAAACCCCGCCGGGGTTGACCGCGTTGGCGACGATTCCGTCGGCTGCCCACCGGCGGGTCGCTTCGACGGCGAACAGCGAGTTGGCCGTTTTCGACTGCCCGTAAGCCAATTGGGGGTCGTAGGCTCGGCGGGTAAAGTGGATGTCATCAAAGACAACGGGTGAGTACATGTGCGCGCCGGAGGTCACCGCGACGATCCGGGCCGTTCCTCGCTGATTCGCGCCTGCGGCCAGGGCGTCGTGCAGGCCCAGTGCCAGCGCAAAGTGGCCGAGGTGATTGGTCGCGAACTGCAGTTCCCAACCCTGTGGAGTGCGCCCCAGGGTCGGACGCATGACGCCGGCATTGTTGATCAGCAGGTGCAGCGGGCCGTCCCAGCGTGCGGTGAAGCGGGTGACGGTGGCGAGGTCGGCCAGTTCGAGGTGGGCGACGCGGACGGCTCGGTTCCCGGCGGAGGCGGTGATCTCCTCGGCGACGCTTGCGCCGAGGGCGGTGTTGCGTACGGCCAGGGTGACGTCCGCGCCGACGGAGGCGAGCGCGCGGGCTGTTTCGCGACCGAGGCCGGACGTGGCGCCGGTGACGATTGCGCGGACACCGGTGAGGTTCTGGCCTGCGAGGACGTCGTCGGCGGTGCTGGTGGCGTCGAAGGCCGTGCGGATCAAGGAGGATTGAGACACCCTTCGAACTATACGCATCGGACGTAGTTTGTATAGTGTGTCTATGAGCAGTGATCGGCGCACGCACGTACTGGACTCGGCACTGGAGGTGTTCGCGCGCTACGGCTATCGCAAGGCGTCCATGGACGACGTCGCGAAGGCCGCAGACATCTCGCGTCCTGGCTTGTACTTCTACTTCTCGTCCAAGCCGGAGCTGTTCCGCGCGACCGTGCGGCATTCGCTCGACGGCAGCATCGAGGCAGCTCGGGTCGCTCTCGCCGATTTGCGGCAACCGCTTCGCGAGCGGCTGATCGAGGCGTTCGACCACTGGGCCGGTCGGTACGTGGGGCCGATGGCTGCGGAGATCGGCGTTCTGATCGACTCGAATCCCGATCTGCTCGGCACGATGCCGGCTGAGTATCCGAAGCGGTTCCGTGCGCTCGTCATCGACGCGATTGGGGGGCGCTCACCCGACGACATCGCTGGGACATTGATCAGCACGGCGATCGGGATCAAGTACGACGCGGACACCCGCGACGAGTTTCGCGCTCGGATGACCATCGCGGTCGACCTTTACTGCAAAGACTGAAGCTCAGGCAGGCGGCCAGTTGCTCAGGGCCGCGTCGGCGACTTCCTGCAGTTCTTCTCGGGTTGCGCCGCTTGCCGCTTCGACGGCGATTCCGAACGCGACCGTCATGACGTAGCGGGCCAGCCGTGCCGCGTCGGCGTCTGGCGGCAAATCGTGTTCATCGATGGCGCGTCGAAATCGCTTCTCCAGGGCTCGGCGCGCGGAGTTTCGCCACTCGACGAGCAATTCGCGCGCGGGGTGGCCCAGTTCGCCGGCCGCCAATGAGCCTTGGACGCCCAGGCAGCCGGGCGGACAATCGGGATCGGTGGTCGCTCGGACGGCGCCGTTGAGTATCGCGGCGGCCACCTTGGCGGCAGTCGGCTCAGCCCAGGCTCGCGGACCGTAGGAGGCGGGGCCTTCGTCGTAGAGAGCCAATGCCTTGCGAAACAGCTGCTCTTTGTTGCCGAAAGCCGCGTACATGCTGGTCTTCGTGATGCCCATGGCCCCGGTCAGATCAGCCAGGCTGGCTCCTTCGTAGCCCTGCTCCCAGAACACCAGCATGGCGCGCCGGAGCGCCTCGTCGGCGTCGAATCCGCGCGGTCGGCCGATCTGCGCCTTGTCCTGACTGGTCACCTCGCCAGCATACCCCTTCAGTACCGATCGGTTCAGAAGTGCTACGGTCGCTTTAAGTACCGATCGGTACCGAATAATTCGGAGGTCAGCAGTGGGACAGTTCGAGGGCAAGACAGCGGTCGTCACCGGCGGAAGCAGTGGGATCGGCCTGGCCGCGGCCGAACGGCTCGCTGCCGAGGGCGCGCATGTCTTCATCACCGGCCGGAATCAGGGCGCGCTGGACGCGGCCGCGAAGACCATCGGTTCGGCCACCGCGGTTGCGGGTGACATCGCCGACCTGAGCGACCTTGATCGGCTTTACGACGCGGTTCGCGCCCGGAGCAAGGGACTCGACATCGTTTTCGCCAACGCGGCGGCGGGATCTTTTGCGAGCCTGAAGGAGACCACTCCGGAACACTTCGATCAGGTCTTCACCACCAACGTTCGCGGCACGCTCTTCACCGTGCAGAAAGCGTTGCCGCTGCTCAACAAAGGTGCATCGGTGATCTTGAATTCGTCAGTGCGCGCCGATGACGGTCTCGCGTCGTTCGGAACGTATTCGGCGTCGAAAGCTGCCCTCCGTTCCTACGCCCGGACTTGGGCGAACGAGTTGAAGGACCGCGGCATCCGGGTCAACGTGGTGTCGCCCGGCACTATCGACACGCCGGTACTCGAGAAGGCGGTCGGCGCGGACAAGGTCGACGAGGCTCGGGCGAGTTTCGCGGCACGGGTTCCGCTTGGACGGATGGGAACGCCGCGCGAGGTTGCGGACGCCGTGCTGTTCCTCGCGTCGGAGCAGAGCAGTTTCATCCTGGGCGCGAACATCTACGTCGACGGCGGCGAAAAGCAGTTCTGACCAGCGTCAGCGCGGGGACAACGGCGTTCCCGCCGCTTCACAGTAGCGCGAAGGCTATACATGCGTGTAGCGTACTGTTCATGCGTATAGCGAAGATGTCATGACCGACCCCGACGACCTGACCGCGCGTGCCCGTATCCGCGACGCGGCGATGCGGCACTTCGGCGAGCACGGCTTCGAGCGCGCCACGATCCGCGGCATCGCGGTGGAAGCCGGGGTGTCACTGGGATTGGTGCGGCACCACTTCGGGTCCAAACAGGCGCTCCGCGAGGCGTGCGACGCGCACCTGATCAAGCTCCTCCGCGAACTCAACGACCAGGTGCCGGACGACCTGGCCACCAGCGTCACCGCGAATCCTGTCGCGGCGGCGCGGGTCGCTGTCGGGCCGTACCGCGACTATCTCGTCCGGGCGCTCGTCGAGGGCGGCGTCGCGCCGTTGTTCGACGAGATGGTCGAACTCGGCACGAACCGGCTCGTCGCCGCTGATCGGCAACGGACGGATCCGCCGACAGTCGAGCCCAAGGTCCGTGCCGCGATCGGCACCGCGATGGCGTTGTCGATCACCGTGCTGCACCAGCACATTTCCCGTGCGGCGGGCATCGACATCCTCAGCCCGGCTGGCGACAACATGCTTGCCCGGGCGCTGATCGACATCTACTCGCATCCGCAGCTCAGCCTCGAGGAAGCGCAGGCGGCGCTCGACCGCCTGCCCGCGGAAGGAAACTGACATGCCGCACGCGACGATCCCCCGCATCCCGCCGCTCGAACTCGACGAGATGGATCCTGATCAGCAAAAGCTGGCGAAACTCGGTGCGGAAACCGTGATCCAGGTTCTCGCCCGTGCGCCGGAAGTGATGCAGGCGTCCGGTGCGTTGGGCGCTTACCTGTTGAGCCAGGGAAAACTGCATCCGCGGATCCGCGAGCTGGCGATTCTTCGCGTCGCGCTGCGGTGCGACGCACCGTACGAGTGGGCCAACCATGCGCCGGCCGCGCTCGGCGGTGGCGCGACGGAGGCGGAGATCGCGGCTCTCTCCGATCCGGACGCCAGTTGGCCGCCCGAGGACGATGCGGTGCTGCGTGCCGTCGACGAGCTGTGCGCGAATGTCTTTGTGTCCGACGAAACGTGGGCCGCTCTCGCTGCGACTCGCGACCATGCCGAGATCATCGAGATTCTGTTCCTCGTCGGCTATTACCGGATGATGGCGGGGTTTCTGAATTCCGCGGGCGTTCCGGTGAAGCCTGGGCAACCGGCGCTCGGCGAGCCTCCGGTGCCGGTGGCAGTCGCTTCTCAGCAGGTTTGGCCCGCCAGCGGCGAAACCGGTCCGGACGGCAGCTGGAAGATCACGTTCACGCACCCTGCGGGGAGCAAGGACCTGCTCCTCGACCTCGCAACTGACGGCACCAAGGTGTCCGGTTCCATCTTTGACACTCAGCTGAAGGTCACGGTCCCCATCGTGTCGGGGACGGTCGACGGCCAAAAAGTCGCCTTTACCGCGCTGGTGACTGATCCGGTGCGCTTCGAGGTGAGCGTGACCGGCACAGTTGACGGGGATCTGTTCTCCGGCTCCGTCACGGTGTCCGGTGGCGGTACCTTTCCGCTGACCGGGGTTCGGGAGGTCAGTCCCAGTAATTGAACAGGGCTTCGCCGACGGTCGATGGTTTCCAGTACGCGACGTCGGACCGCGTGAGGTGTGGCCATTCTTTGGCGACGAAGGACCGATCGAGGTCGGCTGGCGTGAGCACTTGGAACTGCTCGGTTTGCGCCAGCACCGCGATCAGGCCCGGTTCGTCGACGAACTCCAACGGCCCCCATTCCCGCGCTGGCGTGAAGTCGAACGAGCGCGGCCGGGCGAGCGCGACCACCGGCGCGTCGTTGGCGGCGACGACCGAGACCGTGCGGTCGGGATACTCGATGACGGCTTGCCAAAAGTTCGGCGTGACGGTCGGGACGCGGAAATCGGTCAGGGTTCCGCCGGTGCTCCGGGCGAAGTCGTAACAGAGACGGCGAACCTCGCGAACCTCGACCACCGCCGCATTCTACGCGGCCGGTCCCCCGGCGGTGGGCGCGGAATTGCGGCGGGCGAGGACGGGTGGTCTTGTTGGCTCAAGATCGAAAGGTGAGCCGCCATGCCGTACGCGTACACATTCGACCAGATCCGCGACCGGCCGGTCACCGTGTTCGGTGCCGGGACGCTGGGCAGGCGCATCGCGCTGATGTTCGCCTCGCGCGGCGGGACCGTGCGGATCAGCGACCCGAGCGCCGAACAGGTCGCCGCGGCGGCGGAATACGTGGCGGAAGCGTTGCCTGTCCTGCTGGAAAAACGCGGCAGCGGCGAAGTCGGCCAGGTCGAGGACGCGGCGTCGATCGAGGACGCGCTACGTGACGCGTGGCTGGTCGTGGAGGCGGTGCCAGAGCGACTGGACATCAAAATCCCGCTGTGGGGCCAAATCGACGAAGCCGCGCCCGCCGACACCATCTTCGCGACGAACTCGTCGTCGTATCCGTCGCGGATGATGGCCGAGAAGGTGCGCGACAAATCGCGGCTGTGCAACATCCACTTCTACATGCCACCGACGGCGAACGCGGTCGACCTCATGTCCGACGGCGAAACCGGCCGGACCGTGCTCGACACGCTGCTCGGAGTGCTGCCGGAGTTCGGCATTCATCCGTTCGAGGCGCGAAAGGAAAGCGTCGGCTTCATCTTCAA
This sequence comes from Amycolatopsis sp. VC5-11, assembly GCF_037034185.1. Lineage (NCBI taxonomy): Bacteria > Bacillati > Actinomycetota > Actinomycetes > Pseudonocardiales > Pseudonocardiaceae > Amycolatopsis > Amycolatopsis sp. VC5-11. Next base: position 429,505 of record NZ_JBAGKF010000004.1, on the reverse strand, counting down.
CCGCGTGTGGGCGGCGATCAAACGGGAATCGCTGGCCGTCGTCGCGGAGGGTGTCGCGCGGCCGGAGGACGTGGACGGGATGTTCAAGATCAACTGGCATCTGCCGTACGGGCCATTCCAGATGATGGACCAGGTCGGCCTGGACGTCGTGCTGGACATCGAAAACCATTACGCGGACGAGAATCCGCACCTGTCTGCCGGGCCGCGGGACCTGCTGCGCAGCTACGTCGACGCGGGGAAGCTCGGGATCAAGACCGGCGAGGGGTTCTACACGTACGGCTGAATCACGGCAGCACGACGTCGACCCGCAGCCCGCCGTCCGGCACCGCGACCGCGGACACCCGACCGCGGTGTGCGGTGGCTACCGAGTTCACGATCGACAAACCGAGGCCGGCTCCGTCGCGATGGTTCAGGCGTTCGTCGGTCAGCCTGCGGAACGGCTGGAAGAGCGAATCGACTGCCTCGGCAGGCACGCGGTCACCGGAGTTGCGGACGCTCAGCGCCGGTTCGCCGCCGACGTTCACCTCGACCCACCCGCCGGGCCGGTTGTACTTGATCGCGTTGTGCACGAGGTTGGCGATCATCCGTTCGAGCAGGACGGGATCGCCGGGCACCGTGCGCTCGGCCGAGTGGTGGCGCAGGGTCAGTTCGTGCTCGGTCAGCTGATCGCCGTACCGGGTGACGACGGCGTCCACCAGCTCGTCAAGCCGGACCGGGACCATGCCGGGCAGTCCGCGGTCGGCTTCGGCCAGCACCAGCAAGCCCTCGATCAGCTGCTCGTTGCGTTCGTTGACGACGAGCAGCTGCGCCGCGAGCCGCCGCACGTCCTCTCCCCCGCCGGTGACGATCGCGACCTCCGCGAGCGTCCGCTGCACCGCGAGCGGCGTGCGCAGCTCGTGCGACGCGTTCGCCGCGAATCGGCGCTGACCTTCGAAGCCGGCCGCGACGCGGTCGAGCATTCCGTTGACCGCTGTCGAGAGGACCCGCAGCTCGCGCTCGGTCTGGTGCGGCGGCATGCGCTGCCCCAGGTTCCGCGGCCCGAGCTGGTCGATGGTGGACGAAAGATCCAGCAACGGCCGCACCACCCACGACACCACCGGGCGCCAGCTGCGGATCGCCAGAATGACGACGAGGGCCAGCGGCAGGAACCACAAGATCGTGCCCAGCGGGTTTCGGCAGGCGGTACCGCGCGGGCAGAACGAAGTGTCCACGTAGGTCCCGAGCACCATGGAGACTCCTTTGCCGACTGGGTACGCCAGGACCAGCGCGACCAGCAGCCCGCCGAGGAACACCAGCTCGATGCGACCGCGCAGCGAGGCTCGGGCCCGTTTCAGGTAGCCAAACGGTAGCCAGCGCCGGGAACCGTGTGGACTATCGGCGGCGGGCCGAGTTTCTTCCGCAGCGTCATGACCGTCATCCGCACTGTGTTCGTGAACGGATCGGCGTGTTCGTCCCATGCCTTCTCCAGCAGCTCTTCCGGGCTGACGACCCGCTCCTCGGCCCGCAGCAGCACCTCCAACACGGCGAATTCCTTGGGAGACAAGGACAACGGCCGACCGTCGCGCGACGCGAACCGCTTGGCTGGGTCCAGCTCGACGCCCGCGCCGTGCAGCACCGGCGGCAACGAGGGTCGTGCTCGCCTCGCCAGGGCGTGCACCCTGGCGACGAGTTCGGCGAACGCGAACGGCTTCGTGAGATAATCGTCCGCGCCGAGACCGAGCCCTTCGACCCGGTCGCGAATACCCGCCGCGGCGGTCAGCATCAGCACCCGGGTCTCGCTGCCGTCGCCGGCGATCCTTCGGCAGATTTCGTCGCCGTGCACCCGCGGCAGGTCTCGGTCCAGCAGCACGACGTCGTACCGATGGACGGCGACGCGTTCGAGCGCGGCGTCGCCGTCGTAGCAAACGTCGACTGCCATGCCGAGGTGCCGCAAGCCCTCCGTGACGGAGTCGGCCAGCATCCGCTCGTCTTCGGCCACGAGCACTCGCATTCAGCTTCTCCTCACGAGCGCCAGTACAACGCCGAACGGATAAAGACCGGATAAACGCCGATCTTAACTGCCCGGGACCACGCGCTGACTAGACCTGCGGGATGATCTTCGCCGGGAAACGCGCGTCTGGTGCACGGGTCGCAGGGACAGGCGGCTCTGTCGCGAGATTCTGGTCCGCCGTGCGATTTCCGCGCAGGACACAGCGCGAGCCGAGTGTGCGAGCCCGGTCCCGTGCACTGCTCGAGCCGCGCGCTCTTGGCCGATGCACCTCGCCGGTCAGACCACTCAGCCGGGTTGCGGTGGCCGCGTCCAGTTTCTCGTCCGGAGCAGGCACAGGGAGCGCCGGACGGCTCGAACCGTCTGGATTCTTGGCGCAGCCTAGGCTCCTTGGGCCGTTCGGATTCGTGGCGTGGCTCGGATCGATCGCACGGGCCTGGCCTGACGCACGAGTCGCTGGAAAACACGCGCCAGCCCCGAAGGCCGCCGGAAGACACGCGGCTACCTCTGCGCTCCCGAGAATGCGCGCCTTTACCGCGAGGTCTTCTCGAGCGAGCGCGTCTGCCGCCGGTCTCGCCGGGAAACGCGTGTCCACACCAGCGTTCGCCGGAAGAAGCGCTTCCGTCTCGGCGCGCTCCGCGAAACGCACCTTGGCTGCGCGGTTTCCCAGACGCGGAGCGCCTGCTGTTGGGCTCGCTGGATCGGTCCTGGTTTCGCTCGGAGCGTTCGGCGCGGGCGCGACGGTGCCGCATGATCCTGTGCTGTCCGGAACCGTGTTCAGCGCCGTGCGCTTCGGCCATGGCCGCCTGCTGGCGACTGCTGTTGTCTATCTCGGCATTTTCCTCCTGGTATCAGCTTGGGTCCGATTAGGACACTCCGCGCGTGCTGGGCAGGCGGACGCGCGAAAGATCGTGCGGACCACCTGGATGTGGTGCGCACCGCTGCTTTGCGCGCCGCCGTTGTTCAGCACGGACTTGTACACGTACCTCGCACAGGGCGTGGTGGCACAGTCCGGGTTTGATCCCTACACCCGCGTTGCGGCGAACTTTCCGGGTCCGATCACTGACAATGCGGCTGGCGGCTGGCTGCGTATTCCGTCGCCTTATGGGCCGTTGCATATCCTGATCGTGAAAAGCGTCCTCTCGGTAACTGGTGACAACGTGATTCTCGGGGCGCTGCTGACCCGCCTTGCCATGACGGCGGGTTTGGCGCTGATGTGCGTCGCTGTGCCGATCTTGTGCCGACGACTGGGCGCGCGGCCGGAATGCGCACTGTGGATGGCGGCTGCGAACCCGTTGACGGTGCTGTGCGTGGTTTCAGGCGGGCACAACGATTTGCTGATGATCGGGCTCTTGAGTGCGGGCGCGGCGTTGGTGATCACCACTGTACCAGGGTTGGGGTTCGTCTTGGTAGCACTTGCTGCGGCGGTGAAAGTTCCGGCTGCGGCGGCGTTGCCGTTTCTCTGGTGGGAGTGGGCACGTCGTCGATCGGGTGGGCAGTTTTCCGTTCGTGGCTACGGATTCACGCTCATCGCCGCGATGTCCATTGTGGTCGTCACGATGGGTCTCTGCAGTGTCTTCGCCGGGGTCAGCCTCGGGTGGATTCGTGCGTTGAGCGGAAATTCGGAGCTCGAACCGTGGTTGTCGGCCTCGACGTCGGCCGGGAAGATCGTGGGCTTACTGGCAGGCGATCCGGCGGAAGCTGTTGCGGTGAGCCGGATTGTGGGATGCGTTGTGCTCGTGGTTGTGGTCGCCTGGTTGTGGTGGCGTTCGCGAGCGGGTGGCGGGCGTGCGGTGCGCGGAGCTGCTGTGGCGCTGTTTACGACTGTTGTGCTGGCTCCGGTGGCGCTTCCCTGGTATTTCACGTAGCCGTTGGTTCTGGGAAGTGCTGCTGCGTGGCCTCTTTCTGGGGTCGCCGCTGCGGCCGCTGCGTCCATGTGGTTGGTGGTCAGCACTCATCCTGATGGCAAGAGTTTGTTGCCACCATGGGGGTTTGGGGTGCTAGCGGTGGCGTCGGTCGCCGTGGGCGTGCTGACTGCGCGCGGGAAGTTCGCACGGTTGGGTGATGCCGGGGCTGGTAGAGTGGTGGCATCAACCTTCGAAGGTTCTTCTTTACCCATCAATGGATTTCTTGCCATTCGTGCGCGTCTGTGTGCCGGCTTGAGTGTGGCGTTCAAGGATCGTGACCGTGTTGCGGTTACTGCACCGCGGTCTGCCGTGGCGGTGATCGACAATGCTGAGGGGGTGCCGGCCTGGCTTCGGGCGGACGGATGGGGCTGCGAGCAGCGGGCGGATTGCAAGGCGGGCGACGAGCAGTGTGCAGAGAGGCGGATCGGCGACAAGCGGCGAGTGGACAGTCAAGCCATCGACGGACGGTGCGCAGGCTGCAGGATCGAGGACAGACGACGGGAGGACAGCGAGGACAGCAGCGAGCGGCGCACGGACAGCAGGGGCGGCGATGAGCGGCCCACGAGCAGCAAGGTCGGCAATGAGCGGCGCACGAGCAGCTAGGCCAGCGATGGACGGCCGCCGGGTAGCTTGACTGACAATGGGCGGCAGCCGGACAGCAAGGCCGATAATGGGCGGCAGCCGGGTAGGAGGGCCAGCGGCAAGCGACGCGTGGACAGCCGCACCGGTAGTACGGCAAGCGACACGTGGACAGTCGCACCTGTAGTAGACGTGCGGACAGTCGCACCGGTAGTAAGCGGCAGCCAGGCGGCGAAACCAGCGTGCGGGCGGCCCGCGAAATGCTCGACGACCCGCGCCACGGCGAGCAGCGAGCAGACAGCCGAACCGGCAACAAACCGCAGCCAGACAACGAAACCTGCGACAAGCAGCGCGGAAGAAGGAGGTGCGAAGGCAAGCAGCGGCCGCACAGTTGGGGCGGAAGGGAGCAGGTGAAAGGTGGGACGGAAGGGAGTAGGCGGAGGGCCCGGCGGTGTGGGCATGACCGCCGCCGAGACCGATTGCTGGGGAGCTCAGCCGGGCGTGGCGCGACCGTCGTGCTGGCACGGAAGAGCGACGACGCTGAGCATGGCTGGCTGAGCACGGGTTCAGGTTGTGCGTGCGCTCAGCCGGGCCAGGCTCCAGGGAGGAGAGTCAACGAGAAACAACCGCCGGCTCAATTCAGCGAAACCGCGACTTCTTCCAGTGCGTCCATCGACGTCTGCATTCCGCCCTCCATACCGGATTCCAGGATGGCGTCGCGGAGTTCCTTGGTGTGCGTTTCGGTCAGCATGGTCACTGTGGTGCGGCCGCCCGATTCGGCGAACGTCACGGTGACCACGGGAGCTTCCACATCCTCGGCACCGGGGGTTTCGTAGACCTCGGTGTGGACCAGGCGTTCGTTGGGCGTTATCTCTCGGTACTCGCCGTGAAAAGCGACCTCGAAATTGCCGTTCGCCAGCATCACGTAGCGCCATTGGCCGCCGACGCGCAGGTCGATGTCTACGGACGTCACGGTGCCCCCTTTGCCTGCCCACCAGCGTTTCACCAGCTCCGGCGTGGTCCAGGCGCGGTAGACGTGCTGCCGCGGGGCGGCGAAGTCGCGGGTGATCAGGATTTGGTCGTCAGCGGGCAGCGTCACCTTCGCGGTGCCGGTCGTCGTGTCGGTCATGGGGTTTCCTCCTCGGTCGTGTCCATTTCTTCCAGCACGGCGTCCAGCGAGGCGAACCGTTCCTCCCAGGAGCGTTCGTAGCGGCGTACCCAGTCGTGGATCGGTTTGAGGGCGCGGCCGTTCAGGCTGTAGAGGCGTTGCCTGCCCTCGTCGCGTACCTCGACTGCGCCTACCTCGCGCAGAACTCGCAGGTGCTTCGACACTTGCGGTTGGCCTAAGCCCAGCACGCGGACCAGGTCGTTCACTGGGCGTTCGCCCTCGGCTAGGACGTCCAGGATTTCCCGGCGCCGTGGTTCGGCGACGGCGTTGAAGACGTCCGCGGTGGTTGCTGCCCGTGCCATGCGGTAATCATATGCCGATATGGGTATGCGTCAAGAGGTTGGGCGGGCGCGGACGTGGAAGCGTTCTCCTTGCGGGCCGAACAGGGCCAGGACCTCGCAGACCTCGTCCCCCGCGTTGCCGAACCAGTGCGGGACGTGGGTGTCGAACTCGGCGACCTCGCCTGGTCGGAGGATCACGTCGTGTTCGCCGAGCATCAGACGCAGCTGTCCGGACAGGACGTACATCCACTCGTATCCCTCGTGGACCCGCTGGTCCGGAGGCTCGGGCGAACGTTCTGGCGGGAGGATCATCTTGTAGGCGCGCAGGCCGCCTGGGCGACGGGTGAGCGGCAGGTAGGTCCTGCCGTGCCGGACGAAGGGTTTCGGGTGCAGGCGCGGGTCGCCGGTCGGGGGTGCGCCGACCAGTTCGTCCAGCGGGACCTGGTACGCGCGGGCCAGGGCCAGCAGCAGCTCCAGGGTCGGTTTGCGCTGGCCTGCCTCGAGGCGGGACAGGGTGCTCACCGAGATGCCGGTCGTTTCCGAGAGGCCGGTCAGCGTCGCGTTGCGTTGTTTGCGCAGCGCGCGCAGCCTCGGGCCGACCGCGTGCAGGACGTCGCCCAGGTCCTGGTCGTCTTCGCTCATGCCGTTCAATTTGCCACTTCGGCAAAGAACTTTGTCAAGTCGGCGCGTTCTCCGGATAGTCCGTGGCACGGGGACTGACAGGAGGATCCAGTGGACGAGAAGTACGACGTGGTGGTGGTCGGCGGCGGTGCGGCCGGGCTCAGCGGAGCGGTGGCGCTCGCTCGGTCGCGGCGGTCGGTGCTGGTCGTCGATTCCGGCGAACCGCGCAACGCGCCAGCGGGACACGTGCACAACTATCTTGGCCGCGAGAGCACGCCGCCCGCCGAGTTGCTCTCGCTCGGGCGCGCGGAGCTGGCCGGGTACGGCGGCGAGGTCGTCGCAGCGACGGTGACCTCGGTTGCCAAGGGGGACAACGGGTTCGAGATCTCGCTGGCCGACGGGCGACGCACGCGCGCGCGGCGGGTGCTGGTCGCGACTGGTCTCGTCGACGAGCTTCCCGAGGTCGCCGGGCTGGCGGCGCGGTGGGGGCGCGACGTACTGCATTGCCCGTACTGCCACGGCTGGGAGGTCCGCGACCGGGCGGTCGGCGTGCTGTCGACCGGTCCGATGACCGTGCACCAGGCGTTGATGTGGCGGCAGCTGACCGACGACGTGGTCGTTTTCCGGCACACGCACGGGGATTTCGACGAGGCTCCGCTGCTGGCTCGCGGGATCCGGATCGTGGACGGGGCGGTCGCCGCAGTCGAGGCCGAGGGCGACCAGCTGACCGGGGTGCGGCTCGAATCGGGCGAGGTCGTGGCGCGCGAGGCGTTGGCGGTCGCGGCGCCGGCCAGGACGCGGGCGGACTTTCTCGCGCCGCTCGGGATCGAGCCGGAACCGGTGGAGTTCAACGGTTTCGTGATCGGCACGCGGGTTCCCGCGGACGCTGCCGGGCGGACGTCGGTGCCCGGTTTGTGGGTGGCGGGGAACGTCACGGACATGCGGGCGCAGGTCGTCGTTTCCGCCGCGGCTGGGTTGATGGCCGGGGCGGCGATCAATGGCGAACTGGTCGAGGAGGAGGCCGCGGAAGCCGTGCGGCTGCGGGAAATGCCGTTCTCGCATGAGATGGAGCGGGAGGTTGCGCGGGCTAACGAGCGCCTCGCCGAGGACCGGGAGGGCGTGCGAGCCGACGAGCGCCAAGCCGATGAGCGAGAGGTCGCGCGAGCCGACGAGCACCAAGCCGAAGACCGCGAGGGCGCACGGGTCAACGAGCTCCACACGCAGGACCGCGAAGGCGCACGAGCCGACGAGCGCCACGCCGAGGACCGCGAAGGCACGCGAGCCAACGACCACCAGACCGAGGAGCAGGAGGCCGCGCGAGCCATCGAGCGCCACGCCGAAGACCGCGAGGGTGCACGAGCCGACGAGCGCCACCCCGAGGACCGCGAGGGCGCGCGAGCCGACGAGCACCAAGCCAAAGACCGCGAGGGCGCGCGAGCCGACGCGCACCACGCGGAGGCACCGCCGTTCGATCGGGCCTCCTGGGAGGAGCGGTATCGCTCGCAGGACGGAATGTGGAGCGGACGGCCGAACGATCAGCTCGTGACCGAGGCTCGCGGTCTCGAGCCGGGGCACGCGCTGGACGCCGGTTGTGGCGAGGGTGGCGACGCGCTATGGCTCGCGCAGCAGGGTTGGCGCGTGACGGCGGTCGACTTCTCCACGACGGCCATCGAACGTGGACGCGTGCAGGCGGCGAAGCTCGGGGTCGCGGACCGGATCACGTGGGTTGCGGCGGATTTGGGCGAGTGGGTGCCCGAGTCGAAGTACGACCTGGTGACGTCGCATTTTCTGCACATTCCGTCGACGGCCCGTACCGCCGCGTTCGCGCGGCTCGCGGACGCGGTGGCTCCGGGCGGCACGCTGCTGGTGGTGGGGCACGACCCCGCGGATCATCACGCCGGGCGGCCGCACATGCCAGACATGATGTTCACGGCGGAGGAAGTGGCGGAGACGCTGGATCAGTCGTGGGCGTCGGTGGCCGCGGACAATCGTGAAAGGCCTGCGGTCGGGGCGGAGATGATGGTTCGGGACACCGTGCTGGTGGCTCGGAAGAGGTGACGGCTCCCCCGGTCTGGTTACGGGCAACCCTGCCAGACCGGGGGTTGGCCGCAGCTGGGTTGCTGAGGGGTGGCGTGAGGCAGCGCCGTCATGTCGGGGCGAGGTCGGCAGGGCTCGCGCGTCCGCATACAGAGGCGCCGGGGTCACCCGTTGACCCAGCATGAATCAGGCGTGGTGCACGGATTCCACGGTGCACAGGTGCGGATCGCTCTCGGCCAGGGCCAGGGCGGCGGACAGGTGGTCGCGGCATTCCGGGGCGGCGAGCATGGCCTGGAAATCCTCGGCGCTCGCCCACTGGGCGTAGTTCACCACGCGGGTGCCGTCGGTGCTCGCGTGGATGTTCGCGGACACGAAGCCGGGCCGGTGGCGGATGACCTCTTCCGTCGCCGTCGTCAGGACCTCGACGAGGGCTCGCTGCTTTTCCGGGGCGACAGTGAAGACGTTCACCAGGGTGGCGACGTCGGCGTCGGTGCTGATGGTGGTGAGCGGCATCGGATTCTCCCTATGACAGGTTCCTGACAATGGCCATTATGTGTAAGGTTCCTGTCATGAGTCAAGAGACGACGCGGCGGCCGGGGTACCTCGTGAAGCGGGTGCAGCAGGCGTTCCGGCAGGCGTCCGACGAGCTCTTGCGGCCGATCGGGCTGTCGATGGCGCAGTACGCGGTGCTGGCGGCACTGGCGGAGAACCCGGGAGCGTCGTCGGCTGAACTCGCGCGGCATTGCTTCGTGACGCGGCAGTCGTTGCGGGACGTCCTGGCCGGGCTGAAGACGGCCGGGCTGGTCGCGGTTGCCGAGGAAGCGTCGACCGGGCGGGCGCGGCCGGTGCGGCTCACGGCGTCCGGCGAAGACCGGTTGAAAGAGGCGCATCGGCTGGTCGACCAGGTCGAGGAGCGGATGCTCGCCGGGATGCCGGAGGACGAGCGGCATCGGCTGGCTGAGCTGCTGAGCATCTGTTCGGAGAACCTGACGCCAGGAGACCGATGAGTTTTCGCTGCCCTGCCGGTCTACCTCGTTATTGAGCACACGAGGAGGACTCATGGGCAAGGTGTTGTGGCACGTCGCGATGTCGCTGGACGGGTTCGTCGCCGCGGACGGGCATGCGATGGACTGGATGTCGGGCGTGCGTGTCACGCCGGGGGTGCACGAGGAATCCATCGCGCGGATCGGGGCGATTCTGGGCGGACGGCGCGGGTTTGACGCGCTCGTCGCCCGCGTGCCCGGGGAGGTCGCCAGGCAGCCGTATGGCGGAGCGTGGAGCGGGCCCGTTTTCGTGCTCACCCATCATCCGGAGGACGCTCCGGCCGAGGACGGGGTGACGTTTCTCGGCTGCGACGTCCGGGAGGCGGTCGAGATCGGGCTCGCGGCGGCCGGCGGGAAGGATCTTGAGCTGCACAGCCAGGATATCGCGCGGCAATGCGTTGAGCTGGGGATTCTCGACGAGTTCCAGGTGCATCTCATGCCGGTGATGCTGGGCTCCGGGGTGCGGCTGTTCGACAATCCGGGCGGGAAACCGGTTCGGTGGGACCGGGTGCACGACGGGGATCCGGCGCTGGCGGTCGACCTGCGGTACCGGCTCGCCGCGCGACGCTGAATCCCGGTCAGCGGGACGGATCGGCCTACTAATGGCGTATGGCCTCCACGGGGTTATTGGTCTATACCATTTGGACAGGGGTTTACCGCCCCTCGGTCCTCACCGTGGAGGTTCCACCTATGCGTCTCCCCTCCCCCCGGAAACTGGCGGCCGCGCTCGGCGGGTTGCTGGCCGTAGCCGGACTCGCGGCGCCGCCGAGCACCGCGGCCGCGGCGAGCGGCTCGTCGATCGCGCTCGCGCCCTATGTGGACATGGGCGCGTGGCCGTCGCCTGTGCTGTCTTCGATGTCCCAGCAGAGCGGCATCAAGAGTTTCACCCTCGGCTTCGTCACCGGAGCTGCTTGCAAGGCCAGCTGGTTCGCTGCTTACGACCCGCGCCAGGGCTGGCAGTCCGACGAAATCGCGAAGATCCGCGCGGCGGGCGGAGACGTCAAGGTCTCGTTCGGCGGTGCGTCCGGCGTCGAGCTCGCGCAGGCGTGCGGGGACGTCAATTCGCTGGTCGGCGAGTACGAGGCGGTGATCAAAGCCTACGACCTCAAGTACATCGACGTGGACATCGAGGGCGCGGCGGTCGCCGACCCGGGTTCGATCAAACTTCGTTCGCAGGCACTGAAAAAGGTGCAGGACGACAATCCCGGGCTCAAGATTTCCCTGACGCTGCCGGTGCTTCCGACCGGGCTCACGTCGGACGGGCTGAACGTCGTGACCTCGGCGCGGGACGCGGGCGTCAATCTCGACCTGGTGAACGTCATGGCGATGGACTACTACCAGGGCTCCGGCGACCAGGGTGCCAAGGCGATCCAGGCGGCGCGATCCACGCAGGCGCAACTGAAATCGGCGCTCGGACTGTCCGATGCGGACGCTTGGCAGAAGGTCGGGCTCACGCCGATGCTCGGCGTCAACGATTCGCAGAACGAGATCTTCTACCCAAAGGACGCCAGCGCCGTGGTCAGCTTCGCGCAGAGTGTCCACCTGGGAATGCTGTCGTTCTGGGAACTCGGCCGGGACGCGAACGCGTGCAGCGGGCCGCTGTACCGGTGCACGAACATTTCCCAGCAGCCGTACGAATTCTCGAAGATCTTCGCCGGGTATTCCGGCTGAGGAGAAACGGAGCAGCCCGGGCCCGGCGCGGGACCCGGGCTGCTTCCGGCAAGGAACTCAGGGCAGGTAGTACATCGGGTTCGGCAGCTTCACCGGGCGGTCCGCGTAGCCGCCTTCGAGGTCGCTGAACTGGTCGCCGAGGTTGAGCACGATGTGCGCGCCGGTCGACTGGATGTGCGCGCGGGTGCCCGATTTGTACTGGACGGTGGTGCAGGTCAGCCCGCACGGCAGATAGTCCGGCGGGGTGGTCTTCGGCTTGAAGTACGCGCCGGCCGGGGTCGGGTAGCCCTCGTTGGCGAGGTTCTTGAGCGACTGCGGGCCCTGCTTGTCGTTGCGGCCGGTCAGGAAGTAGATCCGCACCCCGCGGTCGGCGGCCCACTTCGCCAGTTCCAGCACCGGCTTGTTGGCCTCGAACGTGCCGTCGTCGATGGCTTTCTGCTGCTTCACCGGGTCGAAGCCGAAGTCGTTGTCGGCTTCCCAGCCGTAGGTGATCTCGGACGTGTCGTCCACGTCGAGCACGATCGCCGGGTTCTTCACCTTCCCGAGCTTCTGCTGCAGGTACCGCTTCGCGTCGGCGACCACGCGCTTGGTGTCGGTGACGAACCGGCTGGTTTCGGAGTAGTGGTGCTTGCCGGACGCGTCGAGCCAGTCCCCGTAGTACGCCTTGACGTCGTTCTTCACCTGGCCGATGTTGGCCGGTTCGCGGCCGTGCGCGGCAGTGACGGCGTCGGACCCGGCCAGCGCGGTCGCGCCGCCTGCGACGGTGGCTCCGATGGCCGCGGCGGCGGCCAGTTTGACGAGAGCGGGAAAACGAGACACAGCGACCCTCCAGTGATGATGCGTCAACCCGCAGAACTTACGCCGCGTTCCCCGGCTTGGGAACCCTCCATCGGGATGCGCTCGGCGCGGCACACGAACGCCACCGGCGACCGGCCGATCCGCGTCAGCACCACAGTGGACCCTTCGCGACCGCGCGGTTTCAGCTTGCGACGCAAGGCGTCCGGGTCTACGTCGAGGCCGCGGACGAGGATCTCCAGCCGTCCGACGTCGAGCTTCTTCAACGCCTGTCCGAGCGTCTTTTCCCGGTACGGCAACTGTTCGAGCACCCGGAAGGCACGAACTCCGGGCGGCGGCGTGTCGCCGGTGAGGTAGGCGATGCGTTCGTCCAGTTGCCACAAGCCGTGCCGCGCCGCGTAATGCCGCACGAGCCCGGCTCGGACGACCGCGCCGTCCGGATCGACCAGCCACTCCCCCGCCGCCCGCACAGGAATGTCGTCCGGTTCCGCGTCAGTGAGAGTCCACTGTGTACCGTCCGAACGCAACACTGTCGCGCGGCGGGTGACCCCGGACGAGAGCCCGCGCCACAGGCAGGCTTCGCGGACTTGGCCGTCGAGCGACACGAGTTCGACCTCGTCCGCCCACGGCGCGATGGAGAAATCCATGCCGGGCGCGCATTTCACCGACAGGATCCGGCCGGGATACGCGGCCACGAGTTCGTCGAGCGGCGGCAGGAAGTCGGCCGGACGCCACACCCGGCGACCCGCGGAGTCGCGGCGGGCGGGATCGGCGACCACTGCGGTGGCCCGGGAAATCGGCCGCAAGGCGTCGGCCCGGGCGATGAGCGGGGAAACTCCGGCAGCGGAAGCGTTGTGCTGAGCCATTTCCAGCCGTACGGGGTCCACATCGGACCCGACAGCCACCGAGGCGACGCGAGACAGTTCAACCAGGTCCGCGCCGACCGAGCAGGTGACGTCGTGCACCGGCAACCCCGCGAGCCGGGAAGCTCGATGCCGGGCCACTGGCGTAGCGCTCGCCTGCTGCAGGGCGTCGCCAGTGAACAGCCAATCTTCGGACGAAGCCAGTTTCAGAACCGATTTATGCCGCAGCGCAACGGTTTCCAGCACCGGGGAAGCGTGCTCCCCGGCCAGGCGACGAGCGGTCGTGACGTCCGCGATCCGCGAACCGTCCAAAGCGGAGCACTCGGCGAGCGCCGCCCGTCCCGCGCCGGAGCGCAGGAAGGCGACGTCGTCGAGCGTGAAACTGTAGGGCAATTCAGGACGGCCGCTTGGTCCCGGTGATCATCACGTTGTAGAACAGCTCGCGCGGCAGCACCTTCGACAGCAGCTTCTTGTCCAAAGCGGACAGCCGCAGCCACAGGTGGTAGGCGAACAGCCGCCAGCGCACGGTGAGCTTCTCCTGCGGCACCGCGGCCTCGAAGGTGCGGATCGGCCAGCCGGCCAGCGCCGCCGAGAACTCCTCGGTGACCGCGCGGACGTCCTGGGCGCCGGCGCCGCGCGCCATCGCTTCCAGCTCCGACGGGTCGAAGGTGTGGATGTCGACCACAGCCTCCAGCGCCGCCGCGCGCGAGGATTCGTCCAATTCGGACTGCGGACGCCGCCAGCCGCTCAGCGCGGGCAGCTTGGTGATGTTCGTGGTCAGGTACCAGGTGAGCTGGCCGAGGCGGCGCGCGTAGCGGTCGCCGATTTTCGTCGGCTCGCCGGCGAACACGAACCGCCCGCCCGGCTTGAGCACGCGCAGCACCTCGCCGAACGCCTGGCGCACGTCCGGGATGTGGTGCAGCACCGCGTGCCCGACCACGAGGTCGAACGTGTTGTCGTCGTACGGGATCCGCTCCGCGTCGGCGACCCGGCCGTCGACGTCGAGGCCGAGGCCCTCGGCGTTGCGCAGCGCGACCTGCACCATGCCCGGCGACAGGTCGGTGACCGAACCCTTCTTCGCGACGCCGCCCTGCATCAGGTTCAGCAGGAAGAAGCCGGTGCCGCTGCCCAGTTCCATCGCGTGCTGGTACGGCTGGCCGTCGTCGCCCGCCACCGCGTTGAACACGTCGGTGGCGTAGGAGATGCAGCGCTCGTCGTAGGAAATCGACCACTTCTCGTCGTACGTCCCGGCTTCCCAGTCGTGGTAGAGGACGTTCGCGAGCTTCGGGTCGGCGTAGGCCGCCTTGACCTCGTCTTCGGTGGCGTGCGGGTTCGGCGCCGGGTCGGACACGGAAGTCACTTCCCCTCGAAACTGGCCTTGCCGGGGCCGTTGTCGATGAACGACTGCATGCCGTTCTTCTGGTCCTCCGTCGCCCACAGCGCGGTGAACAGCTGCGTCTCGATCTTGAGGCCGGTGGCCAGGTCGACGTCGAGGCCGGAGTCGATCGCGGTCTTCGCCGCGCGCAGTGCCACCGCCGGGCCGTTCGCGAACTGCGAGGCCCACTTGTGCGCCGCCGCGTACACGTCGTCCGGGGCCACGACCTCGTCGACGATGCCGAGCTTGAGCGCCTCTTCGGCCTTCACGAACCGGCCGGTGAAGATCAGGTCCTTGGCCTTGCTCGGGCCGATCAGCCGGGTCAGCCGCTGCGTGCCGCCCGCGCCGGGGATGATGCCGAGCTGGATCTCCGGCTGGCCGACCTTCACGTTGTCGCCGGCGATCCGCCAGTCCGCGGTCAGCGCCAGTTCGAGGCCGCCGCCGAGGGCGTAGCCGGTGATCGCGCAGACGACCGGCTTCGGGATGTTCGCGACCCGGGCGAGCGACGCGGTCAGCTCGGCGCCGAACTTCGCGATCTCCGGGTACGTGCGGGACGCCATCTCCTTGATGTCCGCGCCGCCGGCGAAGGTCTTCTCGCCGCCGTAGAGGATCACCGCGCGCACGTCGTCGCGGTCGGACGCCTCGCGCGCGGCCTCGGCGAGCTCGGCCTGCACCTGGTTGTTCAGCGCGTTGACCGGCGGCCGGTCCAGCCGGATCGTGCCGACCCCGCCCTCGACCTCCAGGGTTACGAACTCTCCCACGCGAACTCCTCC
Source organism: Amycolatopsis sp. VC5-11 (assembly GCF_037034185.1). NCBI lineage: Bacteria > Bacillati > Actinomycetota > Actinomycetes > Pseudonocardiales > Pseudonocardiaceae > Amycolatopsis > Amycolatopsis sp. VC5-11. The sequence continues at coordinate 414,405 of NZ_JBAGKF010000004.1, read as the reverse complement.
TCGTTAACGGCGTTGACGCAGCGCCAGCAGGCTACCGGCCGGTAAGGCCAACCTAGCCGACCTACCTGCGGCGGGCGAAGAACCGCTCGCCCGAACGCTGCAGCACCAGGTCCTGGTCGAACGTCTTGGACAGGTTCTCGCTGGTGATCACGTCGTCCACCAGCCCGGACACCACCGCGCGGCCCTCGCGCAGCAGCAGCGCGTGGGTGAAGCCCGGCGGGATCTCCTCGACGTGGTGGGTGACCAGCACCATCGCCGGCGCGTCCGGGTCCATCGCGAGCACCGACAGCCGGGCCACGAGGTCCTCGCGGCCGCCGAGGTCGAGGCCCGCGGCGGGCTCGTCGAGCAGCAGCAGCTCCGGGTCGGTCATCAGCGAGCGGGCGATCAGCACGCGCTTGCGCTCGCCCTCGCTCAGCGTGCCGAACGTGCGCTCGGCCAGGTGCGCGATGCCGAGCGTGCCGAGCAGTTCGGTCGCCCGGTCGAGGTCCATCCGGTCGTACTGCTCGCGCCAGCGGCCCATCACCGCGTACCCGGCGCTGACCACGACGTCGCCGACGAGCTCGTCGCCGGGCACGCGCTGGGCGATCGCGGCGGAGGTGAACCCGATGCGCGGGCGCAGGTCGAAGATGTTCACCTTGCCGATCCGGTCGCCGAGCAGGTCGACAGTGCCGGAGGTGGGGTGCAGTTCGGCGGCGGCCAGGCGGAGCAGGGTGGTCTTGCCGGCCCCGTTCGGCCCGAGCACCACCCATCGCTCGTCCAGCTCGACCGCCCAGTCGAGGGCCGCGAGGAGGTCGTTTCCGGTACGGCGGACGCCGACACCGGACATCCGCACGACGAGGTCGTCAGGATCGCTGGGCAGGATCGGCTCGCTCACGAGCCCATTGTGGCGGTCGCCCGGGCACCGACTCGCACCCGCCCGGGGCTAACGGCGCGCCGGGCGTCCAGCCGCTGGGACGAGCGGCCGTGATCGCGTGGCTGTGGCAGCATCCCCGGCATGTCCAGGTCCGCGCGCCCCGTGTTGTGGCGCCGTCGCGCGATCGACCTGCTCCTGGTGGCTTCCAGCGGATGTAGCCGGGCGCGGCACGCACGCTGATCCTCCGTCGGCGTGCCGCGCTGCCTCGCGTCCCGGCACCGACTCATTCCAGGAGCACCCGCGTTGACCACGTCCATCGTCCGTCCGGAAATCGAAATCCACCCCCAGCTGACCGATCCGCTGCTGCCCGAGTTGCTGCACCCGTCGCGGCTGCTGTGGACGCCGCGCGAGCTGGTCGACCTGACCCGCACGGTCACCACCGAACTGACCACCAGCCTGCGCGACGTCCTGCGCTTCGACGAGGACCGGCGCTGGTGGGCGCGCCTCGCGCTGACCGACGGCGTCGAACTGTGGCTGCTGTCGTGGCTGCCCGGCCAGGCCACGAAGCCGCACGACCACGGCGGCGCGTCGGGTTCGTTCACCGTGCTGCAGGGCGAACTCGGCGAGGAGTACCGCTACCCCGGCGGCCCGGTGCGCCGCCGCACGCACCTCGCGGGCCAGGGCATCGGCTTCGGAGCGGGGCGCGCGCACCAGGTGCTCGGCGTCGGCAGCGAACCGGCGGCCAGCGTGCACGCCTACTCGCCGCCGCTGGTGCCGACGCGCGAGTACACGAGCCTCGCCGACGTGCCGAACGAGATCCCGCCGCTTCCTGCCATTGTGCGGTCATGAGCGCACTTGATGGTTTCCTCGCCGCCGCCCGGTCCACGCTGGACCGGGCGGACCCGGCGCGCGCCGCCGAATTGCAGGCCGACGGCGCGCTGATCGTCGACATCCGGCCGTACGCCAACCGGGTCGCCGAGGGCGAGATCCCCGGCTCGGTGGTGGTCGAGCGGATCCACCTGGAGTGGCGGCTGGCCCCGGAAAGCGAGTGGCGGCTGCCGGGGGTTTCGGCGGAGACGGTCGCGGTGGTGGTGTGCAACGAGGGGTACGCGTCGAGCCTGGCCGCGGCGGATCTGCAGCGGCTGGGGCTGGCGCGGGCTACGGATCTGGTGGGCGGGTTCCGGGCTTGGGCGGCGGCTGGGTTGCCGGTGCGGGAAGGCGGAACCCCGGCGGTCGATTGAGCTGGGTCGCGAGCGCCCCAATGTGGCATTGGGTGCGTCCCACGCACCGAACGCCACATTGGGTGCGTCAGATGCACCCAATGTGGCATTGGGGCGCGAGCGGGCTCAGGCGAGCACGACGCGCGCCAGTTCCGCCGGACTAGCCAGCAGCGGATGCTTCGGCAGCACCCGCACCGTGTAGCCGACCGAGCCTGCTCGTGGCAGGCGCAGGGTCGCGGCGAACGCGCCGATTCCGTCCGGTGTCATCGGGACCTGTACCGCGTCCGCGAGTTCGTCCCCGTCGCCGACCTGGCCCACTACGGCTTGGATGTCCACTTCGGACGGTTCGAGGCCGGCCAGGTCGATCCGGGCGCGGATGGTGACCTCGGTGCCCACCACGAGGCGTTCGGTGTGGTCGTACTGGAGTTCGGCGTCGAAGATCCGCACGCGCGGCCACGCGACTTCCAGTTTGGTCCGGTAGTCCGCCAGCGAAAGCGCGCCCTGGTGGCCGTTGTCGGTGGCGGCGGCGACCATCCTCGATGCGGGCAGGTAACCGGAATCCACGTACTCGCGCACCATTCGCGACGCCTGCACTCGCGGGCCCAGCGTTTCGAGCGTGTGCCAGACCATCGCGAGCCAGCCGGTCGGCACGCCGTCCTCGCCGGTGTCGTAGTAGAGCGGCGCGATCTGCTGGCCGAGCAGGTCGTACAGCGCCGCGGCTTCGAGGTCGTCGCGGCGGAGCGGGTCGGTGACGCCGTCCGCGGTGGGGATGGCCCAGCCGTTCGAGCCGTCGTAGCACTCGTCCCACCAACCGTCCTTGATGGACAGGTTCAGGCCGCCGTTGAGCGCCGACTTCATCCCGGACGTGCCGCACGCTTCCAGCGTCCGCACCGGGTTGTTCAGCCACACGTCGCAGCCGCGGTAGAGGTAGCGGGCCATCGACATGTCGTAGTCCGGCAGGAAGACGATGCGGTGGCGCACCGCGGGATCGTCGACGAACCGCACGATCTGCTGGATCAGCTGTTTGCCGTTCTCGTCGGCGGGATGCGATTTGCCGCCGATCACGATCTGGATCGGGCGCTTCTCGTCCAGCAGCAGCGCGCGCAGCCGGTCCGGGTCGCGCAGCATCAGCGTGAGCCGCTTGTACGTCGGCACGCGGCGGGCGAAGCCGACGGTCAGCACGTCCGGGTCGAAGACGCGGACGGTCCAGCCCAGTTCCAATGCTGACGCGCCGCGCTGCATCCACGCCGCCCGCACCCGCCGCCGGACCTCGCCGACCAGCTTCCCCCGCAGTTCCCGGCGCAGTTCCCACAGCTGCTGGTCGCTGACGCCGTCGCGCAGCGAACTGTCCGGCGTGCGGCCCTCGTGGCCGAACTCCTCGTGGTTGCCGCCGAGCAGCGCGCTCAGCTCGCGCGCCACCCAGGTCGGCCCGTGCACGCCGTTGGTGATGGACGCGATCGGCACCTCGGCGTCGTCGAAACCGGGCCACAGGCGGGAAAACATCCGGCGCGTGACGCGGCCGTGCAGCTTGGAGACGCCGTTCGCCCGTTGCGCCAGCCGCAGTCCCATGTGCGCCATGTTGAACAGGCCGGGGTTGTCCTCCGCGCCGAGTTGCAGCACGCGGCGGACGTCGACGTCCGGGACGAGCCTGCCGTCGGAGAAGTACCGCTGCACGAGGTCGACCGGGAAGCGGTCGATGCCCGCGCTGACCGGCGTGTGCGTGGTGAACACGGTGCCGGCGCGGACCGCGGGCAGCGCCTCGTCGAAGGCGAGACCGTCGGACTGGATGATCTCGCGGGCACGCTCCAGCCCGAGGAATCCGGCGTGGCCCTCGTTGGTGTGGAACACCTTCGGCTGCGGATGCCCGGTCAGCTCGCAGAACTTCCGCACCGCGCGGAACCCGCCGATGCCGGCCAGGATCTCCTGCCGGATCCGGTGGTCGGCGTCGCCGCCGTACAGCCGGTCGGTGACCGAGCGGAGGTCCTCGTCGTTGGCCTCGATGTCGGTGTCGAGCAGCAGCAGCGGGATCCGGCCGACGCGCGCCCGCCACATCTGCGCGCGCAGGTCGCGTCCGCCGGGCATGGCGACCTCGACCAGCACCGGGCGGCCGTCCTCGGTGACCAGCTCCAGCGGGAAGGCGTTCGGGTCGATCACCGGGTAGTGCTCGACCTGCCAGCCGTCCAGCGACAGGCCCTGGCGGAAGTAGCCGGACCGGTACAGCAGGCCGACGCCGACCATCGGGACGCCGAGGTCCGAGGCCGCCTTGAGGTGGTCGCCGGCGAGCACGCCGAGGCCGCCGGAGTAGTTCGGCAGCGCCTCGGTGACCCCGAATTCCATCGAGAAGTACGCGACCGCCTGCGGAAGGCCGTCGTCGGTGCGCCGCTGGTACCAGCGCGGTTCGCTGAGGTAGCGCTCCAGCCCGGCCGCGGCCTCGCGGGTGCGGTTCAGGAAGTCCTCGTCCTTCGCCAGTTCCTCGAGCCGCTCCGGCGGCAGCGCGGTGAGCATGCGCAGCGGGTCGCGGATCTTGTTGAACAGTTCGGCGTCCATCGAGGCGAACAGGTCGCGCGTCGGCGGATGCCAGGTCCAGCGAAGGTTGGTCGCGAGTGCCCCGAGCCCGGCGAGCGGCTCGGGCAGGCTGGCACGGACGGTGAACCGGCGGACTGCACGCATGGTCAGCGACGATATCCGGCCCGCTTCGCCCGCGCTCGCACCCCACTTCGGGGATTGCCGCCACGTTCCGCCATCCGGGTCAGTAATGTCCCGGTTCGTTGTCGGACGCGGATGGGGAACGAGGGAACATGAGCCGAGGGGGACGCCGGTACGCGCTGGTCGCGCTGGTCGCGGCGACCGTGCTGGGAACAGCCGCGTGCGGGGACAAGACTCCGGCGGCGACGCCGGGAGCCGGGAACGTCGCCGGCCTGCCGGTCACGCACTTCGAGAGCGGGCTGCGGACCGACGCGCCGCGGCCGGACCTGCGGGTGCGCAACGCCAGCGGCGGCGAGGACGACCAGCTCGCCACCGCCGCGATCGCGGACGTGCAGGCGTACTGGACCGAGGCGCTGCCCGCGGAGTTCGGCGGCAAGCGGTTCGAGCCGGTCAAATCGCTGCTGTCCTACGACTCGAAGCACGACACCGAGGACACCGCGTGCGGCAGCGTCAAGCAGCTGGTGAACGCGTTCTACTGCGCGGGCGACGATTCGGTGGCCTGGGACCGCGGCGTGCTGCTGCCGATGCTGCGCAAGCGGTTCGGGCCGATGTCGGTGGTGACCGTGCTGGCGCACGAGTTCGGCCACGCGATCCAGTACCGGCTCGGGGCGACCGCGGGGATTTCGAAGTCGACGCCGACGGTGGTGAAGGAGCAGCAGGCGGACTGCTTCGCCGGCGGGTACTTCCGGTGGGTCGCCGAGGACAAGAGCAAGTTCTACCGGGTGTCGACCGCCGAGGGGCTCGACCAGATCATGGCGGCGATGTTCTTCATCCGCGACCAGGCCGGGACCAGCGCGACGGACCGGCAGGCGCACGGCACGGCCTTCGACCGGACGTACGCGTTCCAGGCCGGGTTCGAGAAGGGGCCGAAGGAATGCGCGGCGATGAACGCGCAGAACGTGCAGAAGCGGTTGACCGAGCGGCCGTTCGACTCGGGCGACAAGGGCAAGGGCGACGCCCCGTTCGACGAGCAGCGGGTGGCGAAGCTGAAGGGCAGCCTCGACGAGGCGTTCCGGGAAGCGGGCGTGCAGGGGCCGCAGTTCCGGGCCGGGTCGGGCAGCTGTCCCGGCGGGCCGAGCACCCCGCCCGCGTCTTATTGCCCCAACGACAACACGGTGGTTTTCGACCAGCGGGCGCTGGAGAAGCTGGCCGAGCCGGTGGACCAGGAAGCCGAGATGGCCGGCCGGCCTGGGGGCGGGCTGGGCGACTTCGCCGCCTTCGCCGAGCTGGCGTCGCGGTACGCGATCGGGGTCCAGAAGGGCGTGGGAGCGTCGATCGACACACCCAATGCCGGGTTGCGCACGGCTTGCCTCGTAGGGGCTTGGGCGGCGTTCTCGAACCACCCGACCGGCGAGGTGCGGCTGAAGCTGTCGTCCGGCGACCTGGACGAGGCGATCGCGGATCTGCTCCGGCCGGACGGGCTGGTGTCGGCGAACGTGAACGGGGAGCGGCCGGACAGCGGGTTCGACCGGGTCGAGGCGCTGCGGCGGGGCTATCTCGAGGGGTCGTCTTCCTGCTCGAAGCAGTACCCCTGAGCCAGACAGAAAAAGGGCCGCACCGGAACGCTCCGGTGCGGCCCTTTTCGTCAGCTCAGAACAGGGCGCTCGCCAGGTCGCGGCGGGCCTTCGCGACGCGCTCGTCGGCCGGGTCGAAGAGTTCGAACAGGGCGACCAGGTGTTCGCGGACGCGGTTGCGGTCGTCCCCGGCGGTGCGGCGGACGACGTCGACCAGGCGGCGGAACGCGCCTTCCACGTCCTGTTCCGCGATGTCCAGGTCGGCGGCCGCGAGCTGGGCGTCGATGTCCTTCGGGTCGGCCTCGGCCTTCTCGCGGGCGCTCGGGTCGGCGGCTTCGGCGCGGGCGGTGAACTTGACCTGGGCCAGCGCGTTCTTCGCCAGCTCGTTGGCCGGTTCGGCGTCCAGGATGCGCTCGTACGCGGCCTGCGCGGCGGCGTAGTCGCCCTGCTCGAAGGCTTCCTCCGCCTCGGTGAAGCGCGGGTCTTCCGGCTCCTCGACCGGACCGCGGGCCTCTTCGGCGGCGCGGATGCCGGGCAGGCGGTCGCGCAGCGCGTCGAGCAGGGAGTTCAGCCACTTGCGGATCTCCGGCTCCGGCAGCGCGCCGGAGAAGGCGTCCACCGGCTGGCCGCCCGCGATCGCGACCACGGTCGGGACCGACTGCGCGCCGAACGCCTGCGCGATGCGCGGGTTCGCCTCGACGTCGACCTTCGCGAGCACCCAGGCGCCGCCGCTCTCGCCGGCCAGCCGCTCCAGCACCGCGGTCAGCTGCTGGCACTGTTCGGAGAACCCGGCCCACAGGTCGACGACCACGAGCTGGTTGAGGGAGAGTTCGACGACGGACTGGAAGGTCGCCTCGGTGACCTCGAGCACCGTGTCCGACGGAGGCGCGGACGTGCCGCCCGGCTGTCCCGCCCCCGAAGGCGGCTGGTTCCGGGACGCCTCCGCCCTGGCTTTGAGCGCGGACAGGTCGACCGCGCCGGACAACGCGGCGGACATGGCCGCTGAGTTCGCTGCAGATCCGCGTGGGTGTGTCACGCCCTCCATCCTGGCACGCCTCGCCGCGAGAGTTCAGCAGCAGCCCCGAGGTTCGCTTTTGGCATACGCACTCCGCTGAGGCATGCTCTGCGCGAGGACAACGAGGAGGCCGCAGGATGCTCAGCCGGCGCAACGTCACGGTGGCCGCGGCCGTCGTGGTCGCGGTGGCGTGGATCGCCAGCATCACGGCGACCGTCGCGCACCAGGACCCGCCCGGCGCGGCGTCCCCGCCGGAACTGCGCACGGAGCTGACCGCGGCGCTGAGCGGGCGGGACGCGGACGCGCTCGCCGGGCTCTTCGACGTCCCCGGCTCCGGCGGCGACGACCTCGCCAAGGACTACGTCAGCGTCCTCAAGGACGGCAACGCGCACGACATCTCCGTGCGGCTCGCGCCGGACGAGCGCTCGCCGACCGCGGCCGTCGTGCAGGGGAAGACCGGGACGGGCGAGCAGTTCAGCTACCGGCTCGCGGTGACCAGCGCCAAGGGACGCTGGACCGTCGCGTTCACGCCGCCGATTCCGTAGCTCAGTCCTCGCGCAGGTGCGCTTCCACGCGCTCGACCTTCGCGGTGAGCTGGCCGGAGTCGTAACCGGGGCGGATGTCGGCCTTCAGCACCAGCCCGACGCGCGCCGAGCCCTCCCCCGCGGCTTCCACCGCCTTCTTCACCACCGCCATCACGGAGTCCCAGTCGCCTTCGATCTCCGTGAACATCGAGCTGGTCGAGTTCGGCAGGCCCGATTCGCGCACCACCTTCACCGCGCGCGAGACGGCCTCGCTCACTCCGCCGTCCGGTTCCCCCGCCGAGGGGCTCACGCTGAACGCGACGATCATGCCGGATTCCTTTCGCTGTTCTCGCAGGGCGACCCCCACGACCGGGGTACCCGCTGGTAGCTTCGGTTGCCATGAACCGTCCGCTGCCGTTCGATCCGATCGCCCGTGCCGCGCAGCTGTGGGAAGACCGGATCGGCCCGGCCGGAACCATGGCCGCGGTCACCGGTGTGATGCGGGTGCAGCAGATCATCCAGTCGGCGGTCGACGGCGCTCTCAAGCCGCACGGCCTCACCTTCGCCCGCTACGAGGCGCTGGTGCTGCTCACCTTCTCCCGCAACGCGCGGCTGCCGATGCGGGTGATGGGCGAACGGCTCCAACTGCATCCCACCAGCGTCACCAACATAGTGGACCGGCTCGAGCGCGACGGGCTCGTGAAGCGCGTGCCGCATCCCACCGACCGGCGCACCACGCTCGTCGAGATCACCGACGAGGGGCGCGCGCTGCGGGAAACCGCCACCGCCGCGGTCACCGACATCGACTTCGGGCTTACTGGGCTCACCGAGCGGCAGGTGGAGCAGCTCACCGACCTGCTCACCAAGGTCCGCAAGTCCGCGGGCGATTTCACCTCGTAACGCACGAAGGGCCCGCGCGGTTCGCACGGGCCCTTCGGGAAAAGCGGAAGATCAGACGCCGACCGGCTCCTGCGCGCGGACGAAGAGGCCGACGCCGCCGTGGGTCAGCCGCTGCGGGCCGTCCAGCTTGCCGTTGCGCAGGGCCCACTTCTCGAACAGCCAGGTGAACAGCGGCGGAATGCTCGCGAGCAGCGCCAGCACCAGGGTCTTGCCGCGCCAGCCCAGCGGCTTGGCCACGGACAGGGAGACGATCACGTACAGGGCGAAGACGACGCCGTGCACCATGCCGAGGACGGGCACGCCGCCCTCGTTAGACGCGTCGACGACGTACTTGAGAAACATCCCGATCAGCAAGCCGAGCCAGGACAGAGCCTCGGCGACTGCGGCCACGCGGAACACGAGAGCGGCCTTGCTGGACACGACATCCTCCTGTGCGTCACCCGGTGCGTGCTGACTGCACACACAAAAAACACGTCCGACGGACTGTCCAAGGCGGACGGAAACCGCCTGGCGTCAACAGCACTGTCGAACGGGTATGAGACCAGTGTGAGGCGTGACCGGCCTCACCGGAACACCGGGGCCCGTGACTCTGGTCACGAGCAATCGCGGCAAAGGTCCGAACCAATTCCGGACGAGAGCCGGAAACAGGCGGGAAATGCCCGGTTAACGGGAAAGGCCGCCTCCCGATCCCAGGATCCGGGAGGCGGCCTTCACTTACCGTCCACGTGCGAACACTAACCGGCACAAGGAGAAGGCGGCGCGGAGGAGGGTGACGTTCCCCACGTGGCCTTCGGCGCGTCGGCGGTCAGCGCGAAGTCCAGAGTGGACCCGCGGCGCAGTTGTTCGAGGCTGACGAACGTTTTGTCCGACGCCGTGCCGTTGACGCGCAACCCGGAGACGTACTGCAATTGCGCCCCGTTCGCGCCGCGCGCGTTGATGGTGAAGTCGCGGCCGTTCGGCAGGTGCACTACCGACTTGGCGAACCGCGGCGCGTTCAGCACGAAGTTGCCGGTGCCCGGAACGGCCGGGTAGAGGCCGAGCGCGCTGAAGACGTACCAGGCGGACATGGTGCCGAGGTCGTCGTTGCCGGTGACGCCGTTGGGAGCGTTCGTGAACAAGGTGTGCGCGGCCCGCACCACCGCGGAGGTCTTCCACGGCTGCCCGGTGAGCGTGTACATCCACGGCGAGTGCAGATCGGGCTCGTTGTTGGGGTTGTAGCGGAACTGCTTGTAGTAGTCGTACGGGCCGACGACCCACTTCTCGTGCGCGGTCTTCGCCGGGTCCTTCACCAGGTCGTCGTAGGCGAAGAAGTCGTCGAGCCGCTTGCCCGCGTTGGCCGCGCCGCCCATCTTCGCGACCAGGCCGGGCACGTCCTGCTGCACCAGCCACTGGTACTGCCAGGCCGTGCCCTCGTGGAAGCCGTCCTGGCCTTGCGGGCTGTACGGGCCGTCAGCCGGGGTGTACCAGCTGCCGCCGGTGACCTTCGGGCGGAAGTAGCCGGTGAAGCCGCGGTCGGTCACGGACGGATCCCACAGCGTCGCGTACGTCCGGCCCTTGGCGGCGAGTTGCTTCGCGTCTTGCTTGCGGCCGAGCGCGGAGGCCATCACCGAGAGGGAGCAGTCGGCGAGGGCGTATTCCAGCGTCGCGGACGCGCCGTGTGCCGGATCGGTGTCCTGGCCCTTTTTCGGGAAATTCGGGTCGTATTGGACGAATCCGTCGGCCTGGTAGCTCGCGTTGCCGGAACGGCCTTGGAACGGCGACGACGCGGGCGGGATCTCGGTCGAATTCTGCAGCAGTGCTTGGTAGGCGTGCATTTCTTCGCCGCTCAGCGCGCCGAACCGCCACAGGTCGACCAGGAACGGCGTGACCGGGTCGCCGGTCATCGTGTTCGTTTCCTGGCTCGCGTACGCCCAGCGCGGGAGCCAGCCGCCTTGGTCGTGGATGGCGAGGATGCTCTTCGCGATGTCGCGGGCGCGGTCCGGTTTCAGCAGCGCCAGCAACTGGTTCTGCGAGCGGTAGGTGTCCCAGAGGGAGAAGAAGTCGTAGTACGTCCAGCCGATCGCGCGGTGGATCTTCTTGTCGAAGCCGTAGTACCGGCCGTCGGCGTCGTTCGCGGTCAGCGGTTGCAGGAAGGCGTGGTAGAGCGAGGTGTAGAAGACCGTGCGGTCGTCCGGGGTGCCGCCGGTGATGTCCACACTGGACAGTTCGCGTCGCCAGTCTCGCTGGACGTCCTTCTTCACTGCGTCGAACGGACGGACGCGCGAGGCGGCGAGGTTCGTGTCCGCACCGCGAGCGTCCACTTGGGAAATCGATGTGGTGGCAGTGACTTGGCCGCCCTTGGGGAAGGTCAGCCACGCGCCGCGCAGGCCCGCGCCGCCTTGTGCCGAGCGGCTGCCGGGCGTGCCGCCGTCCGGCGACCACGTGCCGTACGAGGAGAACGGCTGGTCGAATTTCGTGGTGAAGTAAGTGGTGTAAGGCTTGCCACCGCAGAAAGCCTGCGATTCGACGGTGCCCGCGATGGTGTGGTCGTCGACGATCCGGACGCTGCTGCCGCTGACCGGTTCCTTCGCGTTGGCCTGCCCGACATTGACGAAAACGTTGGCCGGGCCGGATTTGTCGAAGGAATACCGTTCGACGCCGCTGCGGGTACTGGCGGTGGTTTCGACGTCGATGCCGCCGTAGCCGGTGAGATGCACCTTGTAGTAGCCGGGTTTGCCGACTTCGCCTTCGTGCGTGTACGGCGCGGCGTACTTGGCTTGGTCGAAGGTCGCCGGCTTGCTGGTGTCGAACGCCGCGCCCGGGCCGATGTCGCCGGTGGTGGGCAGCATGGACACCAGGCCGCCCTGTTCCCAGCAGCCCGCGCCGGACAGGAAGAAGTGCCCGAAGCCGCGGATCGCGGTGTCGGTGTACAGGTATCCGGCGTAGTGCGTGGTGATCGGGCTGGACTGGACCATGCCGAACGGCGCGGACGCACCGGGGAAGGTGTTGCCCTCGTCCTGGGTGCCGATGAACGTGTTCACCGCGTCCAGCGGATCGGCCGGACGCGCCTGTGCCGCGACCGGCGTCAGCGCGGCCGCGACCACGGCGAGCGCCGTCGCGCCCGCCACAACTCTGCTCCTCATGAGACTCCTTGGAAAAGTCCGCAGAAGAGGCTCCCCGCGGGAATTCCCGCCGGGAGCCCTTCTGCGGAACGAGTGGATCAGCCCGCGGCGATGGCGAACACGTGCAGGGAGCCGCCGCTGACGCCGCTCGGCAGCGTCACGCTCGCGACGGTTTTGCCCGCGTCCAGCGTGATCGGCGCGGTGGCGAACACCATCGTGCGGATCTGCTGCGGGTCGCCGCCCGCGGAATTGCGGTACGGCGTGGACAGGACGATCCGGTTGCCGAACGCCGGCTGCGCTCCGCCGCCGCCGAGAGTCCAGTCCGAGAATCCGATGGTGGCAGTGGACTTGCTGCCGTCGGTGTAGGTGACGGTGAGCGTGCCTTGCGCGTTGCCGTTGCTGGCGGAGCCGAGCAGCGCGAGCCGTCCCGAACCGGACAGGTTGATCGTCTGTCCCGAGGCCACGACGTTGTCCGGGTCGCCGACCGGGAACGACGGCCAGGTGAAGTTCAGCCCGTCGCTCGACACCGTGCTGCCCGGCTTGGCGCCGGCCTTGGCCAGTGCGTCCGCGGAGTAGCTCCAGCCACCGCCGTCGAAGTTCCCGGCCGCCGAGTTGGAGTCCGGCGACAGCCCGGTGTTGTTCACCGTGGCCAGCCAGCTGTTCGGCTTCGCCACCAGGACGGTCAGCACCGCCTGGACGTCCGCGAGACCCGGCGAGGAGAAGGTGACCGGGATCCGGCGCGGACCGTCGGAGGTGCCCGCCGGAACGCTCACCGTCACGTCAGCGTGGCCCTTGCCCGCCGCGGGAACCTGGACGGAACCGGTCGCGGGGGTCAGCGTGATGCCGTCCGCGCTGCCCGCGGAGTAGGTCCAGGTCCTGGCGGTGCCGGACAGATCCTGCACGCCCACCGAAGCGGTCGAGGTCGTGCCAGCGGGCACCACCGCGCGTGCCGGGTCCACAAAGGACAGGCTCGGCTTCTCCTGTTCGCGGAACGACGGCGGCGCGTCAGCCGGAGCGGAACCCCACGCGGTCGCGGTCGTCGAGCGAGTGAAGTCCAGCTTGCCGCCCTGCGAGATCAGGCCTTCCGACAGCCACGCCTTGGTGGCCGTGCCGCCGTTCACCTTCAGGCCGCTGGTGTACTCGCCGGTGCCGGGAGCGTTGACGGTGATCTTCTTGCCCGCCCCGGTGGTCACCTCGGCGTGCGCGAAACGCGGCGTGGTCAGCACGGTTTCCGCGCGGCCCGGGATCTCCGGGTAGACGCCGAGCGCGGACCAGACGTACCAGGACGACATCTGCCCGAGGTCGTCGTTGCCGATCAAGCCTTCCGGACGCGGGTTGTACAGCTCGTCCATCGCCCGGCGCACGATGTTCTGCGTCTTCGCCGGAGCACCGGCGAACGAGTACACGTACGGCGCGTTCGAGTTCGGCTCGTTGCCCAGGAACGCGTACGGCTCATGGGTCCCGGCGTTCAGCTTCGTGAAGAAAGTGTCCAAACGCGACTGCGTGGCGGTGGTGCCGCCGAACGCGGTCACGAGACCGGCGAGGTCGTACGGGACCATCCAGTCGTACTGCGCGCCGTTGCCCTCGACCCAGCCCTGCGAGCTGGCCGGGTCGTAGTTCCCGGAGAACGAGCCGTCCGCGTTGCGCGGCTGCAGGTGTCCGCTGCCCGGGTTGTAGAGGTTCTGCCAGTACTGCGCGCGCTTCATGAACGTGGTGTACGTGGCGCTGTCGCCGAGCCGCTTCGCGAACTGGGCGATGGCGAAGTCGGCGCTCGTGTACTCCAGGGTGTCCGCCGCCGCGCCGGGCACGTAGCCGAGCCGCTGGTAGTCCTGCAGACCCGGCCGTTCGGTGTAGCCCTGCGTCGGCTGCGTCGCGCCCTTGATCATGAGCAGCAACGCTTTCTGCGCGTCGAAGTCACGCGCGCCGAACGCGTAGGCGCTGGAAACGATGATGTGGTACGGATCCCCGTTCATCACGCCGGTGTAGTCGTTCGCCACCGTCCAGCGGTCCCACGAACCGCCCTGTTCGGCGAAGGCCATCATCGAGCGCACGAGGTCCGAGGTCTGCTTCGGCGCGATCGTGGCCAGCAGCGGGACTTCGGAGCGGTAGATGTCCCAGCCGGAGATGTTGGTGTACATCGCGTGGCCGCGGTCGGCCTGGTGGATCCGGCCGTCGAAGCCTGGGTAGCGACCGTCCACATCGGAGAACACGTTCGGCTGGATCAGCGAGTGGTACAGCGAGGTGTAGAACGTCGTGGTGTCGGCGTCGCTGCCGCCGCTGACCTGGATCTTGCCGAGCTGGTCGTTCCACGCCTGCCGCGCGGACGCGGCCACCTGGTCGAACGACTTCTTGCCGTTGTTCTCCGCCTTCAGGTTCGCCTTCGCCCCGTCTACGGACACAAAGGACAGTCCGACCTGGACGTTGACCTGCGCGCCGTTGAGGTTCGGGAAGGTCACGTACCCGCCGCTGCCCGGTCCGCTGACCGTGGTGTCCTGTGGCTTGGCCTTCGCCGGGCGCGCCATCGAGGAACCGATGCCGTTGGGCTGGGCGACCTTCGCCCTGGCGCCGCCGGTCTCCGCGGTCTTGCCCGGCGTCACCGCGCCGTTCTTCCACGTCCCGACCGACTCGAACGGGGTGTCGAACTTCGCCGAGAAGTAGACCCGGTAGGAGTTCTTCGCGCCGCAGAACCGGCCGCTGGTCGCCCAGCCGCTGATGGTGTCCTTGCCGATGCTGATCGACGCGTCGTCGGTGCCGTTGACTGAGCCGGAAGTGTTGACCAGCAACGTCGACGCCGCGCCCGCCGGGTAGGTGAAGCGGCCAGAACCGGTGCGCTGGGTCGCGCTCAGTTCGACCTTCGCCCCGTTGTCGAGGGCGACGTCGTACGCGCCGGCCGTCGCGTGCTCGTTCTTGTGGTCGAAGGTCGAGGTGTAGTGGCCCGGATCGGTCGCGGGCGACGTGCTGATCTCGCCGACGTACGGCATGAACGGCAGGTCCTGATACGTGGTGCAGCCCGCGCCGGAAAGGTGCGTGAGGCTGAAGCCGGTGATCGTGTTGTCGTCGTAGAAATAGCCGCCCGGCTGGGATTTCTTCGTGTCCGGGCTCCACTGCACCATGCCGAACGGCGCGACCGCGCCGGGGAAGGTGTTGCCCGCGCCGCCGCCGGTCCCGTGGTCCGCGCCGCCGGGCCGGGTGCCGACGAACGGGTTCACCCACTTCGCCAGGTCAGCGGTCTTCGCGGCGTTCGCCCCGGTGTCGGCCAGTGCGGGGGCAGCGGGGGCCAAGGAGGCCCCAGTCGCCACGACCGCGGAAGTCAGGAAGATCAGTCCGGCTCTCCAGCGCGCTCGCGCCATCGCCATCGCCTCTCCAGTTGTCCGGCGCGAACCCGCCGTCACCGACCTCGAGGCATCGATGACAACCTTGTCGCGCACCGTCGATGCGGGCTACCTTCGGCAATGGCTCACCGGATCGTCAAGACCGCGGTGAGAGCCTGTCCGATTCGAGACAACGATGTCCACCATCCGCACCAGCGGATTCGTCGCCCAGGGCACAGCCGGTCGGCGGCCATTGACACGAAGCGGCCGGATGGTGTCCAATCCCCCGCATTATGACAACGTTGTCTCACTCGGGCCGGGACGCGGACGGGCTTCCCCGCCCCGCCAGCAGGCGGGCCACGATGAGCGATGTGGCGCGGCTGGCCGGCGTCAGCATCAAAACGGTGTCGCGGGTCGTCAACGACGAGCCCGCGGTGCATCCGGACACCGCCGAACGCGTGGTGGCCGCGATCGAACAGCTGGGGTTCCGCCGGAACCTCGGCGCCCGCAACCTGCGCCGCGGCTCGACCACCGGCACCATCGGCCTGGTCGTCGAAGACGTCGGCAACCCCTTCTACTCCGAGCTGAACCGCGCGGTGGAACGGATCGCGACGTCCTTCGGCAGACACGTGCTGACCGGGTCGTCCGGCGAGAATTCCGACCGCGAGCGCGAGCTGTCGCTGGAGTTCTGCGCGCGGCGCGTGGACGGGCTGCTGATCGTGCCCGCCGGGCTGCAGCACGGCTATCTCGTGCCGGAAATGCGCGCGGGCACGCCGGTGGTGTTCCTCGACCGGCCGGCCGGCGACATCGTGGCCGACACCGTGCTCGTGGACAACCTCGGCGGCACCATCGAGGCGGTCAGCCATCTCGTGCGGCACGGCCACCGGCGCATCGCGTTCCTCGGCGACAGCCCGGACATCTTCACCGCCGCCGAGCGGCTGCGCGGCTTCCGGGAAGGCTGTGTGCGCAACGGGATCTCCTACGACGAGAGCCTCGTGGCGATGCAGACGCCGACGCCGGAAACCGTCGGCAACGCGGTGCGCAAGCTGGCCGGCGGCCCGAACCCGGCCACCGCCGTGATCGCGGGCAACAACCGGGTCGCGGTGCACCTGCTGCGCGCGCTCGCGCACGCCGAGCACCGGCCCGCGCTGGTGAGCTTCGACGATTTCGAACTGGCGGACCTGCTCGACCCGCCGGTCACCGTGATCGCCCACGACGTCAGCGCCCTCGGGCACGCAGCGGCCGAGCTGCTGTTCGCCCGCATCCAGGGCGATCAGTCCGCCCCGAGAAAGGTAGTTCTGCCCGTGCACCTAGTCGCCCGCGGTTCCGGTGAGGCCGCCCTGTGACCCAGCACCTCGAGCCGGTCGCACTCCCGGCCAACCAGCCGCCGCAGTTCTACCGGGGCGGCGACGCCATCGCCGCCCTGCGCGGCGCCACCGGCACCGACTCGAAGTTCGGGCCGGAGGACTGGGTCGGTTCCGTCACCACCATGTTCGGCCAGGAGACCAACGGTCTCACCAAGCTGCCCAGCGGGATCTGGCTGCGCGACGCGGTCGGCGCCGACCCGGTCGCGTGGCTGGGCGCGGCGCACGTCGCCAAGCTCGGCGACTCGACCGGCCTGCTGGTCAAGCTGCTCGACGCCGGACAGCGGCTTCCGGTGCACTTCCACCCGTCGGATTCCTTTGCCCGCAAGCACTTCGACTCGCACTTCGGCAAGACCGAGGCGTGGATCGTGGTCGGCACCTACGGCGACGACCCGCGCGTCTACCCGGGTTTCCGGGAGACGCTGAGCAAGGAAACCGTCGCCGAGTGGACCCGCGAACAGGACGCGCCGAGCATGCTGGGCGCGCTCAACAGCATCCCGGTGCAAGCAGGCGACACGGTCTACATCCCGGCCGGGCTGCCGCACGCGATCGGCGAAGGCGTCTTCGTGGTCGAACTGCAGCAGCCGACGGACTTCTCGCTGACCCTGGAATGGCGTGATTTCCTTGCCTCGCCGGAAAAGGGCCACCTCGGGATCGGCTTCGACACCGCGATCGAAACGCTCGACACCTCGGGCTGGGACGACGACCGGCTCAAGACGATCGTGAAGCACACCTCCGGCGACGAAGCGACCACAGTGGACTTGCTCGCGCCGGGCTCGGCGGAGTTCTTCCGCGCCGACCGCATTCAGTTGTCCGGCAACGCGTTCTCGCTCGACCCGTCGTTCAGCGTGCTCGTCGCGCTCGACGGCGAAGGCACCCTGCGCACCGAGCACGGCGGCGAGTTCCCGATGACCAAGGGCGACACCTACGCGGTGCCGTTCGCCGCGGGCCAGACCGAGCTGTCCGGCTCGCTCACCGTCATCCGCTGCCGTCCGCCCGCCCCGGAAAGGAGTTAGCGCCGATGAGCGAGATCCTGCTCGACGCGGTGGACCTGACCAAGCACTACGGATCGGTGGAAGCCTTGCGCGGCGCGTCTTTCCAGGCGCGCGCGGGTGAGGTGACCGCATTGATCGGCGACAACGGCGCGGGCAAGTCCACGCTCGTGAAGTGCCTGTCCGGAGCCGAACAGCCGACGTCGGGCCGGATCTTGCTCGACGGGAAAGAGGTCCATCTCGACTCGCCGGTGGCCGCGCGCCGGGCCGGGATCGAGACGGTGTACCAGGATCTCGCCGTCGCGCCGGAGCTGGACCCGGCGGCGAATCTGTTCCTGGGCCGGGAAATCCCGCGCAAGGGCATCCTCGGCAAGCTCGGCATGCTGGACAAGGCGGAGATGCGCCGCCAGGCGGTCGTCGAGTTCGAGCGGCTCGGCGTGACTCTGCAGAGCACCGACGTGCCGATCGGTTCGCTGTCCGGCGGGCAGCGGCAAAGCGTGGCGGTGGCACGGTCGGTGGTGTGGGCTTCGAAGGTCGTGTTCATGGACGAGCCGACCGCCGCGCTCGGGGTGGTGCAGCGCGAACGCGTGCTGGACGTGATCAAGAAGGTCCGCGACAAGGGCATCGCGGTCGTGCTGATCAGCCACAACATGCCTGAGGTGCTTTCGGTGTCGGATCGGATCGAGGTGCTGCGTCTGGGCAAGCGGGTGGCCCGATTCGCCGGTGCGGACACGAAGCTCGAGGACCTGGTCGCGGCGATGACCGGGGCTCTCGTTCAGGAGGAGGCGGCATGAGCGCTCCGGTGAAGGATATCCAGGCCACTGTGGACGGCGGGTTCGGCAAGCGTCCGCTGGGGAAACGGCTCATCGGGGCCAATACGTTCTGGATCGCGCTGGTGCTGATCGCGTTGATCGCGGTGTTCACCGCCATCGCGCCCGCCGAGTTCGCGACGCTGTTCACCTTCCAGACGCTGCTGATCGAAACGTCCGTGCTGCTGGTGCTTTCGGTCGGCATGACGTTCGTGATCATCACCTCCGGCATCGACCTGTCCGTCGGGTCGGTGCTGATCTTCGCCGGGATGGTCGCGGGCAAGACCATGGAAGCGCTCAGCGGCGGCGACGCCTCGCACGCGGGCTGGGGCGTCATCACCGTCGGGCTTGTCGCGGCGGTGCTCGCGGGCACGGTCTGGGGCCTGATCAACGGCTTCCTCATCGCGGTGGCGGGCATTCCGCCGCTGATCGTCACGCTCGGCACGATGGGAGCGGCGCTCGGCGCGTCGTACCTGCTCAACGGCGGGTCGGACGTGCGCAGCGTGCCCACCGAACTGAACAAGACCCTCGGCTACGGCACGTCGTTCGGCGGGGTCCCGAACCTCGTGCTGGTGGCCGTGGTGATCACGCTGATCGGTGCGTGGCTGCTGCACACCACGCGGTTCGGCCGCTACACGTTCGCGGTCGGCTCGAACGCCGAGGCGGCGCGACGCTCAGGCATCGGTGTGACCGCGCACCTGCTGAAGGTGTACCTGCTCACTGGTTTCCTCGCCGGAATCGCGGGTTTCCTGTCGCTCGCCTATTACGCGTCGACCACGATCTCGGCGCACACCAACGACAACCTCAACGCCATCTCCGCGACGGTGATGGGCGGCACGAGCCTCTTCGGCGGCGTCGGCTCGATGCTCGGCACGGTGATCGGGGTGTTCATCCCGGCGGTGCTGAAGAAGGGCTTCAACATCACGCACGTGCAGGACTTCTGGCAGATGATCGCGGTCGGCGCCGTCCTGATCGCGGCGGTGTGGTTCGACCAGCGCCGCCGCCGCAAGCGCAACTCCCGCTGAATCGGTTCCCGAGTACAAAGAGGTGCTTACGATGAAATTTAGCAAAACCGTCCTCGCCGCGGGGACGCTCGCGTCCGCGGCCATGCTGGTGGCCGCGTGCGGCTCCGGGCAGGTGGGGCAGAGCGGGTCCGGGGACAAGCCCGGCGGCAACTCCGCGAACAGCAAGAAACTCGCGCTGGTGCCCGGCGTACAGGCGGAACCGTTCTACATCTCGATGCAGTGCGGCGCGCAGGCCGAAGCGAAGAAGCTCGGCTACGAACTGACCACGCAGGCGCCGCAGAAGTTCGACGCGGCCATGCAGACGTCGATCGTCAACGCGATGGGCTCCAATCCGCCCGCCGCGCTGCTCATCGCGCCGACCGACGACCAGGCGATGCTCGCGCCGATCCAGCAGGTGAAAAACCGCGGCACGAAGATCGTCGAGGTCGACACCTCGCTCAAGGACAAGAGCGTCGCGGTGTCGTCGGTGTCCTCGGACAACGCCGAGGGCGGCAAGCTCGCCGCGCAGACCATGGCGAAGCTCGTCGGCGACAAGCCGGGTTCGGTGCTGGTCCTCGACACCATCGCGGGCACCTCCACCACCGCCGCCCGGGCGAAGGGCTTCGAGGACGAGCTGAAGAACCACTCGAACCTCAAGTCGGTGGGCATCCAGTTCACTCAGAACGAGCCGGACCAGGCAGCGTCGAAGGTCACCGCGGCGCTGGCCTCGACGCCGGATCTCGTCGGCATCTTCGCCACCAACCTCAACACCGGCGAGGGCGCGGCGACCGGCCTGCGCAACGCGGGCAAGATCGGCAAGGTCAACCTGGTCGGCTTCGACGCCAGCCCGTCCGAAGTGGACGGTCTGAAGAAGGGCGAGTACCAGGCGCTCATCGCCCAGGACCCGGCGCAGATCGGCACGAAGGGCGTCGACCAGGCGGTGGCCGCGCTCGAGGGCAAGCCGACCGAGCGGAACCTGACCGCGCAGCTGCACTCGATCACCAAGGACGACCTGGACGCCAATTCGCAGTACTTCTACAAGCAGAGCTGCTAGCCTCTGGTCGCGATCGAAGGGGACTTTCCGCACGGAAAGTCCCCTTCGCCTTGTTACGGGCTAGTATCTACTCCCCCAGGTACCCGAGGGGAGGCTCGTCGATGACCGAGAGTGCCCGGCTGCCGTGGCGCTCCCGCCCGGACGCCGTCGGCGTGCTCGGCGCGGCGCGGAAGGTCGCCGACGACCTGAAAGACGGCCTGTCCGGAGTCCGCGCCCGGCGCGCCGTACACGGTCTGCGACGGCTTTTCGACGTCGCCGGACTAGGGCTCTCCGATCTCTCCGGCACGTTGATGTGGTCCGGCCGCCCCGGAGCTGACGACGCGGTGTCCCAAATCCTGGACGACGTGCTGCACCAGGAGGAGCCGATCACCTCGCGGGGCGTGACGGCGGTCCCGTTGCACGTCCACGACGAACTGGCGGGCGCGTTGCTGCTGGTCGGCGAGGTACCCGGCGCGGTGACGCGGCAGGCGACGGACTTGGTCGTGCAGTCTTTGGAACGGGGTCGGCTCGAAGCTTCGGCGGACCAGGCGGCGCAAGCCGAACTCCGGGCGCTGCGCGCGGAGATGTCGCCGCATTTCGTGTACAACGCGCTCACCGTGATCGCCTCGTTCGTCCGATCGGAACCGGACCGCGCCCGCGACCTGATGCTCGATTTCGCCGACTACACCCGCTACAGCCTGTCGCGGCACGGCGAGTACACCGTCGTCGCCGAGGAGTTCCGCGCGGTGGAGACGTATCTCGCGCTGCAGCGGGCGGTGCTGGGCGAACGGCTCAAGGTGCAGGTGCGGGTCGCGCCGGAGGTGCTTGCGGTGGCGGTGCCGTACCTGGTACTCGAACCCCTCGTGGAGAACGCGATCCGGCACGGCATCGAGCCGCGGTCGGGCACCGGGCTCGTCCAGGTGCACGGACAGGCGGAAGGGAACGACTGCGTGATCAGCGTCGAGGACGACGGGGTCGGCATGGAGCCCGAGCGCGCCGCGGCCATCCTCGCGGGCAGCGGCGACGGCACCGGGCTCGGACTGGCCAATGTGGACAGACGATTGCGCACGGTGTACGGGGCCTGGTACGGGCTGACCGTGGAAACGGCGGTCGGCGAAGGCACCCGGGTCGTGCTGCGCGTGCCGCGATTCCAGCCGGGGGTGCTGCCGTGAGCGGGCTGCGGGTGCTGGCGGTCGACGATCTCGCGCCGGCGTTGGACGAACTGTGCCGGATGCTGCGCGAGGCGCCGGAGGTCGGCGAGGTCGTCGGCGCGAGCGATGCGTTGAAGGCGCTGAAACTGTTGCAGGCAGACCACTTCGACGCGGTCTTCCTCGACATTTCCATGCCCGGCCTGGACGGGCTGGAGCTCGCGTCGCTGCTGGCGAAACTGTCCGAACCGCCGGTGATCGTGTTCGTCACCGCGCACGACGGGCACGCGGTGACCGCATACGGCATCGGCGCGGTCGACTATCTGCTGAAACCGGTGCGCACGGAACGGCTTTCCGCCGCGCTGGCGAAGGTGACGCGCTTGGTGCCGAGCGGCCGTCGCCAGTCCTCGCCGGACGCGATGGCCGCGCTGCCGGTCGATTCCGGCGGCCGCACGCGGTACGTCCGCCGCGACGACGTGCTGTTCGCCGAAGCCAACGGCGACTACGTCCGCCTCCACACCCGCGGCGGCGTCCATCCGGTGCGGATGCCGATCTCGCGGCTCGAAGAATATTGGGAAGGGACGGGATTTACCCGGGTACACCGCGGATTCCTGCTCGCGGTGAGCGCGGTGCTGGAACTGCGAAGCGACACGACGGGCGGGTTGCTGGCGCACACGGAGGCTGGCGATGTGCCGGTGAGCCGACGGCATGCGCGGGATCTCCGGGACCGGTTGCTGGAGGCGGCGCAGCGCGGGCAACTCGGGAGTGCTCGGTGAGGGGGCGGTGGTGCTTGGGGGCTCGTGAGCGGCTAGGCCGGTTAGAACCGGCTTTGCCACGCACGACAACCCGACTGCACCCGGCACCTTGTGAGCGGCAAAGCCGGTTAGAACCGGCAACGCCGCGCACAAGGATTGCGCGGGCCGTCCGATGAGCCGCGCCAAGCGGGTCGCCGTCACCAGTCCGCAGACGAGGCTCGCCCGGTCGCGGCGGCTCGAACGCGGCCGGTGGCGGATGCCCCGTCTGCGCGCGCCGGAAGCGGAACGCGCGGCCGTCCTCTACCGGATCCAGCGGCGACGCGGGATCCCCGCGCTGGTGGGGATGTTCGTGCTGGTGCTGGGTTTGCCGGTGCTGTTCTCGCTCGCCCCGTCGCTCGACAGCGTGCGGCTGTGGGGGATTCCGCTGTCCTGGCTGCTGATCGCGGTTCTGCCGTACCCGGTGCTGGCCGGGCTCTCGTGGTGGCAGCTGCGCCGCGCGGAGAAGATCGAGGACGATCAGTGAGCCGACTGCCCGCAGCGCCCCAATGTGGCATTGGGTGCATCTCACGCACCCAACGCGGCATTCGGTGCATCTCACGCACCCAACGCGGCATTCGGTGCATCTCACGCACCCAATGTGGCATTCGGTGCATCTCACGCACCCAATGTGGCATTCGGTGCGTCGCATGCACCCAATGCCACATTGGGACCACAGCCGGAGCGGGCAGGAGCGGATAGATGGACATCGCGCTCGCGGTAGCCCCGGTCGTCCTCGTCACGCTGCTCATCGGCGTGCGCGGGGTCGCCGCTATGCGCACCACCTCCGACTTCCTGGTGGCGTCCCGGCGGATCTCGCCCTTCGTCAACTCCGCCGCGGTCTCCGGCGAATACCTCTCCGCGGCCTCATTCCTCGGCGTCGCCGGGCTGATGGTGAAGGACGGCGTCGGCGCGCTCTGGTACCCGGTCGGCTTCACCGCGGGATACGTGGCGATGCTGGTCCTCGTCGCCGCGCCGATGCGCAGATCCGGCGCACTCACCGTCCCCGACTTCGCCGAAGCGCGCCTCGCCTCTCCCGCGCTGCGCCGGCTGGCCGCGGTGGTCGTGCTGGTGATCGGAACCATCTACGTGGTCCCGCAATTCCGCACCGCCGGGCTGGTGCTCACCGCGGTCGGCGGCACTCCGTACTGGGTCGGCGTCGTCATCGCGGGCACCGCGGTCAGCGTCACGCTCGCGCTCGGCGGGATGCGCGCGGCGACGTACGTCCAGGCGTTCCAGTTCTTCCTGAAACTCCTGCTGTTCCTCGTTCCCGCGCTGTGGCTGGTGCTCCAGGTCGGTGCCGAAACCCGCGACGCGAGCCTCACGCCGGTCGAGTTCACCCGCTTTTCGCACGCCACCCCGGTGCAGTTCGACCACGACGTCACCCTCACCTTCCGCGAACCCACCGCGCTCGAGGACCGCGGTACGTTGCCGCCCGGAGAACTGGTGGTGCGCAAGGGAGAACAGCTCACCTTCGCCGCCGGCGCACAGGTCCCCGGCGTCAGCGGAGAAGTCGCGCTCGGCGGGCCGGACTGGCAGCGTCCGCTGCTGGAAATCGACAAGGGCTACCCGCTGCTCGGCACCTGGGCGGTCCTCATCGCGACCGTCCTCGGCACGATGGGTCTCCCCCACGTCCTGATGCGCTTCCACACCAGTCCGGACGGCCGCGCCGCACGCCGCACGGCTGCGATTACCGTGGCACTGCTGGGAGTTTTCTACCTTTTCCCCGGCATTTACGGCGTCCTCGGCCGGGTTCTCGTGCCGCAGCTGTATCTGTCCGGCAACACCGACACGGTGGTCGTCGCGCTCCCGTCGCAGGTCGACCACAGCTGGGCCGGGCAGTTGTTCACCGCGTTGCTCACCGCGGGCGCGTTCGCGGCGTTTCTGGCGACGTCGCTGGGATTGCTGCTGGTGATGTCCGGCGCGCTCGCCTACGACCTGATGCCCGGCGGTCTGCGTCGCCTTCGCGTGACGGTCGTGTTCGCCGCGATCGCGATGGTGCTGCTCGCGCTGCCGTCCGCGCGGCTCGACGCCGGGGTGCTGGTGACGTGGGGGTTCACTGTCGCCGCATCGACGTTCTGCCCGCTGCTCGTGCTCGGCATCTGGTGGCAGCGGCTCACCGCCGCAGGCGCGATCGCCGGAGTGCTGACGGGTCTGGCCGCCTCGTCCGGATCGATCCTGTTCGCGCTGGCCGGACCGCCGATGCAAGGTTGGGTGGCGATCTTGGTCTCGCAACCGGCACCCTGGTCGGTACCGCTCGCGTTCGGCGTGATGATCACGGTGTCACTGCGCGGGCGCCCACCGTCCTGGGCCGGGGCCGCGATGCTGCGGCTGCACCTCGACGAGCGCCCTTCGTCCGCGCCCGGTGACCGTTCGTCAACCGTTCGTCGTGCGGCGAGGCGTTTGAGCCGCTGACGGTTTCCCTGGCCCGGAGTCCTCCCTACTGTGTCGCGGACCACATCCGCAGCGTCGCACAAGGGAGATCCCATGAGCGCAGGCGACCCGTCCGGCGCCCCGCCGGACTCGACCTGGGAGCAGGTGCACGACAGCGCCGAGTTCCGCCAACTCCGCGGCAGGCTCCGCCGGTTCGTGTTCCCGATGGCCGGACTGTTCCTCGCCTGGTACCTGCTCTACGTCCTGCTCGCCGACTACGCGCACGGCTTCATGAGCACGAAGATCACGGGCAACTTCACCGTCGGCCTCCTCTTCGGGCTCCTGCAGTTCGTCTCCACGTTCCTCATCACGTGGCTGTACGTGCGCTACGCCAACAAGAACCTCGACCCGCTCGCCGAGCGGATCAAGGACGACATCGAGAACCCGGCGAAGGAGGAGGCGTGAAGACTCTCGCGGCGAGCGTCGAGGGCAGCAACCCGACGCTCAACATCACGATCTTCGCGCTGTTCGTGGTCATCACCCTGGTGATCGTGTTCCGCGCGAGCCGCAACACGAAGACCGCGTCGGACTACTACGCGGCGGGCCGTGCGTTCACCGGCCCGCAGAACGGCATCGCGATCTCCGGCGACTACCTGTCGGCGGCGTCGTTCCTCGGCATCGCCGGGGCCATCGCGGTGTACGGCTACGACGGGTTCCTGTACTCGATCGGCTTCCTGGTGGCGTGGCTGGTCGCGCTGCTGCTGGTGGCGGAACTGCTGCGCAACACCGGCAAGTTCACGATGGGCGACGTGCTGGCGTTCCGGATGAAACAGCGTCCGGTGCGCGCGGCGGCAGCGATTTCGACGCTCGTGGTGTCGTTCTTCTACCTGCTGGCGCAGATGGCGGGCGCGGGCGGGCTGGTCGCGCTGCTGCTGGGCATCGACGGCAAGGCCGCGCAGGCGCTGGTGATCGCGGTGGTCGGCGTGATCATGATCGCCTACGTCCTGATCGGCGGCATGAAGGGCACCACCTGGGTGCAGATCATCAAGGCGGCGCTGCTGATCGTCGGCGCGCTGGCGATGACGCTGTGGGTGCTCGGCAAGTACGGCTTCAACTTCTCGTCGCTGCTGCAGGGCGCGGTCGACAAGGCGGGCGAGGCCGGCGAAGCGCTGCTCGGGCCGGGCAAGCAGTACGGCAAGAACGGCACGACGAAGCTGGACTTCTTCTCCCTCGGCATCGCGCTGGTGCTGGGCACCGCGGGCCTGCCGCACGTGCTGATGCGCTTCTACACGGTGCCGACCGCGCGCGAGGCGCGTCGTTCGGTGGTGTGGGCGATCGTGCTGATCGGCGTGTTCTACCTGTTCACCCTGGTGCTCGGCTACGGTGCGGGCGCGCTGGTCGGACCGGACGCGATCAAGAAGGCCCCGGGCGGCGTCAACTCCGCGGCTCCGTTGCTGGCGCTGAACCTCGGCGGCCCGATCCTGCTCGGGCTGATCTCGGCGATCGCGTTCGCCACGATCCTCGCCGTGGTCGCCGGATTGACGATCACCGCGTCGGCATCGTTCGCGCACGACGTCTACGCGAACGTGCTGAAGAAGGGCAAGGCGAACACCGGCTCGGAGGTCCGCGTCGCGCGGATCACCGCCGTGGTGATCGGCATCGTCGCGATTCTCGGCGGCATTCTGGCGAACGGGCAGAACGTCGCGTTCCTGGTGGCGCTGGCGTTCGCGGTGGCGGCTTCGGCGAACCTGCCGACGATTCTGTACTCGCTGTTCTGGAAACGGTTTAACACCCAGGGCGCGCTGTGGAGCATTTACGGCGGGTTGATCGTGACGATCGTGCTCATCGTGTTCTCGCCCGCCGTTTCCGGGAAGCCGGTCGACCCGAAGACCGGCAAGAGCGCGTCGATGCTGCAGGGCGTGGACTTCCACTGGTTCCCGCTCGACAACCCGGGCCTGATCTCGATCCCGATCGCGTTCGTCCTCGGCTGGCTCGGCACGATCCTGTCGAAGGAAAACGACAAGGCGAAGTTCGCCGAAATGGAAGTACGGGCGCTGACCGGTGCCGGCGCGGAAAAGGCCGTGCAGCACTGAGTTTTCGTCCCGCTGAAACCGCTGGGTGCCGCTTTCGCCGCGGCGCCCAGCGGTTTTTTCAATACGGCAGCTTCCCCTGCGCGATACCGTCGAGCGTGCCTTCCAGCACCCGGCGAAGATACCGCCACAACCCGGCCCCCAGCGAAATCCGGGCTACCCCCAGTTCGGCAAGCCCGGCCAGCCCCGGACCGCCGGGAAGCGCCGAAGCGTTGACCGGACCGCCCACCTGCCGGACGAATTCGGCCAGCACTTCCGGCGAACGCACGAGAATCGGGTACACACAGTCGGCCCCCGCTTCGAGATACGCGCGCCCGCGAGCCACGGCGTCGTCGAGCACCGCCTGCTCGTCCGGTGCACCGAGGAACGAATCCACTCGTGCGTTGACCACCAGCCCGTCGCCAGCCGCCCGGCGCAACTCGGCAATCCGTCCCGCTTGCTCGGCCGCCGGTCGCAACGCGCCCTTGCCGTGGTCGGTGTCCTCGATATTGCAGCCGACCGCACCGATTTCCTTCAACCGGGCCGCGAGATCCGCCGGGCTCAGGTCATAACCGGCCTCGGCGTCCACCGTCACCGGCACGGACACCGCGTCCACGATCCGCTTGGCCGCCGCGAGCATCTCGTCCGCCGACGCGCCTTCGTGGTCCGCCTGCCCGAGCGCCGCCGCGACCGCCGCGGAACTCGTTGCCACGATGGGAAATCCGGCCGCTTGCACCGCCTGCGCGGTATCCGCGTCCCAAGCGTTCGGCAGAATCAACGGCTTCCCGGGCACATGCAGCGCCCGCAACTCCTCAGCACTCACTCCGCACGCTCCGGCAGCTCAGCGTGGCTCGCGACCATGAGCCGGTTCCAGGTGTTGATGGCGACGACACACCACGCGAGCGCGCGATGCTGGTCCTCGGTGAAGACGCGGACCGCCTCGGCGTAGACGTCTTCGGGAACGTCCTTGTGGTCCGAGATCCGGGTCATCGCCTCGGTGTACGCGAGCGCGGCGCGTTCCTGCTCGGTGAACAGCTCGGTCTCGCGCCACCCCTCGAGTACGTAAAGCCGCCGCGGCGATTCCCCAGCCGCGACCGCCTCCGCCGCGTGCATGTCGAGGCAGTAGGCGCATCCGTTGATCTGCGACGCGCGCATCTTGACGAGCTCGATGAGCTTCACGTCGAGCCCCGCGTTCGCGCTGGCCTTCTTCACCTCGCCTTGCAGCTGGGACATCGCTCGATACAACTCGCCGGTGGCGAGCGCGATTCGCTTCGTCATGCCGCCCACGCTAATGGGGATTGGCCTAGCTGGGTGGTCCAGTTCAGCATGGGTGGCGTGGGCCAGTCAGGGTCGCGGTCGCGCGTTGCAGGCGTCGCCCACGGATTAGGCGACCCGAGCGGATTCGTGACGACGCAGCCGCTCGAGACGGGCTCGCCGAACGGCCAGAACCTGGCCGCAAGAAGCCGGTAGGCGAACGACTTCACCGCACAGAGTGCGTCCAGCCAGCGGTATTCGACGGCATGGACCCGGTCGACGGCATCGCCCGCGGGCAATGCCGGGGAAACCAGTAATCCGGGCCGCGTCGAGCGTTCAGCCGCAGGGTTGCGGCCGCCGGGCGATCGCCGCGACGGCCAGGCCCGGCGTCAGCGGCCGCAGAACAGGCACAACGGCAGAACCAGCTCCAGGTCCGTCTTCCGCACCGGTTTCCCGTCCACCGGCGTCTTCCCCGGCGGGGTGTCCGCGTCCGGCTGGATGCCGCCCGCCGCGACGCGGTCCAGGGTGCGCAAACCGGCCGAGCCGACCGTGCCGAAGACCGTGTAGTTCGGCAGCAGGCTGGAATCCCCGTACACCACGAAGAACTGCGATCCGTTCGTGTCCGGGCCGGCGTTCGCCATGGCCAGCAGGCCGCGCGCGTACGTGCGGCGCTTGCCGGTCGGGTCGGACGGGGCGGGCGGGAGCGTCGTCGGGAGTTCGTCGCGGAACTTGTAGCCCGGGCCGCCCTCGCCGGTGCCGGACGGGTCGCCGCACTGCAGGACCTTCAGCGTCGGGTACGCGGTGAGCCGGTGGCAGGTCGTCTGGTTGTAGAAGCCGTGGGCGGCCAGGTGCAGGAAGCTCTGCACGGTGCACGGCGCCTGCGCGCGGTCGAGCCGCAGCGGGAGCAGGCCCTGGTTGGAGAACACGGCAACGTCGACACTGCCGTGGTCCGGCGTGTGCTTCGGGTCGCGCGGCAGGGAAACCGGGCGCACCGCGGGATCGTCCGGAGTCGAGGTGTACTGGCACGGCCCCGAGGTGACCTTCGGCGGCGCCGAAGCCGCCGAAGCCGGTGCAGCGACGGCGACCAGCGACAACGCGGTCAGCACGGACACGAGCAGTCTCTTCATTCCGGTTCCCTCCCAGTGCACGGAGGATCGCAGTATAGGGACGGGAAACCGCCCGCGCTTCCGGCGAAAGTCGCATCCTGACCGGTTCCTGACACCCGCGTCCTACCGTGCGGTTCCATGATCACTCCCCTCCTCGCCGGACTGGTCGCCGGACTGCTGACCGTCCCCGCCGGTCCGGTTCAGCAACCGCTCGCGTCCTCCGCTGCCGAACAGCAGGCGGTGGTCGCCTACTGGAACCCGCAACGCCTGGCCGCGCTGACCGAACCGTCGTCGCAGAACCCGCCGAAGAGCGGCCCCGACGGAGCGCCTTGGCCGGGCCCGCTCCCGAAGACGATCGGCCGGCTGTTCTACACCGACCACGGCGAGGACGCGAGCTGCACAGCAACCGTCGTCCGCAGCAAGAACCGCAGCACGATCGTCACCGCCGGACATTGCGTCAACAACACCGACCTTCTCGGCGAGCACAACGCCTGGAACGCGCACGTCATGTTCATCCCCGGCTACCACGACGGCCAGGCGCCGTACGGGAAGTTCGCCGCCCGGATCGGCGTCGTCGACCGCACCTGGCTCGCGAACGACCAGCAGAACGCGCAGAAGTTCGACACCTACGACCAGGCGTTCGCAGTCCTCGGGCCGAACGAAGCGGGACAGCTGGTGCAGGACGCGGTCGGCGGTGCGCAGCAGATCGGGTTCGACCGGCCGGGCGGCGCGAAGGTGACGCAGTTCGGCTACCCGCGGGCGGCGTCCGATCCGGCACGCGAAGGGCTTCCGGAGTACACCGGGGCGAGGTTGGCATATTGCACTGGCACCGCACGGCATTGGACCGGTACGCCCACCTATCCGGACTCTCCCGATCTGTGGGGCGCGGCGTGCGTCATGGGCGGCGGCTCGAGCGGTGGGCCCCGGTTACGCGACTTCAACCCGTCGACGGGACTGGGAACGGTCGTCGGGGACAACACGCACGCGGGATTCTTTGCCGCGGACGGGAAACCGTGCGAGCGAGATGCGGGCTGCACGCGGTATTTGGTGGGGCCGCAGTTCAGCGGCAAGGTGACGAAGCCGTTGTACGAGGTCGCGCAAGCCGCGCGTTAGCCCTTCAGCTCCGCGATCAACCGGTCCGCCGCCGCGAACGGGTCCAGTTCCCGGGCCACCACTCGTGCCGCCAGGTCGCCCAGCCGGTCGCCGTCTCGGAGGTCCGCCAGTTCCGCGTGCAACCTCCGCAACGCGATCGCGGCGACCTCCTCCCGGGCGCGGGCGGCGCGGCGGCGGTCCAGTTCCCCGTGCGCCACAAGCCATTCATGGTGCGTCCGCAACGCCGACACCACGTCGTCGACGCCCTCGCCCTTCGCTGCCACCGTGCGGACGATCGGCTGCCGCCAGCTCGGTCCGCGCACTTCGCGCCGCGCCAGGGAGATCATCTGCTTGAGGTCGTGCACCGTCGCGTCGGCGCCGTCGCGGTCGGCCTTGTTGACCACGAACACGTCCGCGATCTCCAGCACCCCGGCTTTCGCCGCCTGGATGCCGTCGCCCATTCCCGGGGCCAGCAGCACTACCGTGGTGTCGGCCAGTTTCACAACGTCCACTTCGGACTGTCCAACCCCGACAGTCTCGATCAGCACCACGTCGAACCCGGCGGCGTCGAGCACCCGCACCGCCTGCGGGGTCGCCCACGAAAGGCCGCCGAGGTGGCCGCGGGTCGCCATCGAGCGGATGAACACGCCGGGATCGGTGGCGTGCTCGGTCATCCGGATCCGGTCGCCGAGCAACGCGCCGCCGGAGAACGGCGACGACGGGTCGATCGCCAGCACCCCGACCCGTAATCCCTCGCCGCGCAACGCGGTGAGCAGCGCGGACGTCGACGTCGACTTGCCAACCCCGGGCGGGCCGGTGAGCCCGACGACGCGAGCGCGCCCGGTGTAGGGCGTCAGAGCACGGGCGATGTCCGCCACTCGCGGCGAAGAGTCCTCGACAAGAGAAATGAGCCGGGCGACCGCGCGCGGTTGTCCTTCCCGCGCGCGGCCGACCAGCTCATCGAGGTCCGGGCCGGCCAACTTACGCCGACGGGACGCGGATCAGCAGCGCGTCGCCCTGTCCGCCGCCACCGCAGAGCGCGGCCGCGCCGAGACCGCCGCCGCGGCGGCGCAGCTCGTGCACCAGGTGCACGGCCAGCCGCGCACCGGAAGCGCCGATCGGGTGGCCGAGCGCGATCGCGCCGCCGTTGACGTTCACCTTCGACTCGTCCAGCCCGAGCTTCTCGCTCGAAACCAGGCCGACCGCGGCGAACGCCTCGTTGATCTCCACCAGGTCCAGGTCGCCGACGTCCAGCTTCGCCTTCTTCAGCGCGGCGCGGATCGCGTTCGACGGCTGCTCGTGCAGGCTCGCGTCCGGACCGGCGACGACGCCGTGCGCGCCGATCTCGGCCAGCGGCGTGATGCCCAGTTCGGCTGCCTTCTCCGGGCTTGCCACGATCACCGCGGCCGCGCCGTCGGAAATCTGCGACGCCGAACCCGCGGTGATGGTGCCGTCCGAGGCGAACGCCGGGCGCAGCTTCGCGAGGCTCTCGCCGGTGGTGTCGGCGCGCACGCCCTCGTCGGTGGAGAACACGACCGGGTCGCCCTTGCGCTGCGGAATCGACACCGGCGCGATCTCCTCGCGGAAGAACCCGGCCTCGATCGCCGCCGCGGCCCGCTGGTGCGAACGCGCGGAGAACGCGTCCTGCTGCTCGCGGGTGACGCTGTAGCGGCCGTTGTGCTTCTCCGTCGAAACACCCATCGCGACCTGGTCGAACGCGCAGAACAGGCCGTCGTAGGCCATGTGGTCGACCAGCGTCGTGTCGCCGTACTTGAACCCGGCGCGCGACTTCGGCAGCAGGTGCGGCGCCTGCGTCATCGACTCCTGGCCGCCCGCGACGACGAGGTCGAACTCGCCCGCGCGGATCAGCTGGTCGGCGAGCGCGATCGCGTCGAGGCCGGACAGGCAGACCTTGTTGATGGTCAGCGCCGGGACGTCCATCGGGATGCCCGCGGCGACCGCCGCCTGACGCGCCGGGATCTGGCCCGCGCCCGCGGTGAGCACCTGGCCCATGATCGTGTACTGGACCTGGTCCGGGGAGACGCCGGCGCGTTCGAGCGCGGCCTTGATCGCGATCCCGCCCAGCTGGGCTCCCGAGAAGTCCTTCAACGAGCCGAGCAGCCGCCCGATCGGGGTACGGGCAGCGCCCAGGATCACGGAACCGGACACGACGTCCTCCAAAGCATCGGTGCACTGGCAGTGTTCCCACGATACGGCCTGTGCGGGGTTCCCGGCGCGTCTTGATGGAGCCAGTGTGAGGGGGCGCACGCGGGGTTCCGCGAGGCCCGCCGGGGCTTATCCTCCCCGGTATGGACACCGAGCCCAGCGCATCCGTGCTCAAGCCGTTCGTGACCGCGATCGACCACGTCGGCATCGCCGTGCCCGACCTCGACGCGGCCATCGCCTTCCACCGCGACCACTTCGGCCTGGAGGTCGCGCACGAGGAGGTGAACGACGAGCAGGGCGTGCGCGAGGCGATGCTGCGCGCCCCGGGTACCGCGGGCACCGAGACGATGATCCAGCTGCTCGCCCCGTCCCGGGACGATTCGACGATCGCCAAGTTCATCGGCCGCAACGGCCCGGGCCTGCAGCAGCTCGCACTGCGAGTGTCCGATGTGGACGCTGCCGCGGAGGCACTGCGCGCACAGGGGCTGCGGTTGCTGTACGACGCGGCCAAGCGCGGGACGTCGAACAGCCGGGTCAACTTCGTGCACCCGAAGGACGCTGGCGGGGTTTTGGTCGAACTGGTGGAGCCCGCCGCCTCGCACTGAGCCGCGTACCCAATGCGGCATTGGGTGCATGCGACGCACCCAATGAGGTTTTCTCAGTAGCGCGCGGTATGCGGTGGGTTCGTGGCAGCGATGCTGGTCAGGACGCTGCGGGCGTCGGCCGACTAGGCGCGCCGGGCGGCTCCTCTCCCGCCGAGGTCCGTGAAGGGCTCCTTGAGGGAATCAGATTCCCTCAAGGAGCCCTTCACGGACCTCTCCGCGCACCCACCCGCCGCCAGAGGGACGCAGCCATCCGCGAGCGCGGCGCGTGACGCTGCCCTCGGTCAAGGAGCGCGGTCGGGCTAGTGCGGAGGTCGTGAGGGGAACCCTGACGGAATCTGATTCCCTCAGGGTGCCCCTCACGGACGTCAACCGGAGCGGAGAAGCAACGCGGCCCCGTCGACGCTGCGCCTCGCCGCACCAACGCCACCCGCCGCGCCACTGAGAAACCCCAATGTGGCACTGGGGCTCGGCCGGAGCGCGTTTCGGCGACAGGACCACCGCGGGCCAGGGCGAAGCGAGCCGGGCAAGTCGCGTCCGGGAGAAGTCGGTGGCGGCCAGGTCGTGAGCGGCGACGCCGGTTCTAACCGGCACAAACACCCACGAGCACCTCACACCGCCGAAGCGGGCGGCTTGCCCTTGGCCGCCCGGGCGGACAGCGCGTTCGCCACGAAAGTCAGCTCGCCGTCGAACTCCGCCGGGCGGTCGTCGCCGGTGTGGCGGGCCGTCGCGTGCCGGTGGGTGATCGCGCGGGCCAGCAGGCCGGACGCGTTGTCGATGTCCGCTCCGGGGAGCCGTCCGCCGGTGGCGGCCACGATCACCGACCGCATCAGGCGGACCAGTTGCTGGAATCGTTCGGACAGCGCGTCGCGGACCACGTGATGGGTGTCGGCCTCGCGCCACAGCAGGTGCGACAGCCCCAGCGAACCGGTGAACCGGCGGTCGAGTTCGCCGACCAGCCTGCGCAGCGAACCCGCCAGGTCGCCCGGAACGACGACCGCGGCGGGTTCGATGCGTTCGTCCGGCAGCCGGTCGACCAAAGCGGCCAGCAGGTCGGACTTGCGGCGGAAGTAATAGTGGACCAGGCCCTTCGGGACCCCGGCGCGCTCCGCGATGCGGGACGTCGGGGTCGCT
Source organism: Amycolatopsis sp. VC5-11 (assembly GCF_037034185.1). NCBI lineage: Bacteria > Bacillati > Actinomycetota > Actinomycetes > Pseudonocardiales > Pseudonocardiaceae > Amycolatopsis > Amycolatopsis sp. VC5-11. The sequence goes on along the minus strand of NZ_JBAGKF010000004.1, from coordinate 380,324 downwards.
TCGAAGCCGGACTCGGCGAACAGTTCCTCCGCCGCGCACAGGATCCGTTCCTTCGCCGAGTCGTCGGTCATGTCACCTTCCTCGTCAGGGCTTCATTGCCCCGTCAGTGCTGGCCCGCCATCCGGTGGGCGGCGTTGGCCTCCGGCATCGCGGCCGCGCCGGCGATGATCGTCAGCGCACCGCCGACCCAGGACGTCCACGACGCCCCGTTGAATTGCGTATACCCCATCACCCACGGCGCGATGAACAGCAACGCGCCGAGGACGATCTGCACGCCCTCGCCGTAAACCATGCTCGGCGACGCGAGCGACACCAAGCCGTCGATCGCGATCAGCGCACCGAGGACCACCATCGTCCACACCATCGTGGTGTTCGTGCTCAGCCAAAGGGGTGAAAGAGCGGCGACAACACCAATCACGACCTCGGCCCAGTCATAGGGCCGCGTCCAGGCGCGCGTCGAGACTTCACTCATTCGTGCTCACCTCCGCCGGAAAAGAGCCGTTCAGGGAGATTTCCCACTGCCGACTATGCTCCTTGACTGGCCAGCCGGTCAAGATTCGTGCGTCACACTTCGACTCGTGTACGGGGTGTCTGTCTCGTACAGTGAGGCCCCCGGTTACCGACGAGTAATTTCGTCCAGTCGCGCCGCGACCGACCCCTGGAGGTTCCCGATGACGCACCTCGACGAGATCCAGCAGGCGATCCTCGACGGCCGCCTCGACGCGATCGCCGAGCTGCCCGTGCCCGAGAGCTACCGGGGCGTCACCGTGCACGCCGACGAGGTCGACATGTTCGAAGGCCTCGAAAGCCGCGACAAGGACCCGCGCCGCTCGCTGCACGTGGACGAGGTCCCGACGCCTGAGCTCGGGCCCGGCGAGGCGCTGGTCGCGGTGATGGCCAGCGCGATCAACTACAACACCGTCTGGACGTCGATCTTCGAGCCGATCCCGACGTTCAAGTTCCTGCGCAAGTACGGGAAGCTCTCGCCGCTGGCCAAGCGGCACGACCTGCCGTACCACGTGGTCGGCTCGGACCTGTCCGGCGTCGTGCTGCGCACCGGCGCGGGCGTGCACAACTGGAAGCCCGGCGACGAGGTCGTCGCGCACTGCCTGAACGTCGAGCTGGAAGGCCCGGACGGGCACAACGACACGATGCTCGACACCGAGCAGCGGATCTGGGGCTTCGAGACGAACTTCGGCGGGCTCGCCGAGGTCGCGCTGGTCAAGGCGAACCAGCTGATGCCGAAGCCGGCGCACCTGACCTGGGAGGAATCCGCCTCCCCCGGGCTGGTGAACTCGACCGCGTACCGGCAGCTGGTGTCGCGCAACGGCGCGGACATGAAGCAGGGCGACGTCGTGCTGATCTGGGGCGCGTCCGGCGGCCTCGGTTCGTACGCGACGCAGTACGCGCTCAACGGCGGCGCGATCCCGGTGTGCGTCGTGTCCAGCCCGGAAAAAGCGGAGATCTGCCGGAAGCTGGGCGCGGAGCTGATCATCGACCGCACCGCCGAGGGCTACCAGTTCTGGAAGAACGAGAACGAGCAGAACCCGAAGGAGTGGCAGCGGTTCGGCGCGAAGATCCGCGAGCTGACCGGCGGCGAGGACCCGGACATCGTGTTCGAGCACCCGGGCCGCGAGACCTTCGGCGCTTCCGTCTACGCCGCGCGCAAGGGCGGCACCATCGTCACCTGCGCGTCCACGTCGGGCTACATGCACCAGTACGACAACCGGTACCTGTGGATGAACCTGAAGCGGATCATCGGGTCGCACTTCGCGAACTACCGCGAATCGTGGGAAGCCAACCGGCTGATCGCGAAGGGCCTCATCCACCCGACGCTGTCGAAGACGTACTCGCTCGAAGAAACCGGCCAGGCCGCCCTTGACGTGCACCGCAACGCGCACCAGGGCAAGGTCGGCGTACTCGCGCTCGCCCCGGAAGAAGGACTCGGCGTGCGCGACGAGGAGCTGCGCGCGAAGCACCTCGACGGCATCAACGCCTTCCGCGGCGCGTGAGGGCAGACCACCTGCCTCTTCGGTCCGGCCGCTCGCCGCACGAGCGGCCGGACCCCGTGGGTGCTCACCCGTCCGTGACCGCGGAGCGACTACGGTGGTGTCATGAGTCTTGGCGATGAACGCGAACTCGTGCCGCTGGGAGCCGGCTTCGACGTAGCGAAGCGGGGGTACAGCCGGGCCCAGGTCGACGAGCACCTGGAACGGCTCGACGGCGACCTGAAGATGCTCACCGCCGACCGCGACGCCGCCATCGCCCAAGCCGGCGACCTGGCCCGGCAGCTTGAGGTCGCGCGCGGCGAGATCGCCGATCTGCGCGGTCAGGTCGACCGGCTCGCGCAGCCGCCGACGAGCGTCGAGGGCCTGTCCGAACGCCTCCAGCGGATGCTGCGGCTGGCGCAGGACGAGGCCGCGGACACGCGTGCCCGCGCCGAGGCCGAGGCGGGCCACATCCGGGCCAAGGCGGAGACCGACGCCAGCGCCATGCGCGCCCGGTACGAGCAGCTGCTCACCGAACTCGACCTGCGCCGCAAGGAAATGGAAGCCGAGCACCGCAAGGTGCTCGAGGACGCGCGCGCCGAGGCCAAGCGGATCACCGACGAGGCCGAGGCCGAGCGCAAGAAGCTCGACGCGGAGTCCGAGGCCCGCCGCACGCAGGTCGAGGAAGACTTCGAGATCGCGATGGCGACCCGGCGCGCCGAGGCGATGCGCGTGCTGGCCGAGCAGGAGGCGGCCAGCAAGGCCGAAGCCGAGCGCCGGGTCCGCGAGGCCGCCGAGGACGCGGCCGCGATCCGGGCGAAGGTGCTGGAGGAGGAGACCGCCGCCAAGGCCGACATCGACCGTCGCCAGCGCGAATCGGTCGCCGACGCGAACAAGCGCCGCCAGGACTCGATCACCGAGGCCAACGCGCGGCTCGCGGAAGCGGCCGACGAGGCCCGCCGCCGCGTCCGCACCGCCACCGACGAGTCCAACCGCCGGATCACCCAGGCCAACGAGCGGGTCGAGGCCCTGCGCGCGGTCCGGGCGAGCCTGGCCGAGCAGGTCCGGTCGGCGCGCACCGTGCTGGCCGAGGCGCAGCACGTGCTCGGCGAGATGGACGGCGAGGTGCCCGCGGACATCAAGGCCGCCGCCGAGACGGCCAACGGCTCCGGGCCGAAGTCCGCGAACGGATCCCCGGCTGGCGGCGCGAAGGCGAGCAGCGCCCAGCCGAGCGGCAACGCGGGTGCGCAGAACAGCAAGCCCAGCACTCCGGCCGGGCAGAAATCCGCTGGTCAGGGCAGCAAGAACGCCCCGGCGAACAGCGGAAAGCCCGCGGCGAGCGGCGACGTCGAGCAGACCGTCCGGCTGCGCACGTCCGACGTGCCCAAGCCGCAGCCGCAACCGCGCCCGGCGGGAAAACCGACTGGCGAGTAACCTTCCCCCGCGAAGGGGCCGCGCCGCCCCGCTGACCGATTCGCCGGGAGGTTGTGGATGGCTGTCTATCGGACTGTGGTGGTGGGCACGGACGGGTCCGACTCGTCCTTCGCCGCGGTGGACAAGGCCGCCGGGGTGGCTGCCGACGCGGGGGCGACGCTGGTCGTCGTCTGCGCGTACCACCCGGCCAGCCGCCAGGACGTGGAACGCGCGCAGGACGAGCTGGGCGACGAGGCCTATCAGGTAGTCGGGTCCGCGCCCGCTGAGGACACGCTGCAGTCCGCACGGGACCGCGCGGCGAAGGCCGGCGCCGCGAACATCGAAACGGTCGCGCTGGAGGGTCAGCCGGTCGACATGCTGCGCAAGGTCGTGAAGGACCGCGAGGCCGACCTTCTGGTGGTCGGCAACCGCGGCCTCAACACCCTGACCGGGCGGATCCTGGGCTCGGTGCCGTCGGAGGTGGCCCGGAAGTCGGGCGTCGACGTGCTGATCGTGCACACCACCTGAGGCCGTGGCCGATCCTTCCCGGGACCTGCAGCAGCGGCTGGAACGCGCGCTGCTGGGCGGCCCTCGCCGCTACACCCGGCTCGAAGTAGCGAAACGGGCCGAAGTACCCGAAGAACGCTCGCGGCGGCTGTGGCGGGCGCTGGGTTTCGCCACCGTCGAAGACGACGAGGTGGTGTTCACCGACGCCGACGTCGAAGCCATGCGCATCGCCGACGGCCTGGTGAGTTCCGGCCTGGTCGCGCCCGGCATGGAAGTCGCGGTGACCCGTGCCCTCGGCCAGCATCTGTCCCGGCTGGCCGAGTGGCAGGTCCACATGCTGTGGTCGCTGATCACCGAGAACCCGGAACTGGCCCGCAGCGACCGGCAGGTCACCCGCCTGGTGGAACGCCTGCTCCCCGAACTGGAGCAAGTGCAGAATTACGTCTGGCGCCGCCACCTGGCCGCGTTCGCCGGCCGCGCCTTCGCCAGCCCCGACGAGGACCTGGAAACGCGCGCCCTGGTAGTCGGCTTCGTCGACATGGTCGGCTACACGCGCTTCACGAGAGAAGCCGACGAGGAAGAGTTGACCCAGGTCCTGGACGGCTTCGAATCCCTGGCCACCGAAGTCATCGCGGAACACCACGGCCGGGTCGTGAAAATGATCGGCGACGAAGTCCTGTTCGTCACCGACACCCCCGCCGACGGCGCGGAAATCGCCCTGACGCTAGCCGAACGCACCGGCGAAGACGGCGGCCTCCCCGCAGTCCGAGCCGGAATGGCCTCGGGCCGAGTCCTGTCCCGCTTCGGCGACGTCTACGGCTCCGTAGTGAACCTGGCCGCGCGACTCACGTCAGCCGCAAGGCCAGGAACCGTACTGGTCGACCGAGAACTGGCCGGGGAACTGGAACCCTTGCCACAGTTCGATCTCCGCACCCGCCGCCCCATCGCAGTCCGCGGCTACAACCGCCTACGCCCGTCTGCCCTACGGCGAGCGAAAGACAAACCCACCGGCCGCTTCGCGTCGTCCCAGCAACTGGCCGCGGAAATGCTAGGCCTAGGCGACCAGCCGACGCCCGAACCCCCGGAGTCAGACGACTTCCCCACCCCCGCTGCTCCCCGCAAACGCCGCCGACGCCGCTGACCCCGTACGTGAGGGCCACCCTCATTGACTCTGATTCCCTCAGGGTTCCCCTCACGACCCGCCACTCGGTCGTGAGGGGCCCTTCACGGACCACCGCCGCGCCGCCGCTGGGGTGCCGCCCCCAATGCGGCATTGGGTGCGTCAGATGCACCCAATGTGGCGTTCGGTGCGTGAGATGCACCCAATGCCACATTGGTGCGCTAACCCCCACCCAAACCGCAGCCAGCCCACTCAACGCATCGAGGGCCCCAGCCGCACCGGTGCACCCAGCTATCGAGGCATCCAGCCCTCCCCCAACCCCGATACGAAGCCGCCCTGCGGTTCGGGGGTGCTTGTCAAGGCATCTTTCCCGCCTTGACAAGCACCCCCGAACCGTCAGCACAATCAACCTTCGGGGTGCCCCACGCAACCACCCCGCCTACGAACCTCAAGCATCAAAATCAACAGTAACCCGCTCAGAAACCGGATGAGACTGACAAGTCAGCACAAACCCAGCCTCCACCTCAGCCTTCTCCAACGCGAAATTCCGCCGCATGTCCACCGCCCCCTCGGTCACCCGAGCCCGGCAGGTCCCGCAAACCCCGCCCTTGCAAGCAAACGGCAAATCCGGCCGAAACCGCTGCGCCCCGTCCAGCACCGACGATTCCCGGGGCAGATTCATCGTCGTGGACCGACCGTCCAGCACCAACGTCACCTCGGACGAAGCCCCGGCAACAGCAGGGTCGACATGCTTGACCGGCTCCGGCGGCACATCGTCCACATAGAACAGTTCCTGATGAATCCGCTCCTCAGGAACACCCAGCGAACCAAGAAGATCCTGCGCCGAGGTCACCATCCCGAACGGCCCGCACAGCCAGAAATGGTCCACATCCTCAACCGGCACAATCGATTCGAACAGCGCACGCAGCTTGTCCGCATCCAGCCGCCCGGTGAACAACTCCGCCTCACGCGGCTCCCGGGACAACACATGCACAAGTTCCAGCCGGGCCGGGTACCGATCCTTCAAATCAGCCAGATCGTCCGCGAACATCACCGTGTCAGTACGCCGGTTCCCATACAGCACAGTCACCGAAGCATCCGGCGTAGCCAGCAACGAGGCCGCAATCGACAACACCGGCGTAATCCCGGACCCGGCAGCGATCAGCACATGATGCCCGCCAGCAGCGAGATCCGGCGTGAACGACCCAGTCGGCGCGGAGACCTCGACCGTATCCCCGGCACGAACCTCATTGACCAGCCACGACGAGAACACCCCGTCCGGCACCAACCGCACCCCGACCCGAGGCCGCTCCCCCGCCGGAGCGCAAATCGAATACGACCGCCGCTCGTCCCGCCCGTCGACAAGACGCCGCAAGGTCAGCGACTGCCCAGGCGCGAACGCGTAGACCGAAGCCAACTCCTCCGGCACGTCGAACGTCACGGCCACGGCATCGTCACAAAGCCGTTCGACCTCAGCCACCCGCAACGGATGGAACCCGGCACGGCGGGAAACGGTGGCAGTCACTCAAATCTCCTTGACGTGTTCGAACGGCTCCCAGCAAGACCGGCACCGCCGCAACGCTTTGCACGCAGTCGCGCTGAACCGGGACTGCTCCTCCGTGTCCATCGACCCGCAATGCGGACAAGCCACCCGCCGCACCGAAGGCCCCAACGTCAACGGAATCGGCCCGGCAGCCCGCCGCGGCGCGGACCCCGGCGGCGCGATCCCGGCCTCCGCCAGCTTCCGCCGCCCGTCCGCGCTGATCCAATCCGACGTCCAAGCCGGTTCCAGCACCGTACGGATCTCAACCGAGGTGTACCCGGCACCCCGCAACGCGTGCTCCAGGTCGTCCCGCATCGTGTCCATCGCCGGACAACCGGTGTACGTCGGCGTAATAGACACCGTCACCCGACCGTCCTCTTCGGACACTTCGCGCAGCACACCGAGATCCGCGAGCGTCAGCATCGGCAGCTCCGGATCGGTGACCGTCGAAGCCACCGCGACCGCGGTCACCACGACGCTCCCGGCATCGCCCGAGCCACACTTTGCAGCTCGGCCAGCAGGAACCCCATCTGCTCGGTATGCACGCCGTCGCGCCCCATCCGCCCGGAAACCCCGGCGATAGCGCCGATCTCCGGCCGTTCCAACGTAGCCGCCGCCAACGCCTGATCCAGCACAGCGTCGAACTCCGGCCGCAGCGAAGCCGCGTCGACCATCTCGGACGGATGCGTCGAGAACAGCTCCTCGACATACGGCCACACCGCGGCCAGCCCCTCGGCCATCCGCTCGTGCGACAACGGCGTCCCGTCACCCAGCCGCACCAGCCACTGCGCGGCGTAATCCCGGTGATAGGCCAATTCCTTCACGCCCTTGGCCGCGATCGCCGCCAGCACCGGGTCCACACTGGACTCCAGCCGCTGGAACAACGCGAGCCGCCAAGTCGAGAACACGAACAGCTGCGCGATCAGGTGCCCGAAGTGCCCGCCGCCCAGCTCGGCCAGCCGGACGTTCCGGAACTCGTTCTCCGCGCGCAAGAACGCGAACGTGTCCTCGGACCGGTCCGTGCCGTCCGCCTTGCCGGAACGAGCCAGCAACAACCGCGCCTGGCCGAGCAGGTCGAGGCCGATGTTCGCGATCGCGACCTCGTCCTCCAGCTCCGGCGCGCTCGCGACCCACTCCTGCAACCGGTGCGAGAAGATCAACGCGTCGTCGCCCAGCATCAGGCAATAGGCGGCGAGCTGCGCACCGTCCACTCCGGACGGAACGGAGGTGTCCACTCCGGACAAAGGATCGGCGAACCCAGTGCCGAAGGCCCACCGGGCGTCGTTGTCTTCGGTGATCGCTTCGTAGACGTTGTCGAAAGACATCCCAGACCTCACATGTGGGGAACGTTGTCGGGAATGTCGTAGAACGTCGGGTGCCGGTACACCTTGTCCCCGCTGGGCGCGAAGAACGGGTCCTTCTCGTCCGGCGACGACGCGGTGATGTCCGAGGCGCGAACGACCCAGATGGACACTCCCTCGTTGCGGCGCGTGTAGAGATCGCGCGCGTGGTGCAGCGCCATCTCGTCGTCCGCCGCGTGCAGCGAACCCACGTGGACGTGGTTCAGTCCCCGCTTCCCGCGGACGAAAACCTCGTACAGCGGCCAGTCGTGCTTCATGCCGAAACCTCTTTCTTGGCCGCGTGCGCCGCCGCGGCCTCCCGAACCCAGGCGCCTTCGTCGTGTGCGCGCTTGCGGTGCGCGATCCGGTCCGCGTTGCACGGGCCGTTGCCCTTGAGCACGTTCTTGAACTCGTCCCAGTCGACCGCTCCGAAGTCGTAGTGCTCCCGGTCGGCGTTCCACTTGAGCTCCGGGTCCGGGAACGTCACGCCGAGCGCTTCGGCCTGCGGCACGGACATGTCGACAAACCGCTGCCGCAGCTCGTCGTTGGTGTGCCGCTTGATCTTCCACGCCATCGACTGCGCGGTGTTCGGCGAATCCGCGTCCGGCGGGCCGAACATCATCAGCGACGGCCACCACCAGCGGTTCACCGCCTCCTGCACCATGTCCCGCTGCTGCTGGGTGCCCTTCATCATGGTCATCAGCAGCTCGTAGCCCTGCCGCTGGTGGAAGGACTCCTCCTTGCAGATCCGGATCATCGCCCGCGCGTAGGGCCCGTACGACGACCGGCACAGCGGCACCTGGTTGCAGATCGCCGCGCCGTCCACCAGCCAGCCGATCACGCCGACGTCGGCGAAGGTCAGCGTCGGGTAGTTGAAGATCGACGAGTACTTCTGCCTGCCGGTGATGAGCTTGTCGGTGAGGTCCGCGCGGTCCGCGCCGAGCGTCGCCGCCGCGGAGTACAAGTACAGCCCGTGGCCCGCTTCGTCCTGCACCTTCGCGAGCAGGATCGCCTTGCGCCGCAACGAAGGCGCGCGGGTGATCCAGTTGCCCTCCGGCTGCATGCCGATGATCTCCGAGTGCGCGTGCTGCGCGATCTGGCGGATCATCGTCTTGCGGTAGCCCTCGGGGATCCAGTCGCGCGGTTCGATGCGCTGGTCCCGTTCGATGGCGTGCTCGAACAGGGCTTCCAATTCCGGCTCTGCCACAGCGGTCACGGCTGCTCCTTCGAGACGAGGGTGAGCACGTCGTACTTCGCGACCGAGTCGCCGTCCTGGTTGGTGACGTCGGCGTCCCAGCGGACTTCGCCGTACTCCTGGTCGATCCGCGGCGTAATCTGCTTGGCCGTCAGGGTGACCGTCAGCGCGTCCCCCTCCTTGACCGGCGTGAGGAAGCGCAGGTTCTCCAGGCCGTAGTTGGCCAGCACCGGACCGGGTTCGGGCGAGACGAACAGGCCCGCCGCGAACGACACGACCAGGTAGCCGTGCGCCACGATGCCGCCGAACAGCGGGTTCGCCGCGGCCGCAGCCTCGTCGGTGTGCGCGTAGAAGGTGTCGCCGGTGAACTCGGCGAAGTGGTCGATGTCGGCGCGGGTGACGGTGCGCGGACCGGCCACCACGGTGTCGCCGATGCTCAGCTCCGCCAGCGACTTGCGGAACGGGTGCTCGCCTTCGACACGCGAACCGCCCTCGACCCACCGGCCGGTGACGGCACCGAGCACCCTCGGGCTGGCCTGCACGGCCGTGCGCTGCATGTGGTGCAGCACGCCGCGGATGCCGCCCATCTCCTCGCCGCCGCCCGCGCGGCCGGGGCCGCCGTGCACCAGCTGCGGCATCGGCGAACCGTGCCCGGTGGATTCCTTCGCGTCTTCGCTGTCGAGCACGAGCAGCCGGCCGTGATACGGCGCGACGCCCAGCACGATGTCGCGGGCGAACACCGGGTCGCCGGTCACGACGGACCCGGCCAGGCTGCCGCCGCCGCGTGCCGCGAACTCGATGACCTGCTTGACCGACGTGTACGGCATCAGCGTGGACACCGGGCCGAACGCCTCGACCTCGTGCGGCTCGGCGCGCTCCGGGTCGGCCTTGAGCAGGATCGGCGAGATGAACGCGCCGGTCGCCTCGTCGCCGTCCACGACGTCGACGTGCTCCGGGTCGCCGAAGACGATGCTGCCCGCGTCGAGCAGGGCCTTCAGCGAACGACGTACTTCTTCACGCTGCTCCAGACTGGCCAGCGCACCCATCCGGACGCCCTCGGCGTTCGGGTTGCCGACAGTCACCTTGGCGAGCCGAGCGCTGACCGCTTCGGCGACGTCGTCCAGCATCTCGGCCGGAACGAACGCGCGGCGGATCGCGGTGCACTTCTGGCCCGCCTTCACCGTCATCTCGGTGGTCAGCTGCTTGACGAACAGATCGAACTCCGGCGTCGACGGCCGGGCGTCCGGGGCGAGGATCGAGCAGTTCAGCGAGTCGGCCTCGGCGTTGAACCGCACCGAATTCCGCACGATCGCCGGGTGCGCGCGCAGCTTCTGCGCGGTGGACGCGGAACCGGTGAACGACACCAGGTCCTGCGCGGTGACGTGGTCGAGCAGGTCGCCGACGCTGCCCGCGACGAACTGCACCGTGCCCTCGGGCAGGATGCCGGACTCGACGATCAGCTCCACGAGCCGCGCGGTCAGGTACGCGGTCTGGCTGGCCGGTTTGATCAGGCTCGGCACGCCGGCGAGGAACGCGGGCGCGAACTTCTCCAGCGGACCCCACACCGGGAAGTTGAAGGCGTTGATCTGGATCGCGACGCCCTGCAGCGGGGTCGCGATGTGCTGCGCGACGAACGTGCCGCCGCGGCTCAGCGGCTCGACCGCGCCCTCGACGTACACGGTGTCGTTCGGCAGCTCGCGCTTGCCCTTCGAGCCGTAGCTGAACAGGACGCCGATGCCGCCGTCGATGTCGAACTTCGAGTCGCCGAGCGTCGCACCCGTGCGCGCTGACAGCGCGTACAGCTCTTCGCGGTGCTCGCGCAGGTGCGAAGCGAGCGACTTCAGCAGCGCGGCCCGCTGATGGAACGTCAGCTTCCGCAGCGCCGGACCGCCGACTTTGCGGCCGTACTCGAGCGCCGCGGCGAAGTCGATCCCTTCCGACGAAATCCGGGCCACTTCCTCCCCGGTCGCCGCGTCGTGCAGCGGGGCGCCCTCGCCTGGCGCCGTGTGCCATCCCCCGGAGACGTAGCTGCGGAGCAGAACCATGCCGACCCTCTCGCCGAATTACCAACCGGACGTTCAGTAATTCGCAGGATAGCCGTTCTCCCGGCTGATCGGAACCCCCGCATTGCTTGACACCGCCGGAGTCGCGGCCTTTACTGGGCTCCAGCCGGGATTACCGGCCATTCGGTCAGTAAGTCACCGTCCCGGAGGGCTAGCTCGTGACCCGCAACGCCGCGCACGCCATGTTCGACACCGACGAGGCGTCCCGCTCTCTCGGCATCGAACTCGTCGAGGCCGCCGACGGCAGGGCGGTGGCCACGATGAAGGTCACCGAGACGATGGTCAACGGGCACGACATCGCCCACGGCGGTTACGTGTTCCTGCTCGCCGACACCGCTTTCGCCCTGGCCTGCAACACGCACGGGCCGGTCACCGTCGCCTCGGGCGCGGAGATCTCGTTCGTCGCCGCCGGAAAACTGGGCGACCACCTCGTCGCGACGGCCGCCGAGCGCACCCGCTACGGCCGCAACGGCATCTACGACGTCACGGTGCACCGGGAGACCCCCGGCGGGCCCGAAGTCGTCGCCGAATTCCGCGGCCGCAGCCGCGTCATCGAGAAGACCCGGGAAGCACAGTGACCCCCACCCTCGCCGAAAACGTCAGCGCCGACGAGCTGGCCGCACTCCAGCTTGAACGGCTGCAGTGGACCCTGCGGCACGCGTACGAGAACGTCCCGCTGTACCGCAAGAAGTTCGACGACGCCGGTGTGCACCCCGACGACTGCCGCGAACTGGGCGACCTGGCGAAGTTCCCCTTCACCACCAAGGCCGACCTGCGCGAGAGCTACCCGTTCGGGATGTTCGCCGTGCCGCAGGACCAGATCCGCCGGCTGCACGCGTCGAGCGGCACCACCGGGAAGCCGACCGTCGTCGGCTACACCGAGAAGGACCTGGACACGTGGGCCACCGTGATGGCGCGCTCGATCCACGCCGCGGGCGGACGGCCCGGGCACAAGGTGCACGTCGCGTACGGCTACGGCCTGTTCACCGGCGGGCTCGGCGCGCACTACGGCGCGGAAAAGCTCGGCTGCACGGTGATCCCGGCGTCCGGCGGCATGACCGCCCGGCAGGTCCAGCTGATCACGGACTTCAAGCCGGAAATCATCATGATCACGCCGTCGTACATGCTGACGCTGCTCGACGAGTTCGAGCGCCAGGGCGTGGATCCGCGGGCCAGTTCGCTGAAGGTGGGCATTTTCGGCGCGGAGCCGTGGACCGAGCAGATGCGGTCCGAGATCGAGGAACGGTTCGCGCTGGACGCGGTCGACATCTACGGCCTGTCCGAGGTGATGGGCCCCGGCGTCGCGCAGGAATGCGCGGAAACCAAGGACGGCCTGCACATCTGGGAGGACCACTTCTTCCCCGAGGTGATCGACCCGTTCACCGATCAGGTGCTGCCCGAGGGCGAACGCGGCGAACTGCTGTTCACGTCGCTGACCAAGCAGGCGCTGCCGATCATCCGCTACCGCACCCGTGACCTGACCCGCCTGCTGCCCGGCACCGCGCGTCCCGCGTTCCGCCGGATGGAGAAGGTGACCGGACGCAGCGACGACCTGATCATTTTGCGCGGGGTCAACGTTTTCCCGACGCAGATCGAGGAAATCGTGCTGCGCACCGAGGGATTGAGCCCGCACTTCCAGCTGGTCCGCTCGACGCGAGGCCGCCTGGACCACCTGACGGTGCGGGTCGAAGCCCGCGCCGAGACGACCGCCGAAGCCCGGAACGCTGCCGCCGCGCTGGTGGCCGCCGGGGTGAAGGACGGCGTCGGCGTGAGCGTTTCGGTGGAAGTCGTGGACCCGGACACCCTCGAGCGCTCGCTCGGTAAAATGCGCCGCGTGCTGGACGAACGCTCGTGACCGCCCCCGCCCGCCGCGGCCGGCCTGGCTACGACCTGGAGTCGCTGCTCCAGGTCGCGGTCAAGCTTTTCAACGACCGCGGCTACGACGGGACCAGCATGGAGGACCTGTCGCGCAAGCTCGGCATCACGAAATCCGCGATCTATCACCACGTGCCGAGCAAGGAAGAACTGCTGCGGCTGGCGGTGGGCCGGGCCTTGGACGGACTGTTCGAGGTCGCGGAATCGACGGAAGCTCTCGACGGACGGGCGATCGACCGTCTGGAACACCTGGTGCGCGGAAGCGTGCTGGTGCTGGCGGACCGGCTGCCGTTCGTGACGCTGCTGCTTCGGGTGCGGGGCAATACGAAGGCCGAGCGAGCGGCGTTGGCGCGGCGGCGCGAGTTCGATCATCTGGTGACGGATCTGGTCAAGCAGGCCGAGGCGGAGGGGGATGTCCGCCCGGATATCGACCCGGCGATCGCGGCGCGGTTGTTGTTCGGCACGGTGAACTCGCTGATCGAGTGGTACCGGCCGCGGCGGGGGTCGTCTCCGGAGGAACTGGCGGACGCGGTGTGCAAGATGGCGTTCGACGGGTTGCGTGCTTGATCCCCTCTGTCGGCGGGCGTTTCTCGCTAGGCTGATCTTGTGGACGTGGGGGAGATCGGGCGGACTCTGGCAGAACGGCTTCGCGACGCGGTCGGCGAGCGTCGGTCGGACGCGGTGCTGCAAATCTCGTGGCACGGCCGGGGAATACGGGCCGCGGAGTGGCTGGACGAGGGGCCGCCGGAGGACCCGAACCTGTACGTCGACACCTTCGGGGTGTTCCCGCCCGACTTGCCGCATGGAGTGTACGAAATGCGGCTGCGCCGGGACGGCAGTTACCGGTTCTCGTTCAGCTCCGACATCGAGCTGCTGACCGAGCGGGCCCGCCTCGTGTTCGACCCGGATTTCCGCTACCCGGGGCACCCAGTGCCCGGCATGCCGAGACCAGCGGGCATCGAGCCGACCGGGAGGCCGACCGATCCGGCGGTACTGCGGGAAGTCGGCGCTCTCGTCGGAGAGTTCGCCGAGCGGTACACCGCGATCATGGGACACGCCCCCGAGTGGGCTCCCGGAGCCAGCGAGGAGGAAATCGCCGCGGCGGAAACTCAGATCGGGGTTCGGCTGCCGGAAGACCTGCGCGCGCTTTTCCGGTTGGTCGGCGAGGATTCCGGTGAGACCGGGCTGCTCAGCTACTACGCCCACGATTCCCTGGAGACGTTGGTCAGGGAGTACCACGACGGCCTGCCCGGCTCATGCGCCGGAGTCTCGTTCGACAGCCCGCTGGAAGACACTTGCCCCGTGTTCGACGCCGATCCGCCGGGGCGGCTCAAGCGCGTGTTTCGCAATGACTGGTGGGTGACCTTCGGCGGCAACCACGGCGGCGAGTATCTCGCTGTTGACCTCGATCCGGACATCGAGGGGAAGCCGGGCCAAGTGCTCGCGTACGGCGACTTCTCCGAAACGCCGCGCCTGGTCGGCACCTCGGTCGCTGAAATGATCGAGGAGGTCTTGAAAGCGCTGCGCGCGGGCCGGTACACCCTGCACGAAGGCGATCACCGGATCGAGGTCCACGCGTCCTTTACCGGTCTGCCGGTGCGGGACCCCGCCGAGAGCGTTCGCGATCGGGCGGATCCGGCTGAGGCGATCGCCGGTGCCGAACATCCGGAACTGGTCCAGGCCTGCTACCTCCGCCACGAGGGCGACCTCGACCTGACCGTGTTCGAGTCGCTCGGCTCGCTGCGCGACATCGGCGTGCGCGGCGCGAAAACCGTGACTCCCACTGTGACGAACCTACCGCTCCTGGAATCCCTCACCATCGCCGCCGAACAGGCCGACCTCGAAGCGCTCACCGGTCATCCGACCCTGTGGGATCTCACCCTCAGCGACCTCACCCACCCAGTCGACCTGTCCCCACTGGCCACCCTCCCGAACCTCACCCGGCTCACCATCAGCGGCCTGGACATCCCAGCCATCGACCAACTAGCCCACCTGCCAGCCCTGCGCGTACTCACCCTCGACGCGAACCAGCTCACCCGCCTCCTGGCCTCCGGCCACCGTCTCCCCCAGCTGGCCGCCCTGACCATCTCCGGCCGCGTCCTGCTCCCCGACGCCGTCGAGTTCCTCCGTCAGCTCCGCGGCGCCGACGTCCACCTGCAAGAGTTCACCGGCTCGCTCAGCGCTCCTCCCGAGCCGGAGCGGGCATAGTCACCACAAACCCCGTGCTGCGTCCCAAATCGTCCAGCAGCCAGCCCATCCGCTTGACCGTCCGCAGGATCAGCGCCGAGTCCACCACCGACAGCGGCGCGAGGTCCTGTTCCAGATGTTCCTGCATCCGCATCGATTCCTCGATCGACCGCATCCACGTGGTCACCAAAAGATTCGCCGGCCCGGGCAAACTCGCCATCTGCCGCACGGTCGGGTTGGCACGCAACCGGTCCACGCACGTCGACACGTGGGCCACCGGCACCTGGCACCACCAGTTCACGACGATCGGCGACGGCGTCAAGCCCTGCGCGATCTCGCAGCGGAACGTCAAAGCATCGGCGTTCAGCAGGTGTCCGAGCTGGCGGCGCACGGTCGAGACCGGACGGCCGGTGATCCGCGCCAGATCAGCGGCGCTGCGTCGGCCGTCCTCGCCCAAGGCGACAGTCAAAGGCGCGTAAGGCTCTTCCCACGGCTGCAGTTTGGCCATTCGCCCGCCGCCGATGGACGGTAGTTGCGACAGAGCCTGCACTCGCCGTCGATCCAGCGCGCCTACTCGCCAGGAGCTGCCTTCGACGTGCAGGCGCGACGCGAGGTGCGAGCGGGTGTTGAGCACCCCGGGCAGGCTGGGGATCGCGTCCAGCAGCAAGGCGGACAGGTCGCGCAGGCCGAGGCCGAAAACGGTCAGCACCAGGCTGTATTCCCGCGAAGCCTCCTCGATGCTGGCCACCGAAGGCCACGTCGCCAGCTCGCGGATCAGTTCGCGTACCTGGCCGCTCGCGCAGCGGATTTCCACGTACGCGGCCTGCACCTGGTACAGCCCGGGCACGTGCGGATACGCCGTCACCCACGCCGCTCCCCCGTCGCGCAGGCGTTCCCAGCGCCGGGCCAGCGTCACCGGGGAGGAGTCGAGCGCCGCGGCCAGTTGCGTCCAGGTGGCGCGGGGGCGCAGTTGCAGTGCGTGGATGAGCGAAAAGTCTTCCTCCTCCAGTGAGTCGATCATTGTTTCTTCTCCAGAGGGCCGGTTCGCGAGCGATTCCGACAACTCTAACGCGATATCAGGCGTGAGTTCGCACACTCGACCACCAAGACGCCGTTCCCCGACGAAGAGGAGCCGAGCCGGTGGACCTCCACGAAGACGCCCGCAGCCAGCAGGACGATCTGGCGCGGCTGCGCCAGGAACTGCACCGCGAGCCCGAGATCGGCCTCGACCTGCCGCGCACCCAGGAACGGGTCCTGCGCGAACTCGACGGGCTCGGGCTGGAGATCTCCACCGGCACCGGCACGACGTCGGTGACCGCGGTGCTCCGCGGCGAAGGCTCCGCCCGGGATTCGGCTCAGCCGCGCACGGTCCTGTTGCGCGCCGACATGGACGCGCTCCCGGTTCAGGAAGCGACCGGGCTCGATTTCGCCGCTACCAACGGCGCGATGCACGCGTGCGGCCACGATTTGCACACCACGTCGCTGGTCGGCGCGGCCCGGCTGCTCCACACGCACCGCGACCGGATCAACGGCGACGTCGTCCTGATGTTCCAGCCCGGCGAAGAAGGCTGGGACGGCGCGGGCGTGATGCTGAAGGAAGGCGTGCTCGACGCCGCCGGCCGACGCGTCGACGCCGCGTACGGGCTCCACGTCTTCTCGTCGATGCTGCCCAGCGGCCAGTTCGCGAGCCGTCCCGGGACGCTGATGTCGGCGTCGCACAAGCTGCTCGTGACCGTGCACGGCGAAGGCGGCCACGGGTCGATGCCGCACCGTGCCAAGGACCCGATCTCCGCCGCCGCGGCGATGATCACCGCGCTGCAGACGATGATCACGCGCCGCCTGGACATCTTCGACCCGGCGGTGCTCACCGTCGGCGTCATCCGCGGCGGCACGAAGCGCAACGTCATCCCCGCGACCGCCGAGTTCGAGGCCACCGTCCGCTGCTTCTCCGACGACACCGCCGCTCTGCTGGACACCACGATCCGCGAGACGATCGACGGTGTCGCGCGGGCGAACGGCGTCACCGCGGACGTCGTGTTCGAGAACGAATATCCAGTGACCGTAACGGATGTCGACGAAACGGCGTTCGGCGCCGAGGTCGTCCGCGAGACGATCGGCGAGCAGTACTACACCGATCTGCCCAACCCGGTCGCCGGTTCCGAGGACTTCTCCCGCGTGCTCGCCGCGGTGCCGGGCACGTTCCTCGGCCTCGGCGCGCTGATGCCGGGCCTCGAACCGGACACCGCGCCCAACAACCACAGCCCGTACGCCGATTTCGACCCGTCCGTGCTGTCCCGCGCCGCCACCGTCTACGCCGAACTCGCCGTCCGCCGTCTCGACCGGTTCGCCGAAGGAGCATTGCGATGACTTCTGTGGTCCCAGACCGTCGCCGCACCCTGTTCGGGCTCGGCGCCGGCAACGCGATGGAGTGGTTCGACTGGAACGTCTACGCCACGTTCGCGTCGTTCTTCGCCGCGCAGTTCTTCAACGCTCACAGCGCCGTTTCGGCTCTGCTGAGCACGCTCGCGGTATTCGCGGTCGGCTTCGCCGCGCGGCCGATCGGCGGCTGGGTGTTCGGCTGGATCGCCGACCGCAAGGGCCGCCAGCTGGCGATGGCGCTGACCGTCGCGATCGCCGCCGCGGGCAGCCTGGTCATCGGCCTTTCCCCGACGTACGGCCAAATCGGCGTGTGGGCGTCGGTGATCCTGGTGGTCGCACGGCTGGCACAGGGCCTCGCGCACGGCGGCGAGCTGCCGTCCGCGCAGACCTACATCGCCGAGGTCGCGCCGCCGGCCCGCCGCGGACTGTGGTCGAGCCTGATCTACTTCTCCGGCACCTGCGGCGTCCTCGTCGGCACCCTGCTCGGCGCGGTCCTTTCCGGCGTGCTGACCCACGAGCAGATGCTCTCCTTCGGCTGGCGGATCCCGTTCATCCTCGGCGGCGTCTTCGGGATCTACTCGCTCTACGTGCGGCTCCGCATGCGCGAGACCGAGGTCTTCCAGGCGGCGAAGAAGGACGCCGGGAAGGAAAAGGGCCAGATCTGGCAGACGATCAAGCAGAACCCGAAGCTGCTCGCCCAGGTCATCGGCCTGACGGTCGGCGCGACGGTCATCTACTACATGTGGGCCGTCGCCGCGCCGTCGTACGCGATCACCGTGCGCGGCGTCCCGCCGACCGGCGCGCTGTGGGCGGGCGTGTTCGCGAACGTGGTCTTCCTGATCGCCTTGCCGCTGTGGGGAATCGTGTCCGACCGCATCGGCCGCAAGCCGGTGCTGTTCATCGCGATCGCGGGCCTGCTCCTGCTGAGCTTCCCGCTGAACGCGATGGTCGGGCACGAGGCGTGGCAGCTGTTCGTGGCGATGTCGATCGCGCTGATCTTCATGGCCGGGTTCTCCTCGATCGGCCCGGCGGTCTACGCGGAAATCTTCCCGACCCGCATCCGCGCGGTCGGCGTCGGAGTCCCGTACTCGATCGCGGTCGCGGCGTTCGGCGGCACAGCGCCGTACTTGCAGACGCTGTTCGCCGGTAACGGACATCCGTCGCTGTTCATCGTCTACGGGATCGTGCTGATGGTGATCAGCGCGCTGGTGGTGTTCACCCTGCCGGAGACCCGGGGCGTGGACCTGCGGGAGAAGACGGAAGCGGCCGACCGGGCGGTCACCGGGTCAGGAGCATAGGGCGGAGCCACCGTCCGTCTCTTGTGGACAGTTCGCCACGCGGCCGTGCGGGGTTCCCCGCACGGCCGTCGGCGTGCTTCAGCTGTCCGCCTGAGTCTCGCCCAGCTGCCACCACAGCGCCGCGCGCAGCCGTTCGATCAGGGCCTCGTCGTCGTCCTCGCTCGGGTCCGCTCCCAGCGGCACCCAGCGTTCCTCCACCAGTTCGCCGTCGTCGTAGCTGCTGATCAGTATCCCCGGATACGAAACCGTCAGCTCGTCCTCCGGGCAGCCGGTCGCGCACGGCCGGTCGTCCATCCGCACATGCCGGTAGTGCAACCGCACCCCGACCCATCGGCCGGACGGCCGCGGCTGCTGGTCCGTGCCGTCCATCGCCCGCTCCCGCTCGCCCCACGTCCCCCGGCTGAAGGTCGCGCCCGGGGCGGCCGGAGTTACCGGCCGGTTGTTCCGGTTGGGTAACGGCATCCGGCGCCGACGCCGCGGGGCGCTTCGCAACGTGTTGACAACGACCTCGCCCGGCGGCGAGGCTGGCCCGGTGAACAGCGGATCTCGGCGGCGGCTGGACCCCGCGCAGCGCCGCGCCGAGATCCTCGCCGCGGCCCGGCGGTGCTTCGGCGCCGGCAGCTACTCCTCGGTGTCCACTTCGGACATCGCGGCCGCCGCGGGAGTCGCCCGGCCGCTGATCAACCACTATTTCGGCGGCAAACGCGAGCTGTACCTCGAAGTGGTGCGGCAGATGACGATCGTGCCCGCCCCGGTCGTCGACGCGCTGCCGGACGGCCCGCCCCGGCTGCGGCTCGAGGTCGGCATCGACCGGTGGATCGACGTCGTGGAACGCAACCGCGACGCCTGGCTGACCGTGATCGACGCGGCGCACGACCCGGAGGTCGAGCGGATCATGCGCGAGGCGGACGAGATCGCCGCCGACCGCGTGCTCGCCGCCGCCCAGCTGCCCGAGAACGGGCATCCGCAGCTGCGGGCGATGATCCGCGCGTACGGCGGGATGTTGCGCGCCGCGTCCCGGGAATGGCTCGTCCGCGGCACGCTGGAGCGGGCCGAACTGCGCGCGTTCCTGGTGGAATCGCTGGTGCAGCTGCTGGAAGTCACCTATCCGGCGGTACTGGCGCAAAAGAACTAACGGTTGCGGCGGGCGTACGCGGCCGGAGTCGTCCCGGTCCAGCGTTTGAAGGCGTAGATGAAGCTCGACGCTTCGGCGTAGCCAAGGCGCAGGGCGACGTCGTCGACGGACAGCACGCCGGTGTCGAGCATTTCTTCCGCGAGCGTCTGCCGGACTTCGTCCAGCAGTTGCCGGTAGCCGGTACCCGCCTCGGTCAGCCGCCGTCGCAGGGTTCGCGTGCTGAGGGTGAGCTGACGGGCGATCTCGTCCATCCCGGCGTCCGCGCCGCCGAGCCGCACCAGTCGTTCGCGCACCAGCTGCGGGACGCCCGAGCGCGTGCGGCGGCGGGCGACGAGAGCGTCGCACTGCGCGGCGCACAAGGCGACGGTTTGCTCGTTGGCCTGCGGCAGCGGAAGGTTCAGCAGCTCCGGATCGAGGGTGACCCGGTGTTCGGCCGCGCCGAAGACCGGGGCGACGCCGAAGGCCGTCCGGTAAGAGTCCACAAAGGACGACGACGGGAAGCGGAACTCCAGGCGTTCCAAGGAGATCTCCGGCAGCAGGTCCCGCATGACGGTGCAGATCGCGGACAGGTCGCGCAGCGCGAGGAACCGGGCGACGTCGTCCGGCACCCGCGAATCGTCCAGCACCAGGCGGAGTCCGGCGGCGTCCAGCTCGACGTGCGGAATGCAGAAGGTGAAGGACAAATCCAGGTAGCGCAACGCGAACACCATCGCGTCGCGCATCGTCGGGCTGCTGATGCAGGCGAACCCGAAGATGCCGAACGTCGTCGCGCGGTACCGGCAGCCGAGGCTGAGCGCGACGTCGTCGCCCGAGCCGACCGTCGACAGCAATGCCCGCACGACGGCCAGCTCCTGCCGCGCGTCGAGCTGCCGATCCGGCGCGCGCAGTTCCTCGACCGGCACTCCGGGCAGCGAGACGCCGCGTTCCTCGGCGAAGCGGTGCATGAGCAGCACACTCGCCGTGCCGCGCGGGTAGTCCCAGTCGCGGATGGCGGGTGCGGCTAGCTCGGCCATGGCCGGAATTATGGATCAACTGCCCGCCCGCGTGCGTTCGAGGGCCAAAACTGTCCGGGTTGCTCGTTAAGCTCCCGCCGTGCACCTTTCCCACCGCGTCCTCAACCGCGCCACCCTCCACCGGCAACTGCTCCTGAAGCCCGCCAAGATGCCGGTGCTCGACGCCGTCACCCACCTCGCCGGACTGCAAGCGCAAGCGCCGTTCCCGCCGTACTACGCGCTGTGGTGCCGGTTGCAGGGCTTCCAGCCGGACGATCTCGCGAGCCTGCTGCTCGACCGCAGCGTGGTGCGGATGGTGCTGATGCGCGGCACGGTGCACCTCGTCCCGGCCGCGGACGCGCTCGCGTGGCGGCCGCTGGTGCAGATCGTCATGGACCGCGCCCTGACCGCGGCCAACCAGCATCGGGAACCGCTGTCCAAACTCGACCACGACGCGGTGGCGAAGACGACCAGCGAGTTGCTGCGCGAGCGGCCGTATTCGAGCGATCAGCTCGGCAAAGCGCTGGTCGAGCACTATCCGGAGACGCCGGCCGGGTCGCTGATGTTCCTGGTCCGCGCCATCCTGCCGCTCGTGCAGATCCCGCCGCGCGGCGTGTGGGGCAAGGCCGGGCAGCCCACCTACCAGGTCGCGGACCACTGGCTCGACGGCGTCGACGCGCCGGAGCAGTCCGCCGCCGAACTGGTCCGCCGCTATCTCGCCGCGTTCGGCCCGGCGTCGGTGGCTGACGTGCAGGCCTGGGCCGGCGTCACGAAGCTCGGCGAGGTGGTTGAGGAGATGGACTTGCGCACGTACCTCGACCCCGAAGGACGCACGCTCTACGACCTGCCGGACGCGACGCTGCCTGACGAGGACACGCCCGCGCCGACGAGGCTGCTCGGTCCGTTCGACCAGACGCTGCTGTCCTACGCCGACCGCACCCGGATGATCAGCGACGAGCACCGCAAACGCGTGATCACCATCAACGGCCTGGTCAAAGGCACCCTGCTGGTCGACGGCCAGGTCCGGGGAATCTGGGAGACCACCACCAGCCGCGCGTCGGCGACGATGGTCCTCACCCCGTTTGAACGGCTCGCGAAACACAACACGGCAGCGTTGGAAAGCTCCGCGCGAAAGCTGCTCGCGTGGGCCGAGCCCGGCAAGACGCACGAGGTCCAGGTCGTGCCCGGGTAGCCGCGTCCGCTGGCCGGAATTCTCGATCGAGTGGCCGTTCGTGCCTTCCGCACCGGCGGCCGCCTGCGTAACTTCGGCCTATGGACGACACCCCGTCGGTGCTGATCGTCGGCACCGGGTTCGGCGGAATCGGCGCCGCGATCGAGCTGAAGCGCGCCGGTTTCCCGAACGTCACGATCCTCGAGCGGGCGGCCGAACCGGGCGGCGTGTGGCGCGAGAACACCTACCCCGGCGCGGCCTGCGACATCCCGTCGCCGCTGTACTCGTTCTCCTTCGAGCCCAATCCGGACTGGCCGAAGCGGTACGCGATGCAGCCGGACATCCACGCCTACCTCAAGCGCGTGATCGCGAAATACGGCATCGAACCGCACATCCGGTACGGCCGCGAGGTCACGTCCGCGACCTACGACGACGGCCGCTGGCGCGTCGAGACCGCACAGGGCGAAACCTTCGAGGCAGACGTCTTCGTGCCCGCCGTCGGCCAGCTTTCCCGGCCCGCCTTGCCGTCGATCCCCGGCCGCGAAACCTTCGCGGGAGCGGCCTTCCACTCCGCGGAGTGGAATCACGAAATCCCGTTGGCGGGCAAGCGGATCGCGGTGATCGGCACCGGCGCGAGTGCGATCCAGTTCGTGCCGGAGATCCGCAAGGAAGCCGCGCACGTCACGGTCTTCCAGCGCACGCCGCCCTACATCATGGCCAAGAACGACGGCCGCTACAAAGCCTGGCAGAAGCGGCTTTTCCGTCGCGTGCCGAAGACGCAGCTGTTCGGCCGCGCGCGGATCTTCCTGCTCGCCGAGTACGCGACCTACGGCATGACGCGGCACCCGGTGCTGACCAAGGCCTTCGAACTGCGCACCGCTCAACTGCGCCGCCGTCATCTCAAGGACCGCACGCTGCGCCGCAAGGTCAAGCCGGACTATCCGCTGGGCTGCAAGCGGATCTTGTTCACCAACGACTACCTGCCCGCGCTCGCCCAGCCGAACGTGTCGGTCGAAACGTCCTCGATCAAGGAGATCACCCCGCGCGGCGTGCGCACCGCGGACGGCGTCGAGCACGAGGCGGACGTGCTGATCTACGGCACCGGATTCAAGGCGACGGAATTCCTCGGCCCGATGAAGGTGTTCGGCCGCGACGGACGGTCGCTGGCCGAGGCGTGGAGCGGCGGCGCGCGGGCGTACCTCGGCATGACGGTGCCGGGATTCCCGAACCTGTTCTGCGTCTACGGCCCCAACACCAACCTCGGCGCGGGTTCGATCATCTACATGATCGAACGGCAAGCCCGCTACCTCCGCCAGGCCGTCGAGCACCTCGCCCGGCCGGACGTGGCGTCGCTGGAGGTGCGCGCCGAGGTCGAGGAGCGCTACGACCGCGAGGTGCAGGCGCGGCTCTCGCACAGCGTCTGGAGCGGGTGCACGAGCTGGTACCGGCAGGAGAACGGCCGGGTGAGCACCAACTGGCCCGGGCTGGTCACCGAATACGACCGCCGGACCAGGGCACTCGACCCGGCCGACTACCTGGTGCGTTCGATCAGGGCAGGTTCTTCAGGCCCGCGCTGACCGTGTTGGAGAAGGAGTAGCCGTTCGACGCGTCCCAGTTGATGGACCAGGTCATCGCGCCGCGGAACTCCGGGTAGGTCGTCGAAGGCTTGAACGAAGCGCAGCCGGTGCCCTTGGCCATGCAGTTCATCGCCGACACGACGTTCGACGGCGACTGGTACCCGCCGCCGGCCGCCGAGCCCGAGGACGGCAGCCCGAACGCGACCTGGTCGGCCCGCAGTCCGCCCTGCAGCTGGATGCACGAGAGCGCGGTGAGGAAGTCGACGGTGCCCTGGGAGTAGACGTTCCCGTTGCAGCCGTTCATCGCGCCCGAGTTGTAGTACTGCATGTTGACGACGGTGAGGATGTCCTTGACGTTCAGCGCCAGCTGGAAGTAGCCGCCCTGGGTGGACTGCATGTCGATCGTCTGCGGCGCCATGGTGATCACCGAGCCGCCGCCGTCGTGGATGCTGCGCAGCGCCTGCCCCATGTAGGTGGCGTTGATGCCGTTCTCCAGGTCGATGTCGACGCCGTCGAAGCCGTAGGTCGAGATCAGCTGCTTCACCGAGTTGGCGAAGTTGCTCGCCGACTGGCTGTCGCCGACGCTGATCGTGCCCTTCTCGCCGCCGACCGAGATGATCACCTTCTGGCCGCGTGCCTGCACGGTCTTGATGTCCGCGCGGAACTGCGCGTCGGTGTAGCCGCCGAGTTTCGACGACAACGCCGGGTCGAGTGTGAAGCTCACCGCGCCGGGCGTCGTGGTCGCGTCGGCGAAGGCGATCGCGATGACGTTGTACGTCGTGGGCACGTCAGCGAGCTTCAGGGTCTTCGCGCCGTTGTCGAAGTTCTGCCAGTAGCCGGTGAGGATGTGCTTCGGCAGGTCGCCGTTGTGCGGCGGGGTGCTGGTCGTGGTGGTCGTCGGCGGCGTGGTCGGAGTGGTCGGGGTCGTGGGCGTCGTCG
Source organism: Amycolatopsis sp. VC5-11 (assembly GCF_037034185.1). Classification (NCBI taxonomy): domain Bacteria; kingdom Bacillati; phylum Actinomycetota; class Actinomycetes; order Pseudonocardiales; family Pseudonocardiaceae; genus Amycolatopsis; species Amycolatopsis sp. VC5-11. Next base: position 355,602 of record NZ_JBAGKF010000004.1, on the reverse strand, counting down.
GCGAAGTGGAGGTCGTGGGCGGGGTGCCCGGGCCGTCGAGGCTGACGTCGTCGGCGAGGTAGGCGGGCTGGCCGTACCAGCCGTGCAGGTACACCGTGAGGCTCGTGGACGAGCCGGTGGTGAAGCTCAGGCTGAGCTGCTGCCAGCCGGTCGCTCCGGGCGTCCAGGTGTTCTGCACGGCCGAACCGGAGACGCCGAGGTAGACGTAGCTGCCCTGGACCCACGCGGACAGCTTGTACGCGGTGTTGGGCTGCACGGTGACCTGCTGGGAGCACTGCCCGGTGTCGGAACCGGAGGGCACCGCGCTCAGCGAGTGGCTGCCGTCGTGCGCCTGGGTCGAGACGACCGACGAGGTGCCGGTGCAGGTCCAGCCGGAGAGCGAGCCGCTCTCGAAGCCGGGATTGGCGAGGATGTTCGCGGCCGACGCGCTGGTGGTGCCGAGGGCCAGCGTGACTCCGAGCGCGAGCGCGACCGAGGCCAGCAGGGACACCAGGGCGGGCAGCCGCCGGGGGGACGGGTGTGGGGACACGGGCAGACCTCCGCAGGGGCAGTGAGCCAGATCACCTCAAAATGGACTAGACCAATACGGATGTCAAGGAACTTCCGGAGGTGCTTCGGCGGGCCATCCGCAGCGCGCGGGGCGGGCAGCGGCACAATGCAGGCTCGGAGCAACCCGAGACGAAGCAGGAGCCTGGTTTTGAGCGTGCAGTCGGTCGAGCAGCGGATCGCCGAAGAGCTGGGGGTGCGCGAAGGGCAGGTCAAGGCCGCCGTCACCCTCCTCGACGAGGGGTCCACGGTGCCGTTCATCGCCCGGTACCGCAAGGAAGTCACCGGAGAGCTGGACGACGCGCAGCTGCGCACGCTCGAGGAGCGGCTGCGCTACCTGCGCGAGCTCGACGAGCGCCGCGCCGCGGTCCTGGAGTCCATCCGGAGCCAGGGCAAGCTGGACGAGGCGCTCGAGGCGCAGATCCTCGCCGCGGACACGAAGTCGCGGCTGGAGGACATCTACCTGCCCTACAAGCCGAAGCGGCGGACCAAGGCGCAGATCGCCCGCGAGGCCGGTCTGGAGCCGCTGGCCGACGGCCTGCTGAACGACCCGACGACCGATCCGCAGGCGGCCGCCGCGGTATTCGTCGACGCGGACAAGGGCGTCGCGGACGCGCAGGCCGCCCTCGACGGCGCGCGCGCCATCCTGGTCGAGCGCTTCGCCGAGGACGCCGACCTGATCGGCGAGCTGCGCGAGAAGATGTGGACCGAGGGCCATCTGGCGTCGAAGGTCCGCGCGGGCAAGGAGACCGACGGGGCCAAGTTCTCCGACTACTTCGACTTCTCCGAGCCCTACACCAAGCTCCCCTCGCACCGGATCCTCGCGATGCTCCGCGGCGAGAAGGAAGAGATCCTCGACCTGTCGATGGAGCCTTCCGAGCCGGTCGCCGAGGACGCTCCGGTCCGCGTCGGCCCGACCGAGTACGAGCAGCGCATCGCCGCGCGGTTCGGCATCAGCCAGCAGGACCGCCCGGCGGACAAGTGGCTCGGCGACACCGTGCGCTGGGCCTGGCGCACGAAGATCCTCCTTCACCTGGGCATCGACCTGCGGATGCGGCTGCGCCAGTCGGCCGAGGACGACGCCGTGCGCGTGTTCGCCGCGAACCTGCGCGACCTGCTGCTGGCCGCCCCGGCGGGCACCCGCGCGACGATGGGCCTCGACCCGGGCTTCCGCACCGGCGTGAAGGTGGCCGTGGTCGACGCGACCGGCAAGGTCGTCGACACCCACGTCATCTACCCGCACCAGCCGGCGAACAAGTGGGACCAGTCGATCGCGGAGCTGGCCGTGCTGGCCGGGAAGCACAACGTCGACCTGATCTCGATCGGCAACGGCACCGCCTCGCGCGAGACCGACAAGCTGGCGATCGAGCTGATCAAGAAGCACCCGGAGCTGAAGCTCACCAAGGCCGTCGTGTCCGAGGCGGGCGCGTCGGTGTACTCGGCGTCGGCGTTCGCTTCGCAGGAACTGCCGGGCATGGACGTCTCGCTGCGCGGCGCGGTCTCGATCGCGCGCCGGCTGCAGGACCCGCTGGCCGAACTGGTGAAGATCGACCCGAAGTCGATCGGCGTCGGCCAGTACCAGCACGACCTGTCCGAGGTGTCGCTGTCGCGTTCGCTGGACGCGGTCGTCGAGGACTGCGTGAACGCGGTCGGCGTGGACGTGAACACCGCGTCCGCGCCGCTGCTGACCCGGGTTTCGGGCATCACGACCTCGCTCGCGGAGAACATCGTGGCGCATCGCGACTCCAACGGCCCGTTCCGCTCGCGGACCGCGCTCAAGGACGTCGCGCGGCTCGGCCCGAAGGCGTTCGAGCAGTGCGCGGGCTTCCTCCGGATCCCGGACGGCGACGACCCGCTCGACGCGTCCTCGGTGCACCCGGAGGCGTACCCGGTGGTGCGGCGGATCCTCGACCGCACCGGCACCGGCATCCGCGAGCTGATCGGCAACGCGCGGACCCTGCAGGCGCTGAAGCCCACGGAGTTCGTCGACGACACCTTCGGGCTCCCGACGGTCACCGACATCCTGTCCGAACTGGAGAAGCCGGGCCGCGACCCGCGTCCGGCGTTCAAGACCGCGACCTTCGCCGAGGGCGTCGAGAAGATCGGCGACCTCAAGCCGGGCATGCGCCTGGAGGGCGTGGTGACGAACGTGGCCGCGTTCGGCGCGTTCATCGACGTCGGCGTGCACCAGGACGGCCTCGCGCACGTTTCGGCGCTGTCGAAGAACTTCGTGAAGGACCCGCGCGACGTCGTGAAGCCGGGCGACATCGTCAAGGTGAAGGTCCTGGAGGTCGACGTGCCGCGCAAGCGGATCTCGCTGACCCTGCGCCTGGACGACGAGCCGGGTGCGGGCAACAACCGCGGCGGTGGCGGCGGCCGTGATCGCGGCCAGGGCGGCGGTGGCGGCGGTCAGGGCGGCGGCGGTCAGCGCCGGAACCAGCCGCAGCAGCGCGGCGGCGGCCGGGACCGTCGTGATTCCGGGGGCGGCGGCGCGATGGCGGACGCGCTGCGGCGCGCCGGATTCGGCAAGTAGCACAACGGAAAACGGCCTCCCGAACTGCTCGGGAGGCCGTTTTCGTTGTCTGGGCTCAGGGATTCATCTCGTACGCGCCGGAAAGCGCGCGCACCTTTTCCCACACGCGGTTGAACCGCTCGGCATCAACGACCGGCTTCCGCAGCCCGGCCAGCGCCAGCTCCTGCTGCTTCTCCGTCGAGCTCGACTTGCCGTGCAGATCGACCGCGGCGACGCTGAAGTCCTGCACCAGCACCGCGAACAGCTGGTCCAGCACATCGTCTGACACGCCGGTCAGCTCAGCCTGCTCCAGGATCAGCTGCCCGTACACGACGAGTGTGAACAGTTCGGTCAGCGCGAGGCCGAAGTCCAGGTCTTTCTGCTGCGCCTCGTCCGGCGTCGCCTCGGAAAGCAGCCGCACCAGCACGTTGGCCTGCTCGGTGAAGCGGGCGACGTTCGGCAGGTGCTTCGCGTTCTCGTACGCCGGTTTCCAGTCGTGGAACCGGATCTTCGACAGCCCGCGCGCCGGGCCCTGCCGGAACAGGAAGTCGTCGTCGGAGGCGTCGTCGCGGGTCGGCACCGCCGGGTATTCCTGCGGCGCGAACAGGTACGCGGGCATGAACTTCGCGATCAGCGCGAGGTTCACCGCGACCGTGCCCTCCAGCTTGGGCAGGCCGTCGATGTCGTTCTTGGCCATCGCGAGGTAGGTGTCGGCCTCGAAACCCTTGGCCGCCACGACATCCGCGACCAGTCCGATCACCTTCTGCGCCTCGGTGGTCACCTTCATCTTGGTGATCGGGTTGTACAGCAGGTAGCGGCGGTCCCGCTGGTTCGCCGAGCGGAAGTAGTCGATCGCGCGGTCGGAGAACAGCTTCATCCCGGTCAGCCGCGCGTACGCCTCGACGAATTCGCGGCGCACGTGCGGGAAATCGGTGACCGGGTTGCCGTACAGGATCCGGTTCTGCGCGTGCGTGATCGCCTCGTACAGCGAATGCGTCGCCATCCCGATGCCGCCGAAGCACAGGTTGAACTTGCCGATGTTGACCGTGTTCAGCGCGGCGCTGAAGGCTTCCGCCCCGGTGTGGAGGATGTCCTCGGCGCGCACCGGGTAGTCCTCGAGCCGGAACTCCGCGACGTACATCTGCGACGGCACGATGTTCTTCACGACGTGGTAGTTCGGGTGCTCGGAATCGGCGTAGAAGAACACGTACTGCTCGGGTCCTTCGACGCCGTCGATCCGGCCGAACACCGAAACCGTGCGCGCGCAGTTCCCGTTGCCGATGTAGTACTTCGACCCGTTCGCGCGGTAGCCGCCCTCGCCGTCCGGGGTGAGCACGAGGTCGGACGAGTAGATGTCCGCACCGTGCTCCTTTTCGGACAGTCCGAACGCGCCGACGCCGCCCTCGGCCAGCGCCTCCGCGGCACGCTTGCGGGCGGCCGCGTTCCCGCTCTGCCACACCGGTCCGAGGCCGAGGACGGTGACCTGGAACGGGTACCAGTAGTTGAGCCCGTAGAAGCCGAGGATTTCCGCCAGCGCGGCGATCCGGCTGGTGTCCCAGCGCTTGTCCGGGTCGCCCGCGGAATCCGCGGCCGGGGTGAGGAACGTGGCGAACAGGCCTTCCTTGCCCGCGAACTCCAGGAAGTCGGCGTAGAACTCGCGGTCGTGGTACGCCTGCGCGAGACGGCGTTTGCCGCGCGCTTCGAACCAGTCGATCGTCGCCCGCAGCAGCCGCTGGGTCTCCGGGTCGAACTTCCGGGCGTCGTAGTCGCGCGGGTTCAGCAGCGCTGTCGCCGTTTCGCTCATCGCATCTCCAGGTCAGCCGATATTACTGCCCGGTAACTTTAGCGCGGTGCGGCCGCCGAACTCCACCGCGTCCACCCGGCCGTGGCCGTCGCGCCGAAAACGGGCGCTCGGCCTGCTGGTGTCGGAGGCGCGGGCGAGCACGTCGTCGGCGACGAAGACGACCTCGAACGGCGGCGCGGAGAGGATGTCCGGATCCTCGGTGTCGAGGATCATCTGCGCCCAGAGCGAGCCGTCGCGTTCGGTGATTTCGAAGAGGAGCGAACCGGTCCGATACCGTCCAGGGCAGTCGCCCGGGTCGACTGCCCGGGTCGGACGACCGCCCGGTTTCGGCAGGTCAGCCACGTTCTCCAGGCACCAGTCGACGATCCGCGGGCCGAGCGCGCCGCCGCCCGCACTGTTGGTGAGGACGGTGACCGCGAGGTTCTCGCTCGGCACCATCACGAACTCCGACAGCTGCAGGTTGCTGATGTTGCCGCCGTGCCGCACCACCTGGGCGTCGCCGTGGCTCAGCCGCAGCCAGGACAGCCCGACCTCCTCGAACGGCAGCGCGCCCGTGCGCTGCGCGGCGTGCATGAGGCGGCGGGTCTCGTCGCTCAGCACGTCCGCGCCGGTCAGCTGGAATCGAGCCCATTTCAGCTGGTCGCGGGCGGTCGACCAGAGGCCGCCGGCCGCGGCTTCGGCCCGGGAGATGCCGACGGTGTGCGCGACCGCCGGACCGTCCTCGCGCAGCGCGTGCCCGACCGCGTGCCGCCGGGTCAGCACCTCCCAGGGCTGGAAGTACGAGTCGGTCATCCCGAGCGGTTCGAGCAGCCGGGTGCGGACCAGGTCCTCGTAAGTGCCCCCAGACACCGCCTCGGCGACGCGGCCGGCCAGCAGGAAGCCAGCGTTGCAGTAGGAGAACACCTCACCGACCGGGAACACCTGCGGCAGCTCGGCGAATTGCTCCACGGCGCGGGCGAGCGCGTCGTCGCCCCATCCGGTGTCGACCTCGATGTCGCCGAGGAAGCCGGACGAATGCGTGAGGAGGTGGCGCAGCGTCACCGTCTTGGTGGCGAGCGGGTCGGCGAGCCTCAGCTCCGGGAGGTACTCGGCCACCGGCCGGTCCAGTTCGAGCACGCCGTCCTCGACCAGCACGAGCACCGCGGCGGCGGCGAACGTCTTGCTGGTGGAGCCGATCATGAACAGGGTGCCGTCGTCGACCGGCGCTCCCGTGTCCACACTGGATACTCCCGCGGTCAGCAGGGTTTCCGTGCCCTCGTGGAAAATTCCGGCCGAGACGCCGGGAACTTTCGCTTCTCGCGCCCATTCCGCCAGCAGTCCCCGGAGTTCGTCTGTGCTCATGCGGCCAGCCTCGCACCCGCGTGCGCGGCGGCGATGGTGGAAACGGACGAACATCGCGCGCCCGCTTCGTCGGTTCGCGCGTGGCGGCCTGCGGGCGATATCACGTAGCCCGCTGGATCTTGGGACGGTACAGTGGGCGATGCGGTCCGCTCAGTTCTGCCTCGGACCGCGTTTCACTGTTGTCGACGACCACGCGCCGCAGCCACCCGAGGCCGCGCCGGGCAGGACAACCGCGCTACGTACGGAGATACGGGACGCTGTCGCGTCCGCACCAACCCATGACGACTTTCACCGAACTCGGCCTGCCCAAGACTCTTGTCGACGCGCTCGCCGCACAGGGCGTCACCGAGCCCTTCCCGATCCAGGCCGCCACGCTCCCGCACACGCTCGCGGGCCGTGACGTGCTCGGCCGCGGCCGCACCGGCTCCGGCAAGACCTACGGCTTCGTGCTGCCCGTGCTGGCCCGCCTCGCCGCCGGGCCCACGCGGCGCCGCCCCGGCCGTCCGCGGGCGCTGATCCTCGCCCCGACGCGCGAACTGGCCACCCAGATCGAGGCCGCGATCGTGCCGCTGGCGCGCCCGCTCGGCCTCAAGGCCACCACGATCTTCGGCGGCGTGAGCGCGAACCCGCAGATCACCCGCCTGCGCGACGGCGTCGACATCGTCGTCGCCTGCCCCGGCCGGCTCGCCGACCACATGCGCTCCGGCGAAGCGAAGCTGGACAAGATCGAGATCACCGTCCTCGACGAGGCCGACCACATGGCCGACCTGGGCTTCCTGCCCGAGGTCCGCCGCATCATGGCGGCCACCCCCGAGCGCGGCCAGCGCCTGCTGTTCTCCGCGACCCTCGACAACGGCATCGACGTGCTCGCGAAGCGCTTCATGAACGACCCGATGCTGCACAGCGTCGACTCGGCGCAGTCCCCGGTCTCGACGATGACGCACCACGTGCTGCACCTCGAGGAAACCCACCGCCTGCCCGTCCTGGTCGACCTGACCGCGGCCCCCGGCCGCACCCTGGTCTTCACCCGCACGAAGCACCGCGCGAAGGCCCTCACCCGCAAACTCGTCGCGAGCGGCGTCCCCGCGGTCGAACTGCACGGCAACCTCGGCCAGAACGCGCGCACGCGCAACCTGGAAGCGTTCTCGTCCGGCACGGCGAAAACCCTGGTGGCCACCGACATCGCCGCCCGCGGCATCCACGTGGACGACGTCACGCTGGTGATCCACGCCGACCCGCCGGTCGAGCACAAGGCGTACCTGCACCGCTCCGGCCGCACCGCCCGGGCGGGCGCGTCGGGCACCGTGGTGACGCTGATGACCGACGAGCAGGTCTCGGACGTCCGTGCGCTGACCCGCAAGGCCGGGATCTCGCCGACCACCACGCGGATCTCGCCGACGCACCCGCTGCTGGCCGAGCTCGCCCCCGGGGACCGCTCGTTCACCGCTTCGCCGCGTCGCCCCGTGGTGGACAACCGCCCGAAGACCGTCACCGCCTCCGGTGCCGCACCGGGCACCGGCCGCCGCCGCGGCGCCCCCTCGGAAAACCGCGGCGGACTCGGCGCGCGGACTGGTTCGCAGCCCCGCCGCTCCGGCGGCCGCGGCGGACCTCGACAGGGCGGCGAGGCCCGTTCCACGGAGCGGCAGCCAGGTCAGGCCCGCCGGGAAGACCAGCGTCGCGGTACGGGTGCCGGTCGCCGCGGCGCGGAGGGCGCTGGGCGTCGCGCTGCTGGCGCTGACCGTCGCGGATCGGGCCAGCCGCCGCGAAACCGCCGCAACGGCTCGAGCGGACGGCGTCAGTCAGACTCCTGAGTTGTGCACTGGGCGGGTCGGAGATCAGGTCTCCGGCCCGCTTTGCTGTGCGGAGGAAATCAGGCGAACCAGTCGCCGATGTCCTTCCACTGGAAAGCTTCTTTCCAGGAGTCGTCGTCGGCAAGCCATCCCACGATGGCGGCGGCGACCTTGTCCCGCGAGACAGTCAGCGTCTGGTAATGACTGGTCGGCTTCCCGTCCCGGTATTCCAGCTGGTACACGCCGTTGTCGCGAAGCCACACCTGAATAAAGACGTTGTCCGGATCGGAGTCGCTGGCCACGACTGCGTTCCCATCCCGTGCCATCGCTTCCAGCACGGCGACGACGTTGTCCTCGGCCACGTCTTTCACCTGGACGCCGTTGGACGCCCGCAACGTCGCCTTCACCGCACCGGCCCGGGATCCGCCCAGAATTCCTTGATTTCGTCCGTAATGCCGTAATCCTGCGGGATTTCCAACGACAAAGCGTACGGATAATCCTCCGCACGAATGCGGCGACGCTCCTCCTCCGACAACTCCGGCAGCTTCTTCCGCCGAGCCCGCGCCAATTTCCGCGGCTTCCCGTCGTGCACGCACACCGCGCCGATCGCCAACGCCTTGCAGAACATCATTCCCGCGCCGGAAGGCGTCGACGGGCCGTTGTGCGAGACCCAGCCAGCGATGCAGCCCAGCCGAAGCAGTTCGTCGTCGGTACACGAAACGACCCACTCCGCCGCGGTGTCCTCGCCGTACTCGATAAGGTATCGTCGAATAAAGCCTCTTGTTGCCGAGATCATGCACGCCCCGGACGCCGCGCCTGCTGCCAAAACGACTTGAATTCCTCGGTCACCCCGTAAAAATTGCCTTTTACCGCCAAGTCACGCGAACTCGGAGAACCGGAAAAAGACAGTTTCAGAGCTTCCTCCCTGGACAACTCCGGGAGCTTCCGCCTCCGGGACCTGGCGAGCTTCCTCGGATGCCCGTCATGCACGAAAACCGCGGCGATCGAGGAGGCAGCCACCGGCGTGAACCCAGGCTCGGGCAGACAGCCGGAGGGGTCCGACAGGAGCCAGTCCGCGACGCCGCACACCCGATGGAAGTCGTCGTCCTCGCATCCGGAAACCCACTCGGCCACCGCCTCTTCGCCGTACTCGGCCAACCCTCTCGAGACCAGGGCCCGACTCGTCGAAAACATGCTGCCCACCTTGCCCGAATCCGCCGCGGCCGCCCGGTCCTACCGGGTCAGCCGCCGACCTGCTTCAACTCGACGTCGACGATAGCAAAGCCAATCGAATTTCCGATGCCTCTCGCGACATTGCCCGCTGTGACCCAATTGTCGAACCGCTTCTGCGCAGTAGTCTTTTTCGCGTTGCCGCTCTTGATTTCCAGCCCGCGATAGCGGCCGTTCCCGAGATCGACCGCACCGTCGTAGACCCGGATTTGGTCGCCATTCCCCTTGGTGTACACCCGGCCACGGACAACCTTGAATCCATCCGCCTCGAGTGCGTCCCACACCGCCTTCTCCGCGTCCGCCCCGACGTTCGTCCCGTCGGTTCCCGCGAACTTGCCGTCCGACGTCCGGATCGAGCCGTCGTCGTAGCGGAAGATTCCCGGTTCGACTTCTTCGATGCACTTGGCCCCGTTGTGCACCAGAATCGGCGTCTCGCCGGCCAGCACGTAGAACGTGTGCGTGGTGTTGATCGCCAGGTTGTACGTCCGGCTGTTCGCCGTGTACCGGCGGCTGTCGATCAGCCGGGCATGGCCGTCCCCCGGCGTGTCGAGTTGGTCGCCGGGACGCAGGTCGGCCGCGGCGGTCCACGCATGGGCACCGGTGTTCCAGATCAGATGGTGCGCGGTCGACGTGATCGTCCGGGGGCCGGCCGGGGTGTCGATGCGCAGGTCGACGAAATCAGTGTCCGTGTCGGTGACGCTGATGTGCGCCACCGTGTGCTGCTGCCGCGTCGCGTCGTCGGGGCGGGCGTTGGTGATCGCGTCCCCGACGCGGACGTCCTTGATCGGCTTCGCCGACCCGTCGGCCATCAAGACCCGCGTCTCGGGCGTGAAGCTGTTCAGCCCGCACAGCAACGGGTTTTCCGACAGCTCTTGCGCCACCCTGGCCATTTGCGCCGCTTCCGCGACCGCCTCAGCGGCTAGGTCACCGGCCTCGCCGGCCGCGGCGATGGCCCGCGAGGTCACCGTGTCCAGCGCGCTGCCCATGGCCGCGTCGAGCAGGTCCCCGGCGAAGATCTCGCCGAGTCCGACCCCGTCCGCCAGGTCGGCGACCGCCCCGCCCAGGAGTTCGACCAGGTCGCATTCCGGGCAGGCCAGTGCGACCAAGCCCATCAGGACGAAGCCGCCGTACTCGGAGAGTTCCTGACCGGAGCCGTCGAACGGCCGGGCCGCGAAGTTGGAGCTCAGCAGGTTGTGCGGGTCGAGGCAGCGCGCGGTGTCGGCGCTGCCTGCCGGGTTCATGTTCCGGCAGACCTCTTGCAGGTGCGCGAGAATGCGCTCCTGGTCGGCCTTGCTGCCGGAGAACAGCAGGTTGCAGTCCTGGTTGTTCAGGTAGAGCAGCGAGTCGTGCGACCGGTACTGGTCTCGGCAGGACGCTTGCCGGTCCTGGATCGCTTGCTGTTTCTCCGCCTTCGCCTTGGTGGCGACGGCCTCCCAGGCCTGCTGAGCGGCGACCGCGGCATCGTGGGCGTCCTTGCCCGCGTCGACCGCCATCTGATGCGCGGTCGCGGCTGAATCCGCTGCCTCGCGGGCATAGTTCGCGGCTACCTGCGCGGAATGCTGCGCCCAGGCCGCCGAGCGGCCGGCCGCGTCCGCGGAAGCGACCGCGGAGGCCGCTGCCCGAGCGGCGGCGTTCGCGGAATCCTGCGCCTGCTTAGCGGACGCGGCTGCGCGGTCGGCGGCCGCCTGCGCGGTCTTCGCGTAGTCCGCGGCTTGGGCGGCGGCCGCGTTGGCCTCTTGTGCGTACCTGTTCGCGTCGTCCGCCGCGTTACGGGCGCGGGCGGCTGCGGCCTGCGCTTCATTGGCGTCGTGAGTCGCGTTCGCGGCCGCGCGGGACGCTTGGGCCAGCAAGGAATCGATCGCAGCGTTGTGCGCGGCAGTGTTCTGGTCGCGCCGCGCCGCGCTGTACTGCCCGACGGCCAAGAACTCGTGGGCCAGGGTCGGCGGTCCGTCCAGCGCGGCCTGCGCTCCGGCGGCCACCTCGCGCTGCCCGGCGTTCCGGGCACCGGAGAGGACCTGGTTGACCTTGACCTGGTCGTCGATTCCGAGAGCCGTGTACTGGCCGACATCGAGGAAGTCGCGCAGAGCCTTGTCCGTGTTCGTGTCCAGCGCCTTCTGCGCGTACTGGACGACGATCGTGCGCCCGGCCGTGCGAGCGCCCGACATGATCTGGTTGACCTGCAGCGCGTCGTCCTGCTCCCGGCCCGCGTAATCCCGGCTGCGCAGGAAGTCGCGTACCTGAGCGTCGCTGCCGGCGAGCGCGGTGTTCGCCGCGTTCTGGAAACCGGTCGTCGCTGTTTCGCACAGTTGCCGGAGGATCGACCGGTCGTCCTGTCCGGCGGCGGCCTGCACACCGGTGGTGACGAAGTCGATCGCCTCGTCGTCGGTCGCGGCGAGCGCCGCCTGCGCGGCCGCCTTCGTCCACTGTCCTCCGGTGTCGGCCAGGGTCAGCGCGACCTTGCGCGCGTCGGCGAGCACCGTGGCCCGCGGAGCGCCTGCCGCCGTCGCTTCGGCGATCAACCGGGTGGTTTCCGCGTCCCAGGTACTGACTTGGTCGACGTCCCACCGCTTCGGTTTCGGCTGTGCGGCGTAAGCGGCCAACGCTGATTTGGCGGCGTCGTCAGCCGTTTGGCTGGCCTGCGCGATCCGGTCGTCGTCCGCCTTGCGCGCGGCTTGCGCGATGTGGATGGCCTGGTTCGCCGCGGTGACCGCCGCGTTCGCGGCGGCTGTCGCGGCGTTCGCGTGCTCGGTGGCTTTCTTCGCCGCGTCCGCTGCCTCGCCCGCGTGTGCCGCCGCGTCGTCGGCCGCTTGCGCAGCGGCGTTCGCGTCGAGGGCAGCCGCGTGCGCTGCGTTCGCAGACTGATCAGCGGCATCGCTCGCCTGGTGTGCCCACGACTGGCTCGCGTTCGCCGCCGAGACGGCGCGGGCCGCCTGCGCGCGAGCCGTCGCGGCCGCGGCTTGCGCCTGACGTGCGTCCGCGCCTGCGGCAGCAGCGTTGTTAGCGGCATCCGTGGCGGCAGCGGCAGCGTTGCTTGACTGCAGTGCAGCATCGTGTGCAGCGGCACCCGCGTTCTCCGCCTGCTGCGACACCGTCCGCGCCGCGCGGGCAGCACCAGCTGCTTTCTCCGCACCTACAGCGGCATCGCGCGCGGTCTGCGCGGCATTGCGCGCGACGTCCGCGTGCTCCTTATCGAGCGATGCCTGCGCAGCTGCGTCGTACGCATTCGACGCAGCTTGTCCCGCGCGGGAAGCCGCCGCGGCAGCACGAGACGCCGCCGCGGCCGCAGTGTGTGCGGCGCGCGAAGCAGCGTTCGCGGCCCCGATCGCCTCTCGAGCGGTGATCGCGGCCTGGTTTGCGGCGTACGCAGCCTGCGAAGCAGCTTCGGTCGCCTGACCGGCATGTCCCTGCGCGGCCGCAGCAGCGTCCTTGGCGGCTTGCGCGGCCTTCGCCGCCGCAGCAGCTTCGGCGACTGCGCGGTCGGATTCCTGTTTCGCCAGCTCAGTTTGGGTCGCTGCCTGCGCCGAAGCCGAGTTGGCGGTGGCGACGAGGTCGGCGATGGTCGCTGTTTCAGCGTCGCGAGCTTGCGCGACCGGAAGATCGATGGCCAGGAACTGGGTGAGGGCGTCGTCGGTGTTGGCGTCCAGCGCCTGCTGCGCGGTCTTCTTCACCTCCGGTCCGCCTGCGGCCATTTCCTGGTTGACCTTGACCGCCTGGTCGGTCCCGAACGGAACCTTCCAGCCGGTGGCGAGGAAGGTCCGCAAAGCTTCTTCGCTGTTGGCGTCCAGGGCTTTCTGAGCGGCCTGCTTCAGCTGCGGTCCGCCCGCGGCCATCATCTGGTTGACGCGCAGCGCGAGGTCGTTCTCGTGCGCGCCTTCCCAGCCGGTGTCGAGGAAGGTTTCGAGTGCGTCGTCGCTGTTGGCGTCCAGTGCCTTCTGCGCGGCCGTCCGGGTCGCGACACCGCCGGAGGACATCAGCTGGTTGACGTGGATGCTCCGGTCGATGGACGCGTCGACATCCTTTTGCGCGGTGAGGAATCGCGTGACGTCCGCGTCGGAACCGACCAGCGCGACCGCCGCGTCCCGTTTGGTCGCCGGACCGCCGAACTGCCACAACCGCCAGGTCTTGGCCCGATCGGTATCCGTGCTGCCCGCCGGCGCGGCGGAAGCCGCTGCTCGCGGCGCCTCGGCCGCGACGGCCGGGGCCTGCACCGTTCCCGCGGCCAAGGAGGCGGTCAAGAACGTCATCAGAGCAGCACGAAAGCGGGCTTTCGCCGTACGCATCGATTCCCCCTGTGAAATGCCACGCGATCCCCGGTGACCGTCCGATCACCACGCGTCTCCGCCCGAGACTAGCCAGCCGCGAGCACCCGCGAGCGATTTCGAATTCATAAAGTTACCAACCGAAACCCAGTCAAGAACACTTTACGATTCCTTTTCCAAAATAATAGAAGTGAACCGCATCACATTCTTGCTAACACCGGGACCGATTCCACCGAAAAACGCGCGCCAGGATCGCCGGAACCAGTACGCCGAACCGGGTTCACTACTCGCTTTGCCACGGTTTATTAGTCCGCAAGGGGGAACCTTTGAGCTTGTCGACCCGAACGAAGTCCGGCATCGCGGTCGTCGCCTCGGCAGCGGTGTGCGCCGCCGCCGCGACGACCTTGACCCTGGGCACCGGGTCCGCCGCCACCGCGGAGGACCAGCAGCCCGCGATCGTCGAGGACTTCCATTACCCCGGCGCGGACCAGATCCTCGCCGACTACCACGTCCAGCTGCTCTCCGGCGACGGGCACATCCTGTTCGCCGCCTGCCCCTCCGGCCCGGACACGGTCGGCCTGATCCAGGTCCGGACCAGCGAGCCGGTCGGGCAGGGCAGCGACGGCCGGGTGTGCTTCCACGTCATCGCGCCGACCGGTCATCTCACAATGAAAATCCCGGCCGTCTATTCCATCCGCGGCGACGGGATCAATTCCGGGGCGGGGCACAAGGTGCGCGCGGAACTGACCACCGACAGCGGGCAGCACAGCACCGTCGACGTTAATCCGAGCGGAACGACGCAGGTCGGAGTCGGAACCAATCCGCCCGGCGCGCCGACCACCTTGCTCCAATTGGACGCTTCCTCGTGATCGAGCACCGTCGAGCGGAAACTGTTTCTCCGGCCGTTTCCGCTCGACGGTTCCGGCAGCCAGGAATAACACTCCCGCTCACCGGAACATCCGGTAATGGCGCGGTCCCAAGATCGATAGCGTTGCCGTGACTACTCCCCCACGCCTCCGGCTGGCCGTCGCTGCCTCGGCCGCAGTCGCGGCAGGCCTGGTGATCGTCCCGCCCGCGGACGCCATCAGCGGCGGAACTCCCGTCCCCGACAAGGCTTTCGACTTCGTCGTTCGCGTCGCCGCCGATGGGCACGGCTGCAGCGGCGTTCTCCTCGGACCGCAGTGGATCGTCACCGCCAGCGGTTGCGTGCCAGCCGGTTCCGGGACACCGGCAAGCCCGGTCACCGTCACGGCAGGCGCTGCCACGGCGAAGGTCGCAACCCTGATTCCGCGACCGGATCGGGATCTGGTGCTGGCCAAGCTCGCCACCCCGATCGCCAACGTCACCCCGATCTCCTTGGGACGGACCGCGCCGACAGCGGGCGAAACGCTCACCGTCGCCGGCTTCGGCCGCACCTCCGACACTTGGGTTCCGGACAAGGCCACGACCTCGCCGTTCACCACCGCGTCGGTCGCTGCCACCGCCTTCGGCCTCACCAACGCCGACGGGCACGACACCTGCCTCGGCGACGCAGGCGGTCCCGCGATCCGCACCACGGCGAACAACACTCCCGAGCTCATCGGGATCAGCTCGCGGTCGTGGCAGCACGGCTGCCTCGCCGTCACCGAAACCCGCCAGGGCAGCGTCGAAACCCGCACCGACGACCTCGTCGACTGGATCCGCGCGCAGGCGCCCGAGCTGGCCATCCAGTGCCGGACAACGGTTCCGCTCTTCGCCGTCACCAGCGACCTGCAGCTCTACCCGCATCCGAACCCGACTGACGGCGGTCCGATGGATCCCCGCCAGTCCACGATCGGCACCGGCGGCTGGAACGGCTACGTCCGGCTCCTCGCCGGACCCGACGGGCTGCTCTACGGCATCCGCGCGAACGGCGACGTCTACCGCTACCAGTGGAACGGCACCGGCTGGACACCCGACTCGCGCACAGTTGTCGCCACCGGCTGGACCGGGTTCGACAACGCGGCCAACCACAACCGCATCACCATCGACAGCCGCGGCGACATCTACGTCGTCAACGCGGACGGCTCGCTCTCCCGCCGCCGCTACGACACCGCCGCCAAGACCTGGTCGTCCGAAACCCTCGGGACCGGCTGGAATTCCTACAACCTCATCACCGGCGGCGGCGACGGCGTGCTCTACGCCCGCAGCACCGACGGCTTCCTGTACCGCTACGCCTGGGACGAGGCCGGGCACAAGTGGGCACAGGAAAAGAAGCTCGTCGGCAACGGCGGCTGGAACGCGTTCACCCGCATCACCTCCGCGGGCGCGGATGTCCTCTACACCGTCACTGGCAAGGGCGAACTGCGCTGGTACCGCTATCTGCCCTACAGCGACACCTGGTCCCCCGGCCCGACCGTGATCGGCGACGGCGGGTGGCAGCAGTTCTCCGACGTCGAGGCGCAACGCAATTCCTGCACCTTGGTTCGTTAGAACAGGATCGCCGTGCCGTAATTCCCTGTGCGGCGCGGCGATCCTTCCCTAAGCTGGCCGTCGTGGAACATCTCGGGAAGGTCGTGCGCTGGGAAGTCGACGAAGGCTGGGGCATCCTCGAATCGGCCGCCGTCGACGGGCCGATCTGGGCGCATTACTCGATGATCGAGGCTGAGGGATTCCGGTTCCTCACCGCGGGCGACCAGGTGCGGTTCACCGTCGAACGGGCCGAGCAGGACGGCTGCCACTGGCGCGCGATCCAGGTGCGCGCCGTCTGATCAGCTCATCAGGTACAGCAAAAACGGTCCCACACCCAAGAACAGCAACGCCGCCGCGTTCGTCTTCCGGTACTCCAGCAGCAGAGCGACGAACTCCCGTAAGAAAGCGCTCGGCACGAAATACGACGCCGTCTTCGCGCCGATCACGTTGAGCCGCAACCCCAGCTGCCGCGCGAGCACCGCGGTCCGGAACACGTGGTAGTTGTTCGTCACCGCCAGAATCGGCCCGGAAAAGCCTCGCTGCGCAAGCAAAGCGACGCTGAATCGCAGGTTCTCGCTCGTGGTCGTGGCCCGGTCTTCCAGCACGATCTGCTCCGCCGGGACCTCCGCCGCGAGGAGGTACCGCGCCATCGCGTCCGCTTCCGACGTCAGTTCGTCCGCGCCTTGCCCGCCGGACACCACCAGCAACGCACCCGGCGACCGCTGCTGCACCTGCACCGCGCGGTCGAGCCTGCTGGCCAGCAGCGGCGGCACCCGGTCGCCCTGCAGCCCGGAGCCGAGGACGACCACCGCTCCGGCGCTGGCGCGGCGGGTGACCCGGCTGTAGAGGATCGAGTACAGCAGCAGCGCCGTGAACAGGAACGCCAGATAACCGGTCACGAGCAGCACCGCCATCGCGGCCACGCGCAGCAGCGGCTGATCGTCGAAGATGAGCGAGCTCACCGCGAGAGCGAACACCGCGAGCAGACCGAGCCCGGCCAGCAGCGACAACAGGTTCGCGAGCCGCCGGCCTTCCCGGCGCAGCATTACGACGCCGTTCGCGATCAGTGCCCACGGCAGGGCCAAAGCACCGAGCCCGCCGACGAGCGCCACCACCACGATGATCGCGACCTGCGCCCATTCGACGTGGTTGAAAAACGACAGCAGCCACAATCCGGTGAAGCCGAGCGCGATCAGGAACCACACCGCGTTGCCGACCCGCCGCGGCTCGCGCGCGAACCGTACGACGAACACGAGCACGGAAGCCAGCGCGAACAGCCCGGAAGTCATGGTCCAGCATTCTGTCTGGCACCCGCGAGCGGCGCTCGGGCAGGTACTCAGAGTGACGCCGTCAAGCCCCGCGCGCGCAGCACCGACCGTTCCAGCGGACGGAACACGATCAGCTCGATCGCCACCCCGACGAACAAAATCAGGAAAATCGCCGCGATCACCTTGGGCATCGAGTTGTACGACGACCCGTCGTTCAAGTACGTCCCCAGCCCGACGCCGAGGCTCGGCGAGCGCGCGATCAGTTCCGCGGCCATCAGCGAACGCCACGAGAACGCCCAGCCCTGCTTGAGCCCTGCCAGGAACCCGGGCAGCGCGGCGGGCAGCAGGATGTGCCGGGCCGCGGCGAGGCGGCCAGCGCCCATCACCTTGCCGACGCGCGGCAGGATCGGCGGGATCTGGTCGATGCCGGACACGAGGCCGTTCGCGATCGACGGGACCGAGCCCAGCAGCACGACGAAGTAGATCGCCGCGTCGTTGATGCCGAACCAGATCACCGCGGCGGGCACCCACGCCACCGACGGCAGGCTCTGCAATCCGCTCAGCAGCGGGCCGATCGCGGCGCGCACCACGCGGACCTTCGCCACCAGGATGCCCAGCGGCGTGCCGAGCACGACCCCGGCGGCGAAACCCAAGGCGGCGCGGTGCACGGAGGTCCAGATGAAGCCGAAGACCGAACCGTCGGTGACCGTGCTCCAGAACTCGGCCCAGACGTCCAGCGGCGCGGGCAGCGTGGTCTCCGGCCAGAACGCGGCGGCCCACAGGATCTGCCAGAGGATCACCAGCAGCACGAGCGCGCCGACGGGCGGCAGGAATCCGCGCACGAACCGGCGGCGCAGCGAAGCCGGCCGCGCGCCGGTGGGGGTGTCGAGCCGGTCCAGGCCGGCGCCGACGGCTTCGTCGAGCTCGGGGGCCGCCTGATCAGGCTGCGGCATGGGTGCTGATCACCTTTCGCAGATCGGCCGTGATCTCCTCGGCCAGCAGTTCGGCGTCGGCGGACGGCACGTCGTCCCACTCGCGGACCACGCGGCCCGGACGCGACGACAGCAGCACCACGCGCTGTCCGAGCCGGACGGCTTCGCGCACGTCGTGCGTCACGAACAGCACCGACGTACCGGTGCTGCGCCACACCCGCAGCAACTCGCTCTGCAGCACGTCGCGGGTGATCGCGTCGAGCGCCGCGAACGGTTCGTCCATGAGCAGCAGCGCGTTGCCGTCGTCACCGCCGACCCGGTGGGTCGCGGCCAGCGCACGGGCCAGCGCGACCCGCTGCCGCATCCCGCCGGACAGCTCGTGCGGACGCTTGCGTGCCGCGTCGCTCAGCCGCACCAGGTCCAGCAGCTCAGCGGCCTTCTCCCGACGCTCGGAACGGCCGAAGCCAGCGAGCCGCAGCGGCAGTTCCACGTTCCGGGACGCGGTCAGCCACGGCATCAGCGCGGCCTCCTGGAACATCACCGCGGGCCGCGAGGTGGTGAGAGTGATCTCGCCGGCGGACGGCTGGTCGAGGCCGGCGACGAGGTTCAGCAGCGTGCTCTTGCCGCAGCCGGACGCGCCGAGCAGGCAGACGAACTCGCCCGGTTCGACGGTGAGGTCGACCCCGTCGAGCGCGGTCACGGCGTTGCCGGCGGAGCCGAACACCTTGCCCACGCGGTCGAGGTGGACGGCGGCGGTCACTGGCCGGGCCAGGGTGGTGGTCATCGCGGATCGCCTTCCGGTCGGGACGTCACTTGGCCAGTTCGGGCGCGTTGACGGCGGGCAGCTGCTGTGCCTTGAGTGCCTCGTTGAGCGGGCCGAAGTCGGCGAACCCCTTGAGGTCCACCACCTGGTCGACCACGCCCGCGGTCACCGAGTCCTTGGCCAGCTGCGGGAACTGCGCGGGCACCGGGTCGGCGGTGAGTTCGATGTTCGCGAACGCGCGGTCGAGCACGGCCGGGCTGAGCGAGCTGCCGGACAGCTCCTTGAGCGCTCCGTTGACCACGGTCTTCGCCTCGGCCGGGTTCTTCTTCGCCCAGTCGATCGCCTGCAGTTCGCCCTTCAGCAGCGCGCGCACGGTGTCCGGGTGCTGCTTGAGGAATTCGCTGCGCACGATCGCGACGGTCGTCGGGAACCGGCCTTGCGGCCACAGCGACTTCTCGTCGACCAGCACCTTCGCGCCCGCGTCGGCGATCAGCCGCGACGACCACGGTTCGGGCAGCCAGCCGCCGTCGACCTCGCCCTTGCGGAACGCGTCGAGCGTCTTCGGGTTGTCCAGGTTGGTCACGTTGACCTGGCCGGTCAGGTGCTTCTCGGCGAGGAACTTCTTGAGCGCGACGTCCTGGGTGTTGGCCAGCTGCGGCGTCGCGATCGTCTTGCCCTTGAGCTGGTCGACCGAGGTGATCCCGGGCTTGACCACCAGCTGCGCGCCGCCGGTGACCGCGCCGGACACCAGCTGGATCGCGCCCTTGGACTTGGTGAAGGCGTTGATCGCCGGCCCGGAGCCGATGAACGCGACGTCGAGCGAACCGCCGAGCAACGCGTTCACTTCGGACGGACCGGCGTTGAACGTCTGTGTCGTGAGTTTCGTGCCGCCGAGGTTCTGCGCGAAGAAGTTCTTCTTGACCCCGATCAGCGCGGGCGTGTGCGTCACGTTCGGGAAGAAGCCGACGCGCACCTCCCCGGCGGCGCCCTGGTTGGTCGCGGCCTCGGTGCGATCCGCGCGGGTGCACCCGGCGAGCGCCCCGAGCACCGTCACAGCGGCGAGTGCGGAAGCGAGCAATCGGGTTCGCGGAAATGTACGCACAAATGGCCCTTTCGCGGTCAGCGGAACGGGGCGAGAATGACACGTTCACCCGCGAGACTGCATATGCATCCGCATCCCGGGAAATTGTGCGGGATTACTTGACAGGCCTGGGCCTCACCTGCTTGTCAGGAGCGAGACATCGCCGAACTCGTGCCACAGATACTCCCGACGCACCGCCGCGTCGTAAGCCCGTTGCACCAGCTCCGGACCCACCACCGCTTCGAGAAGCAGCAGGTGGGAAGCCTCCGGCGTGTGCAATCCGGTGAGCAAACCGTCGACCGCGCGCGCCGGCCGGTCCGGGCCGAGAACCAGTTCGGTCCAGCCCGCAGCCGCGGTGACGAGTCCGCCGGGATTCGCGGCGGATTCGATCGCGCGCACCGCCGTTGTCCCTACTGCGATAACGCGTCCACCCTGGTCACGCACCCAATTGACCAACGCCGCAGTCGTGGCCGGAACGCGAAATCGCTCACCGTACGGCGGTTCCCCGGCTTCCGGCGACGAGACGCCGGTGTGCAACAAGATCGGTGCGAACAGCACACCGCGCGAGACGAGTTGTGTGACCAATTCCGCAGTGAACGGCCGCGCCGCGCTCGGCATCTCCGCCGAACCCGGATCAAGCGCGAACACCGTCTGGTAATTCGGCAGCGGCCACGCGCGCGGGACATAGCCGTAGCGGATCGGCCGCCCGACCTTCGCGAGATACCGCGGGACCTCGCCTTCTACTTCGATCTTCGCGCGCCACAACCGTTGCGCCCCGGCGGCGTGCGGCTCGCGCAACGTGACGACGGCGCCGGCGGGCAGCCGGAGCCGCTCCCCCGCGCGTCCGTCGAGGAGTGGGCCGCCGGGAGCGCGAAGCTCGACCACCCAGGTGCCGTCGTCCAGCTCAGTGGAGAAGTGGACGGTGATGACGTGGTCGTCCCGGACGGCGTCGACCGCGGCGGCCAGCGTGCCGGAAGTGTTGACCAACAGCAGATCGCCGGGATTCAAGAACGCTGCCAGATCACGGAAAACGGCATGCTGCACGCCTTCCGGACCGGCAGCGAGCAGCCGCACTTCGTCCCGGGCGAGGCCGCGCGCTTCGGGCGGCGCGGACGCGCTGCGGTCCTCGGCCAGGTCGAACCGGGTGCGCGGTGCGGTCATGACTGCACCTCCAGATCCGCTGCCCGGAAGCGGCCGCTCGCCGGACGTTCCTCCAGCAGCCGCAGGAAAGCCGGTACCGCGGTCTCCGGCAGCGGCCGGTCCGAGATGTCCTCGCCGGGGAAAGCGGCCTGGTGCATGGCGGTGCGCAGATCCCCGGGATCGACGGCATACACCGCGATGTCCGGGTTTTCCACGCCCAGCACCGCGCTCACGTGGTCCAACGCGGCCTTCGCCGAACCGTAGCCGCCCCAGCCCTCGTACGCCTCCACGGCGGCGTCGGAGCTGATGTTCACCAGCACTCCCTTTGCCGCGGCGAGCGCGGGCAGCAGCAACCGCGTGAGAGCGAGCGGCGCGAAAACGTTGGTGCGGAAGACAGTTTCCAGCTCGTCCGGCGGATACTCGGCCAGCGGCGGCAGCGGGCTGGCGCCGAGCGTGCTGGCGTTGTTGACGAGCAGATCGAGCCAGGGTCCGGCGGCTTCGGCAAGCTGGGCGCGGTGTGCGGGATCGGTGACGTCGCCGGGCACCGGGGTGAACCCGAGGTCCGCGGCGGCCGCGCGCAGCGTCCCCGGGTCGCGTCCGGTGCCCAGCACTGTCCAATCGCGACGGACGAGAGCCGAGGCGAGCGCCCGGCCCAGACCGGCGGAAGCGCCGGTGACAACAGCTACTGGCATGGTCCCTCCAGAAGTAGGCACCTGCCAGCGTGCGACCTCTACCTTACTGGAGGTCAACCGGTCGGCGGCCGCGTAGAACCAAATACGCCACGAGCGAAACCACGAAGCCGGCGTAGTAGGCCAGATCCGCCCCGTGCAGCGCCGCGGCGACCGGTCCGGTGTAGACAGTCGTGTTCATGAACGGCACCGCCGCCGCGAAGCCCACCACGAACGCCACCAGCGCGGCCCAGCTGCGAACCGGTCGGCGCAGCTCAGCCAGCACGTCGACCTCGCGGCCGCGACGGGTGCGCCGCAGCCAGTCCGGCACGACGACACCGAGGAACGGCGGGATCCAGTAACTCACCACCAGCAGGACATTCTGGAATTTCGCCGCCAGATCGCCGCTGTGCATCCAGAGGATCAACGCGAACGCCAGCACCGTCACGACCACCGCGGACACCGGACGACGCACCCGCACGCCGACAGTCTGCAACGCGAGCGAACCGCTGTAGTCGTTCATCGCGTTGGACGACACCGCCGCCAGCGCGATCACCAGCAGCGCCACCGCACCCAGCACGCCACCGCCGAGCAGCGTCGACACTCCAGCGGCGGTCTGGTCGCCCAATGCTGTGCCGAGGGCGAGACCGATGCCCTCGCCGATCGCGTACGACGCGGTCAGTCCGAGCAGCGTGTACCAAAAGACGCCGCTCGACCGGGTCGTGGCGGGCAGGTAACGGCTGAAATCCGATGCGTAAGGAGCCCACGAAATAGCGAGGCTGAGCGTAATGGTGGAAAACAGCACGACGGCTCCGGCGAAATCGCCGCCGGTCGCGGAATCGGCGAACGTGATCGGGTGATCAAGCACCACCTTTACCGCGAGCGCGACAAATGCGACAACCAGCACCACGCTCATCACGGCCTGGACCCGGTGGATCACCGCGTAGCCGAACACGCCGAGCGTGCACTGCAACACCAGCACCACCAGCACCGCCGCCCAGAACGGCAGCCCGGTCAGCTGCGCCAGCGCCTCGCCGCCGAACAGCCCGACCAGCGCGTCCCACGCGATCGAGCCGAGCCATTGCACCAGACCGGGCAGCACGACGCCGCGGCCGAAGGGGAGCCGGGCGAGCGGCAGCTGCCCGGTTCCGGTGCGCGGACCCCAGGTGGACAGCCACGCGACCGGCAGCGAACCGAGCACGGTGCCGATCAGCGCGATGACGAACCCGGTGGTGAAACCGAGCCCGAGCGTCGCGCCGAGGGTGCCGGTGAAGACGGCGGTCATGGTCAGGTTCGGGGCGAACCACACGCCCGCGAGCCGCCACGGCCGCCCGAACCGGTTCGCGTGCGGGATCGGGGTGATTCCGTGCGTTTCGATCGCGAAATCCCCTGCTCCAGACGGCATTCGGCCCCCGAAGACCTCGGCGTCGATCCCGCTCATTTCGTGCCCTTTCTCCCGGCTGACCCGTGAGTCTGAACCGGAGTACCCAACCTCGCCAATACTCTGTGGCGTTCCCGACCCGTTCTCGCCAAGATCGCGGGGTGGGGGAAAGACCGCGCACTCCGCTGCGCCATCGGGCATTCGCCGTTTTCTACACCGGACGACTGGTCTCGCTGCTGGGCAGCGCCATGACCCCGGTCGCGCTGGCGTTCGCGGTGCTGGGCAGCAGCCGCAGCCCGACCGACCTCGGCGTCGTGCTCGCCGCCGGGATCGTGCCGCGGCTCGCGTTCCTGCTCGTCGGCGGCGCGGTCGGCGACCGGTTCCCGCGCAACCGCGTGCTGCGGCTGTCGAACCTCGGCGCGGGCGCGGCGCAGCTGGTCGCCGCGGCCATCCTGCTCACCGGCAATTACTCGCTGGCCGCCCTCGCCGGCACCGAGTTCCTCGGCGGGGTCTGCACCGCGTTCACCACGCCGGTGCTGCGCGGGATCGTGCCGCAGATCGTCCCGGCGGAATCGCTGCGCCAGGCGAACTCGCTGCTGGCCACCGGGCGGAACCTCACCAAGGTGGCCGGCCCGGCCGTCGCCGGGATCCTGGTCGGCACGGTCGGCGGTGGCTGGGCGATCGCCGCCGACGGGGTGTCGTTCGTGCTCGCCGCCTTGCTCTACCAGGCGATCACGCTGCCCCCGGCGGAGCACTCCGGGCCGGACAGCGTCTTGCGCAGTGTGCGAACCGGCTGGCGGCAGTTCTGGCGGATCCCGTGGCTGTGGCGGGTGGTCAGTGCCTTCACCGTCTACAACATCGTGTTCACCGGCGGCTGGCTGGTGCTCGGGCCGGGAATCGCGCAGGACACGATCGGCGCGGCCGGCTGGGGCGTGGTGCTGAGCGTGCGGGCGGTGGGCGCGCTGCTGTCGGGGCTGGTGATGTACCGGCTCGCGCCGCGACGGCTGCTGCCGCTGGGGCTGGCGAGTGCCGCGCTGACTGTGCTGCCGCTGATCGCGCTCGGCCTGCACGCGGGGTTCGCGGTGCTGGCGGGGTCGACCTTCGCCGCCGGGTTCTGCGCGGGCGTCATGGGCGTCGCCTGGGACACGACGATGCAGGAGAACATCCCCGGGCATCTAGTGCGCTAATTGCACCACTGCTGAGCTGGTGTTTTGCCTCCATTCACCCAGGTAGGAGGACCAGTGAACATCAGCGAAGCCAACGACGCGAACCGCGTGTTGCGGCACCTGCTCGCCGTCCGGCAGGGCACGCACACCGCCGCCGACGGAGACGTGCGCGAGGCGGCCGCACGGCTGGCCGGTCGAGTCAACAAGGCCCTGCACGCCGGGATCACCCCCGCGCAGATCGACGCCGGGTGGGACGTCCGATGAGCGCGGCGAGATTCCGGACGGCACCCCGCCGGGAGACCCGCCGGGTCCAGCTCCTGGAGTGGCTGGCCGAGGCGGACCTGGTCCGGCCGGACGCCCCCGTCGGCGGCCGGTGCGCCGAGACGGACTCCGAGATCTTCTTTCCCGAGAAGGGCGAGAACCCCAAGGCAGCCCAGCGCACCTGCCGGAACTGCGATCTGCGGGCGCAGTGCCTGTCCTACGCACTCGCCACGGAACAGGAATTCGGAGTGTGGGGCGGAACCACGCCGAACGAGCGGGCATGGCTGAGGCAGGTCCGCGAGGCGCAGGCGGTGGCGGCATGAGCGTGCGCATCCACGACACCAGCGCGATCCCCGGCGGATTCCTCGTGCACCACAGCGTCTGCTGGTGCCGCAAGGGCGGCGACCGGCTCGGCAGCGCCCTGGAGGCGTTCCGCACCGCCCTCACCGAGGAGGACAGCGTGCGGGAGCTGGCCCCGGGCATGGCCGCCGGGGAGGCCGAGGCGATCGCCGGCCTTCTGGACGCGCTCGACGAGAACTCGGCTGCGGCCCTGTGGCGCGAGCTGGCCGACAACGACGAGGAGGCGGGCCGATGAGGCGCGCCGCGGTTGTCGCCGCTGCCCTGCTCGGCCTGGCCGCCGTGATCGTGCTCGTGGCGCTGCTGGCTCTCTGGGCGTCCGGGGCGCTGGCCGACTCCGTGCCGGGCAAGGCCGAACCGGCGGCTGCCTCCTGCGAGGAGGACGAGCCGTGCTGGGACTGCCACAAGGACGGCAACCGCCAGTGCGGGCCGGAGCAGCACGAGGTCGTCGTGTCCGTCACCGGTGCGCCCGGTACCCAGTTCCGGGTGAAGGGCGAGGTCTTCGGCGACACCGGCCCGATCGGCCTGCCGGATTCCGGGTCGGACTCGGCGCGCTTCCAGACCAAGAAGGCGGCCGATCAGCTGGACCTCGTGGTGTACGTGGCCGCGCCGATCGGCGACACCACGGTGGGATGCGCGATCACCTACGACGGCAAGCAGATCGCGACCACCGAGCGAGTTCCGCTGGAGCACACCAACACCGTGGCCTGCCGGGTGAAGTGGGCATGAGCACGTTACAAATCGGGCGGTTTCGCGATTCTTCTTCCAGAGCGACGGAGGAATCCACCATGAACACCAGCCGAAGACGCCAGATCGCCGCGCTCGTCGGGGCCTTGCTCGCGGGCGGCATCGCAGCCTTAGCCCTCGCCACACCGGCCCCGGTCGTCACAGGCACCGCCGAGCGGTCGCCCGGAGCTATCGCACACGTGGTGACCGTGACGATCTGGGACGCGCAGAACGCCGACAGCTACCGCTACATCAAGTCCCCCACCGGCTACGTCCTCGATCCCGACGCATCGGTTGTGTACGGAACAACCCGGGAAGCCAGCGTCTTCGACGGCTCGGACGCCAACCGGACGAAGACCTTCACGCTCGGAACGTACGCGGCCCGAGACGCCTTCCGATTGCGGGTGGCGGTGGCCCAGCCGTCGGTCGACATGGAGGACATCGCCGACAGCATGGGATCCAAGCCGCGGCCGGTCTGCACGATCTCGTGGGACGGGACGACGGTCACCGACTCCAACGCCGAGCCGCTGCAAGGCTGGAACAGCGACGGCAGCGGCGGGTTCCGGAACCTGCACACCTGCACGCTCAACGCTGCGCCGATGACCTTCGCCGAGATGCGCACCTTCTGACCGCGCGCGCCACGAAACCGGCGTCAACGGCCCGCTCCGATTCCCTCGGGCGGGCCGTTTTCGTGCGTCAGCGGCGATCGCGCAGCTGCCGCTTGAGATCTTCCACGTTCCATCGGGCGTGCCCGCCAGGCGTCACGACCTCCGGGCTGACGTCGCCTGCCTTCCACCACCGCTGGAGCGTCCGGCGGTCGACGCCGATGGCTTTGGCGGCCTCGGCGGTGGGAAGCAGTCGATCAGTCACTTGCCTACCTTCGCCCGCAGATGTCGCACTCGTCCAACTGAGTGACGCACTCCACCGCGTTGAGCCGCGAACACGGTCGCTCACGTACGCTTGTCGCGTTTCGCCGCGTTCGGGAGGCTGCGATGGGCGGGTATTCGGCCGTGATGCCGGTCTGGACGATCACCACGGACGGGTGGCGGCACCTGGTGGTGTACGTGCTCCGGCAATCCGACGGCACGATCGTCAAGGCGATGTGCCGTCGATGGCTGGTGCCCGCACCGCCCGTCGGCGACCCCGCGAAGTGCCCCGACTGCGCCAAGCACGACACCGCCTGCGAATGAACGCCGACCCGGCGCAGCAGCTCGGCGACGCGCTCCGCGAAGCACGCGAGCAACGGCGCTTCGGCGTGCGCGAGCTGGCCCGCCGCATCGGCGTCTCTCCGGGGCGGATCGCCGTGTGGGAGCAGGGCGAGCGCGTGCCGAGCCCTATCCAGGTCGCGCTCATCCTCGGCGCGCTCGGCATCGTGGGCACCGAGCAGAAGCGCATCCTGGAGCTGGCCTTGTTCCACCGCCTCTACCGGACGGGCGAACGCGCCTAGTCCTCCGGCGGCTTGAGCCCGCGCACCAGCACGGCCGGGTCGACGCCCAGACCGGCGGCGAACTTGAGCAGGTTGTGCAGATTGACGTTCCGCAGGCCGCGCTCCAACTGGCTGACGAACGTCCAGTGCACCCCGGCCCGCCGGGCAAGCTCCTCCTGGCCGATGCCGCGTTGTTCCCGCAGCGTCCGCACGCGCACGCCCAGCTCCCGCGTGGCTTCCGACTGCGGTTCCTTCGCCATGCGCGGCAACCTACCTTCCCGATTCCGCAGCGCGTGCAGTCAACGACCCGCTACCATCCGTGTGTCTGCAAATGCAGACAGCGGCCAGGGAGGGGCTGGATCGAGCATGTGGGAAGACACCGCGTTCACCGTCGCCGCGAGCCAGGACGACAAGGCCAGCGCTCCGGACGGTTTCGTACTGGAGCCCGACGAGGCCCGGATGCTGCTCGACAAGCTGACCGGCGTTCAGCAGAAGCTCCAGGCGATGCACCAGAAGGCGGCAAAACTCTGCTCGATGACAACGCCGTCACAAGACCCGTCGACCGTTGCCGCGCACACAGCGATGCACGGCGACGGCCACGGACAACTCGGGGCATACTCCTATGGCGGTGGGCACATCGATCTCCAGCTCGACCACGTCACCGAGCTGATCAAACGCATCAGGCAGGCGCTCGGCATCACCGTGGCCAACGACCAGGACCAAGGCGGCCTCATCACCCAAGCAGGAAAGAGCGAATGAAGTCCCGTACCCTCCTCCCCGTCGCGGCAGCCGGGCTGCTGCTCGCCGCGTGCTCGACCCCCACGGGCGGTGCCCCCTCACCCGCGACGAGCCCACCCGAATCGTCCCCGAACAGCCCGTCGCTGCCGTACGCCGGAGCACCCAAGGTCGAGAACCCGTTGCCGGACAGCGTCATCTCCGGGAGCCCCTGCGACGCGCTCACCCCTGAACAGGTCAAGGCCGACGTGGGCCACGCCGCCGACGGCCAGCCAGACACACTGCCTGGCTCGGGGCCGTCCTGCAACTGGTTCAACTCAGCCGGGGCCAACCTCGCCGTCTTCTTCACCAACAAACGGCACGAGGGCCTGAGCCCCTACTACAGCCAGACGCGCAAGCAAATGAAGCGTTTCGACGTGCTGCCGCCGATCCAGGGCTACCCGGCCGTCGCGTACTCCGACAAGCCGGGGCCGGTGTCGTCCTTCTGCCAGGTCGCAGTCGGCATCGCCGACACCGCCGACTTCGTGGTCGGTGTGCACGTCGGCGACGAGAGCACCGCCGACGCCTGCCCGGTCGCGACCCAGATCGCCGGGCAGGTGCTGACCAACCTCAAGCAGAAAGCCGGTCGCTGAACGGCCAGTGTGGAACGATCGGCGACGCGGGCCCGGCGCCCACCCTCCCCCTCGGGTCGCCGGGCCCGCCCATCCCCGCATCGAGTAACGATAAGGTTACACCAGTACGTTTCCAGTACGATTTGGGTACACTGGTGGCATGGACCGAGAAGAGAAGGCGCGGGAGAACCGGCTTCGCCGCGCGGCCGACCGGCAGGGCCTCATCCTCGTGAAGGCTCGCGTGCGTGACCCCCGCGCCCTCGGCTACGGCCTCTACAGCCTCATCGACGACACGGCAGGGAACCGCTACCCCACCGCGCAGGCCCGGCAGTCGCGCTACTGCACTCTCACTCTCGACAACGTCGAGAAGACCCTGAACGGAGAATGACGTGGCCAGCGACCAGCAAACCGTTATCGCCCAACGCATCGCCGCCATGCAGGCCAACCAGGACCAGCGCGCCGAAACGCTCCGCCGGGCCGCTCAGCCGTCGGCACACCAGGTTCAGCAGCGCGAGCGCGATCGGGGTCAACTGGAAGCCCGGCTCGCACAGCTCGGCTACCAGCGGCCGCAAGCTGAGGCCGTCGACTTGGATTCCCTGTAGGAAAACGAAAAAGAGCCCCCGCCGCCTGCGTGTGCAGGAGACGGGGGCCTTTTCGTGTGCTCGCGGTCAGGAGGACTGCTTGCGGCTCGGCTTGGGGTTCTCGTCGGGGTCCGGCACCGGCGGTTCCTCGCTGGCCGGCGCTTTGGCGACCGGCTGCGGTGTCGCTCCCGCCGCCCAGCCTTCGTGGTCCGGGTGCGCGGGGTTGAAGTGCGGAACGACCGGCAGGTACTCGGCTTCGGACATCGCGGTCTCCTAGCTCTTCTCGGCGTTCTTCGGTCCGGCGGCCACCGCGGCTACGGCGCAGACGACGGTCACGAGCGCGGAGACCCACGGCGGGACCGCGTGCACGCCCGCGCTGTCGAGCCATGCGAACACGGCAGCGGGCGGGGTCGCACCGGCCAGCGCCAGCAGGGCCTTGGCGTAGCGCAGCCACAGCGGCGGCGTGTACGGCGCGGCGGCGGTCACTTGCCGGTCCCCGGTGCGACGGTGCCGGGCTGCTGCGCCTTCAGCAGAGCGTCGATCTCGTTCAGCTTGTTCACGAGGAACTGCCGGAAGTCGAGCAGGCTCACGTCGCCCGCCCGGCCGTCCTTGTTCATGTCCGGGGTGTTCCCGAGGTTGGCGGCCATCCACTTGACGTCGGCGTACACCTGGGCGAGGGCCTTGCCCTGCGTCAGGGAGCCTTTCCCGTTGGCGAGCCACGTTTCCGAGGCGTCGTCGTAGAGCCCCTTGACCCAGGTGTACAGCTGGGCCTGCTGGGTGTCGTTGAGGGCCATGAGAAAACCGCCGTTCTTCGCAGTGATGGGATCGACGCCCGGCCAGTAGTCGGCGACCGCCGACACGTCGATGCCCGGTGCGATGTCGAGGAGGTACTGGGCGGCCACGGCCCCGGCCGGGATCTGGGCTCTGCCGCTCGCGGTGGCAATGAAGTAGTGGGGCTCGGCGATCCCGGCCGCCTTGCACGCGGCGGCGACCTGCGGCCAGGTGCTGCGGTTGCAGTAGACCGATGGGTCCGCCCCGGCCTTGCGCCGGGCGGTGAGCCATGCGGGAACCTCGGACGGGTCGGCGTCGCCCGGTTCCACGTCGAGCACGTCCCCGTCGAGGAAGCTGGCCCGCACGGAGATCCGGACGTGCACCGCATCGGGGAACAGCGCCCAGTCGGCGTCGGACCACTTGTACCGGCCGTTGATGTAGCCGCCGACCATCTGCGGCTTCGGGTTGGCCTTGAGGATGTTCCTCGGCGTGACCGAGTCGTACATGATGCGCATGGGGCTACTCGCCGCCCTTCAGCCGGTCGATCTCGGCCTGCTTCGCCTGCACGTCCTTGGTCAGCAACTCGACCTCCGTGCGCAACTGCTGCACCTCGGCCTCGGCCGACTGCAGGCGGGTGTTCAGCCGCGCGGCCCGGTCCTCGGCTTCCTGCAGCTGCTTGGTCAGCGGATCGACGAGCTTCAGCGCCACGCTGGTCAGCTTGTCGGCGGCGTTGGCGTCGGTCAGCTCGGTCTCGGCGGCGATCTTCTTCGCCTGCTTGCGTGCCCGCAGCAGGTCCAGCAGAACGCCCACACCGCCCGCGCCGAGGAACGCCACGACGACCGGAATCCAGTCCTTCACTCATCCCCCTCGGGTCTGTCCACAGTGGTCAAATGGCGTACGGTCGCCAGCTCGCGCGCTTCCCGACCGATCTGCCAGCCGCGCCACAGCGACATCAGGGCGACGGCGAGCATGTAGCCGCCGAACTGGCCGCCCCGAACACCGGAATTCGCCAGCACCGCCAACCCGGCTGCCAGGCTCCAGCAGGCCAGCGACAGCAACCCCGCGCGCTCGACGAGCAGGCCCACGACGTCGTCGAGCCACACCCCCACGAGCCCGACGCACGCGGCCGCGGCCATCCCCCCGTACATCAGCCGACCGAGCAGCGGACCCAACTCGCGAGCGCTGCTGGTGGCCATGGCGTCGAAGAACAGCGCCGAGGCCGCCGACAGCAGGAACAGGGCCAGCAGGACGCCGACCTGGAACGGAGAACGGCTGCGCCGCAACGTGATCGTCATGAGCCAGGCTCCGTCTCTTCGGCCAGCGGCGGCACGTAGCCCTGAAGGAAGTACCAGACCCCGGCGGGCACTCCGTCGGCACGAGCCACCACGGCTTGGCGGACCACGCCCCACGACTGCGCGGTGTCCGGGTCGACGTCGTCGAACTCCACCCGCAGTAGGCCGAATTCCCGGTTGAAGATGATTTTCGGATAGACCGACTCGCCTGTGACGGGGAGCTGCTCGACGCCGTCCACGATGAATGTGGCCACGTGTATCTGTCTCCTTAAGGCGATGAAGTGCCCGCCAGCCACTGGCTGGCGAACGCGAGGGAGGTGCCGATCATGGACAGCGGTGTGACTGCGACGCTGGAGTTGGCCCCGCCGGAAAGCACGTGCGAGTAGATGTCGATTCCGAGGAAGTGGCCGATGCTGGCTTCGGGAACCTGCACCGTGTACGGGCCACACGGAGTGACGATTCCCGTCGGGCTGGTCGAAGGGCCGGACGTGACCGTCGGGGACTGCCACATCCACCCGGTCACCGAATCGACGATCTTCACGTAGCTCTCGCCGACCGCAGCCGGATTGGTGTTGCCCCACGCGGTCGACATCCGCCACTGTGCCAGGAAACAGCTGTTGTTCTGCTGCACCTGGCCGGTGTAGTACGAAGTGAACGCGCTGCTGCTGTTGAAGATCGCACCCGGTGCGCTCGGGTACATCGGCACTTGCACCTGCGGCTGCGCCAGCCCGTAGCCGGTGTCCGGGTCGGTGCCCAGCACCAGGTTTCCCGAACCGTCGAAGACCGACACCGACGCGCCGCCCAGCCCGTTCGGGTTCGGCACGATCTGCATGTCCGTGATCCGGCCCAGCACCGGATCGTCGTGACTGACCACGAACGGAAACTTGGACTGCCGGGCTTGGGTCTCGGCCTGCTGCTGCAACGCGGTCAGCTGATTGACGATGTAGTCGGCCGAGCCGGGACGCTCGACGGGGTGGTTCGCGACCACGTGGCCTCCTATCCGGCGCGAACGGCCTGCAACTGGTGGTCGACGCGGTCGCGCGGGGTGGTGCTGGTGCGCGAGATTCCGATCACGCGCCAGCGGTATTCGCCGTCCGGCAGCCAGTGGTGATCGGTCGCCGAGTAGGCGGCGAAGTGGCCGGGGGCGTACGTACCCAGCTGCGGGTCCGCATCCGCCAGCACCGTGGCCTGCCACTGCTCGGACTGCGAAGAGGACAGCGCCACGTTCGCGGTCGCCCAGCTGTCCAACGTGGACTGCACGGATGCGTCGGCGTGGCTGCTGTCCACGTCGTCGGTCAACGGCCACCCGGCGGCGATGAGCCCCGAGGCGGTGGCCGTGCCGTACAGCTGCCCGGCGTCCTGGCCCGCGCCCTTCACGAAACTGCGCACCGCCCCGGGCTTCAGTCCCCCGGCGATGTCGAACTTCGTCAGCGTCCGCCGGTAGAAGAACCGCAGATCGACGCCGGGCTGCACCAGGTACGGGCTGCCGATCAGCAGCCGGTGCCGGATGTAGCGCTGGCCGCCCACGGTGGTGAGGTAGGGCTGGAAGAACACGTCCGGGCCCTGGTCGACCTGCGTCAGCTCGCGCAGCCGCGCACCGCCGTACGCCTGGTCGTACCCGTGATAGGTCCGGGTGTTCCCGCTCCCCGGGCTGATCGTCGGCAGATCTATCGGCAGGTTGCTGCCCGCGATATAGGACATGTTGATCTGGTGGTTGACGATCTCGCGGGCGATGTAGGGCAGCGTCCCGTTGATCGTGATGTCGGCGGCCGGGTCGGTCAGCCGTTGCGTCGCCGGGTTCCATGCCGCGTTGTGCAGCACCCGCCGGTCGAGGATGTCCCAGATTCCTTTGCCGGACACCGTGAAGTCGGTCGTCTCCGAGTCCGGCTGGTACGGCGTGATCGGCCCGGCCTGGCACACGAAGTCTCCGCGCAGCACCGCGACCGAATGCCGGTCCGGCACGCACCACTCCCGCACCCGCGCGGTCCGCGGTCCGTTGCCGCCGTCGAGCGGGACGGCGACCTTCCAGCCGCCCGCCTCGTTGAGCAGTGCGGACCAGTCCGGCTCGGCGAGCAAATCCAGGTCGTAGAGCACGCGGCCGGTCACGGTCTGGTACACCAGCGCCGAATACTCGCGCTCGACGGTCGCCACTGTCGCCCCCTCTTACCGGCTCAGCCCGGTGTCGAACACCGCGAAGTGGCGCTTGTCAGGAAGCTCCCCGCCGCCGCCCGGGCCGCCCCGCGCCTGCCAGCCCGAGCCGCCGTTGCCGAGGGTGATGTAGTGCGTGATCGCCGCGGTCACGGTTCCGGCGGTGAGGCCGAGCGCCGCCAGCGACGCGCCGGAAACGGGGGCCGTGAGGTGGCAGGTGTGGAACTTTCCGTTGCCCTGGAGCGTCTGCGTGGTGCTGTGGAACAGCGGGCTGGTGTTGGTCACCGTGGCGCCGTTCGCCGCGCGGAACCCGATCGTCATGTACGGCCGGTCGGCGGCGGCCGAGACGCACCCCTGCCACTCGAACGTGTACGACCGCGCCGGGTCGAACGTGAACGACGCCTTGTCGCCCACCACCTCGGTCTGCGTGCCGAACACGCCCTCGCCGTTGTAGACGTTCTTGGCCAGCAGCCCTTTCGCGTAGCCGAGCGACGACGAAAGCTCCTGCCAGGCGCTGCCGTCCCAGTAGCGATGCCCGTTGTACCAGGCGATATCTCCGGGCATGTACGAGGGATCCGAGAGCAAGTCGCCCGGCAGCAGCACACGCACGCCGCCGATCGGAGCCGTGCTGCGGCGGAGGTCGGTCAGCGTCACCGTCCCGTCGGTGGCAACCCTTGCCCGAGCCAGCGGGATGCCCGCCCCGCCGCCGGACGCGGCCGCCGGCCACGTCGAGATGTGCCCCAGGAACGGGTCCCAGGTGACCGGGTCGACCGGGGTCCCGCCCGGCTGCCCGGTGATGATCTCGATCCGGCCCGGGATGCCGCCGCTCGCCGGGATCGTGTCGCCCAGCTGCGTGTCGTAGGCGCGGAACACCACGATGTCGTTGCGCGGGTTGGACGCGGGAGGCGTGTCACACGTGACGGTGCGCGCCGCAGGCAGTTCCCACGACAGGTAGCCGCCCTGCCCGGACCGGCCGATGACCGCCGAGCCCGGATTCACCAGCAGCGTCCGTCCGGACTGGACAGACACCCGCAGGTCGTACGCGGACAACGCGTCCGCCGCCGTGGGAATCACGCCGGACCGGATGGCGGACAGCGGAGAGGTGTTCGAGCCGCCGAGGAACAGTGACTGGATCAGGGCGCGGCCCTGGCGGGCGTTGTTGACGCGGTTGCCATTGGGCATCGCGGTCAAGTAGCCGTCCGCATCGGCGTTCACAGGCGCCATGACAGCCCCCTTTCAGTTGTTCGCGTCGCGCCAGAAGGCGACAGTGGTTCCGGCCCCCACGCCGGTGAACTGCACCGCGCGAGAGGAATTGGGCGGAAGAGAGATGAACTTGGCGCTGCCCAGCGCGCCCGTGCGGTCGATCCCGTCGAGAGTCACCGGCGTCGGGTTGAAGGGCGAGCAGTCGATGCGCAGCGTCTGCCCTGCCGTGATTGACCCGGTGTAGGCGAGAACCCCGCCGGTGACCGGGTCGGTCCACGCCGGGTTCTGCAAGCTCGACGGCGTCGTGACGACCAGCAGCGGCCACGTCGTCGCGGTGCCGCTGTTTTCCAGCGCCAGCACGTTGTTCGCGCCGCTGCTGCCCCAATCCAGGCCGCCGTTGGCCCAGTCGAGACCGCCGGGCGAGCCGCCGATCCAGTCGAGGCCGTCGGTGGTGCCGGTGGCCAGCGTCGCCTTCGCCGAACGTTCCGCGGTGGAGAGCAACCGGCCGTCCGCCGCGTAGAGCGGCAGCTGCCAGTCGAACCCACAGCCGTCCTGCCAGAGCGCGCACTTGGGCGCGTCGGCGTCCAGCTCGACCGTGATCTGCTGCGGGTCGATCCCGTCGTCGATCACGAGCAGCGCCTGGCCGCCCTCGGGGAAGATGCTCATCAGCCGTTTCCGCGCAGCCACGCGGGAAACCCGGTCTCCGGCGTCGCACCAGCCTTGCAGCGCACCGGCACGGGCCGCCGGATACGAACGCGAGCGGTACGCGCCGGACCCAAACGGCCGCTCGTTGTTGTGCATCTTGCGCGCCACGCCGTCGGAGACGAACGAGGCACCGCCGGGCGACACCACCCAGCGGCATCCCAGATCGTCGTCCACATTGGCCGACCACGAGCCGATCGCGTACGTCGGCAGGATCACCTGCGTCGGCATCTCACACTCCCCTCATGGCCCAGCCGACCGACGACGACACCGACGCGGCGATCCGCTGCGGATTCGACTCGGGCGGCGAGTAGATGTGGAAGTGCTGCTCAACCTTCGCGGCCGTCGGGGACGCCGACCGCCGCACCGGTACCGCCGCCGTGGCAACCGGTGCGGTTTTCGGCGCGAACGCATCCGGGGTCATCCCCCGGTTGATCGCCAGCAACTCCGGCAGCCACTTCGCGGTGTCCACCGCATTGACTACGAACTCCTTCGGCGACACCCACGCCGGAATCAGGTCCTGACGCGGACCGCCCGGCCCGGACAGCAGGCCGCCGCCGATCGCTGTCACACCGCCCGAGGCGTACCGACGGGCACCGTGGTGCGTCAGCAAACCGCCCGTCGCCGCGAAGTCCGCCCGGTTCGCACCGGCAGGGAGCTTCGGCGCGCCGCGCACGTCGTAGGTGACGACGATCGTCGTCGACCGGTTGCGCGCGGCCCAGTTGATCGCTCCGTCGGCTTCCGACGCGTTCGCGCCGACCTGGATGAACCCCTTGCTGGTGTTCGCCACCCGCACGGTGTCGCCGATGATCGACTTCGCCGCCGAGTTGTAGGCGTCGATGTTCATCCAGCCCCAGCTGCCGTTGACGTTCTGCACCAGGACTTGCAGCTTCTTCGTCGCCGGGTCCTGGCGGGCGTCGAGCGTCATCGTGCCGGTCGAGCCGTTGGCCTTCTGGACAGTGAAGCTCAGCTTCCCGTCCGCCGGGGCGGAGTTGGCGTCCAGCTTGATCGTGCCGGTGACCTTGCCCGCCTTGTCCACCATCAGCTTGATCCCGGTCTCGGCCGGGATCGTGTTGGCAGACACCGAGAACGTGCCGTTCGGCAGCGTCTCGACCTTGTACCCCAGCTTCTCCAGGGCATCGGCCGCGGGCTTCTCGTCCGCGTTGAGCGTCACCGTCGCGCCGGGCGGCAGCGTGGCCAACTGCTTGACCACGTCGCCGATCTTCTTCTGCGCCTCCTCATTGCCCTCCAAGCCCAGCGCCGTCACGATCTGATCCGGCACGAGCCCGTAGTGCGCGAGCAGCGTCTGGATCTGCATGTCGTTCAGCCCGAGCTGCTTGAGCTGCTCGGCGAACTTGTCCCGCATCGGCCCGAGCTTCGAGGTGATGTCCGCCGCCGACGCGCCGCCGTCCTTGAGCGACTGCGCATACGACGCCATGTCGGTAGCGCCCTGCTCCAGAACGTCCTGGAGCTTCGACCCGGCCTCGGACGTGGTGTTGATCGCGCCCGAGTTGTCGATCAGATCCTTGGTGTGCTTGGACAAGCCGAGGTCTTTGAACGAGTCGCCGATGGCCCGCAGGTGGTCGTTCCACGCCTGCAGCGCTTCCTCTTCGGACTTGTGCCGTCCGGAGAGGCGGTCGAGCACATCGATGATCGCCTGGCCCTTGGCCGCCGTGTCACCGGCAGTCTGATTCAGCGTCGTGAACGCCGAGTTCAGGCTGGACGCCGCCACCTTCGCCGCGTACTGCGCGGGCGTGACCTCCTGCGCCGCAGCGGAAACGCCCTTCAGCGCCTGCGCATTGGCGTTCGCGTCCTTCGACGCGTCGGCGAACGTGCCGCCCTCGCCACTGATGATGTCCAGCAGCTGCTGCGCTTGGAATCCCGTGTCGTCATAGGCACGGGCCACGCCGTCCACGTAGTTGATGTGGTCGTCGAACGCCGCGCGCCCTGCCTGGAATCCCGTGGCGACCTTGCTGTGCTCGGTCGCGATCGCCTGGAGGGACGCCTTCAGGGTGTCGCCCGCCTGTGTGTTGCCCAGGTAGGCGTCCTGCAGCTGCTGCAAACCCTGCTGCCCCACCAGGTTCAGGACGTCCTTGTTCAGGTTCCGCACGCCGTCGGCGACCTTGTAATTCCCGAGGTCGTAGGCGGCCTGCGAACGCACGTTGCCGTCGATCGCGCCGCCGGAGTCCCGCAGCGCCTGCGCCAGGTTGCGCTCGCGCTCGGCGTGCGCCGCCGCGTTCGCCGCGGCTTCCTGCTGCTTCTGGCCGAGGATGTCCAGCCCGATTGCGAGCGCACCCGCTGCGAGCGTCGCCGGGCTCAGCGCGGCGCGTGCGAGACCGCCCACTGCGGTGCCCGCCTTCGCGGCATTTCGCTCGACACCGGTCAGGTTGTTCCCGGCATCGCGGACCTTCTGCCCGATCCCCTCGAAGTTCTTGCCGACATCGATGCCCATTTTCGAGAGGATCAGGGTCGACGCGGTGAGCGATCCGGCCAGGTGCGTCAGCTCGGGCGGCAGCAGCGACACCAGGCCCAGCACGAGCCGCAGCATCCCCACGGCCCCGGTGCCGGTGGTGGTGAACCCGGACAGGAACCCGATCGCTCCCGAGCCCTGCGCGGTCAGGTCGACCAGAGCGCCGGTGACGTCGTCGGTGATCGCGTACAGCGAGTGCAGCGGACCAGCCGAGCCCTGCGCCAGGTTCGCGAACAGCGTGCCGAACCGGGACAGCAGCAGCTGCACGATCCCGCCGAGCAGAGCCATGCCCTGCGCGGCACCGGCAGAGCCCGCCGACGCGTTCGCGAAGAACTGCCCGACGCCGGTACCGGTCTGCCCGACCAGGGCACGGAAGCCCAGCAGCGGCTCTTTCGACGCCATGACGGCAGTCACCACGCCGGGCATGGCGTTCTCCGCGAAGTCCGTCACCGCGCCGGTGAGGATCCGCACCGCCGGAGCCGAGCCGTTGACCGCAGCGGCCACCTGCGGACGCAGCCGGTCCCACGCCTTGCCTGCATCGTCGATCGCGCCGGAGACCTCGGTCTTGAAGCCGCCGCCCATCTGCTTCGCATCGCGCTCGACGCTGTTCACCATGTCGGTGAACTTCTGGGCGATCTCGTCGTCGGTCGAAGCGATGTACGTGCCCAGCGCGGCGAAACCGCCCGCCACCAACGCCAGCGACCCGCCAACGCCGACCGCACCGGCAGCCGCCGCAGCGGGCAAACCTACCGACAGGGCGGTGAACTTCAGTGCGTCGAACTGTGCGTTGGCACGCTTGGCCATCCGCGCCAGATCGTCCTCGGCCGGTCGGGTCTTGGCCTGGACTTCCAGCTGAACCGTACGGCGACGGGCCACCAGCGCAGCCAGCTCGGCCTCGGCCTTGCGGATGTCGGCGTCGACTTCCACCGACGTGCCGCGCTTCTTGTTCAGCTCCTCCAGCTTGGTGCGGAGCTTGGCGATGTTCGCGTCAAGGTCGATGACGGCCGAGCGTCGCTTGGCGACGAACTCGTCCGCCTTGGCCTGCGCGAGCTTGTCGTCCAGGTCTGTGTCGAACTGGACAGGTTTCCCTGCGGAGACCTTTTTCTTTACGGCCTCGGTGTTCTTCGGGTCGTTGAGCGCGGTGTCCCAGCGGATCGCGGACTCGCCCTCGATCCGGGCCCGGATGCGCTTCTCGTCCCCCGAGGTGTTGTCCCGCAGGTTGACTTCGACGTAAGCGCCGGCCAGCTTGAACTCGCCTGCCACCGGAACCCCCTCACCCGAGGTCGAACACCCCGGCCTCGTTCACGCCGCGCGGCCCGAACTCGCGGGTCTGGTTCAGCGCGGCCAGCTGATCCCGGCTGTGCGCCGTCACCGATACGGCCTCCGGCGTGCCCACGGCTTCGTGGACGGTTGCGGCAGGCTGTTCTGCCTCCAGCCGCAGCGCGTGACGCACCGCGCCGTCATAGAGCGGCAGCCGCACCATGCGCGGCAGGAACACCGAGACCGGCAGCTGGTCCAGCTCGTCCACGCGGTGGAAGACCGACATGTCCGAGAGCACGTCGTCGAGGTGCTGGAAGAACCAGCCGACCGCCGACAGCCGTTCGTGCCAGGCGTCGGTCAGGCTTTTGGGCCGAACCCGCTCTCCGGCAGGATCCGGTCCATCAGCGCCTTGAACACGGTCTGCCACGCGTCCGGGGTGACCGTCTCGCACTCCTGCAACGCTTCCCACGCCTCCGGGGTCAGCAGCTTCTCCGCCGCGTACGAGATGGCTGCCGCCTCGCCCTTCGTGACGGCGAGCGAGAACGCCTTCACCGACCAGGACGGCGGAACCTGCTTCGGGATCGTGTAGGTAGTGCCGCCGATGGTGAACAGCGCTTCCCGGTCGGCGAGCAGCTTGTCGGTCTCGGCGCGCGCGGCGGCGTCGTCGAGCACCAGGCCGAGGTCGGCCGGCGCTTTGGCCGGGCGCTTGCGCGGAGCGGGCTTGCGGGCAGTGGTCTTGCGGGGAGTGGATGCGGCCATGGTGCGGTCCTCCTGACAGGACAAGGGAATGGGGCAGCCCCGAGTCCGTGGCGGTCAGGCGCGCACGGACGCGGGACTGCGTCTGGGGACGGATCAGGCTTCGACCTCGTCGATGATCCGAATCGGGCTCACCGACTCGGAGACGAAGTACGCCTGGAACTCGGCGGCGAGCACCTGCTGGTCGGCCTTGGCCCAGTTCAGCTTCGTGTTGCCGGACGGCAGCGCCTTGCGCAGGATCGCCCGCCGCTTCAGCGAACGGGAACCGTCGGTCACGTCCGGGCCGAGACCGTCGATCATCAGCGTCCGGTACGGCGCGCGGTTCGCGTTCTGTCCGGCGTTCAGATCGGACGTGGCGTAGCTGGTGCCGGTCGGCCCGGCCGTCATGTTCCAGGCGTAGGCGAGGTTCGGGCGGGTCATCTCGGCGAAGTTCACCGTCGCCTTGATGTCGCGGTCGGTCAGCCGCCCGCCGAGCTTGTCCACGAGCTGGTCGCCCTGGAGAGGCGTCCAGGTGGGCTCGACCGACACATCGGTGCCGCCGAGCGTGATGCCGGTGTCGTACCAGGCGCTCGCGGCCGGTGCGATGTTCACGTCGGCCAGCGCGGGCTCGTAAGCCAGCGACGGGTCGAACGCGAACTTGTAGATGTAGAGCCGGGCCGGACCCATCACCAGGTTTCCGGGCTGAAGGCCATCGAGATCGGCCATGATCACTCCAGAGAGGACTGTGGGCCGTGCGGCCCGAATGGTTGGTTGTCAGTCCCCTCACGGGGTGCTCTTGGCGACCGGGACCCAGTTCAGGACCAGGTCGAGCGCATAAACGGCGTAGTCGCCGAAATCGCCGTACGCCCGCCTCGGCTTCCCGAGGACCCACGCGGTCTTCACCACCGCGTTCTCGCTGCACCCGGTCAACTCCAGGAACCACGGCTCCCGCCGATAGGTCCCCGCCTGCACCGAGGTGGCGAGGTTGCGCGCCCTGTTCCACGGCGGAGCGTCCGTGCCCGGCGTGGTCGCCCAGCTGCGCACGTCCATCACCGGCGACTCGAACCGGTACTCCGGCACGGTGTCGCCGCCCGCCACCGCCACGGTGAGGAAACCCGTTGCGGCCCAGGTGCTCGCGTCGCGCGGCAGGACTTCCCCGACCATCCCGGCCGAGAAGCCAGCCAGCTGCGCGAGCCACGCGCATGTCACCGCCTCGTCGGAGGCGTAGATGAACGGGGCGGTCATCACGCACCCCGCCGTCGGTAGAGCGCCGGGCGAAGGTACGGCTGCGGCGGAACGACTTCACCCGTGAACACGGTCTCGCCGTCCGGCCCCGCGTATCCGACGCGATGGCCCTCTTCTACATAGAGCGCGTAGTTGAGATCCGAGCCGATGCGCGCGGTGTCGCCGTTGATCTCGCTCGACAGCGACTCGCGCAGGTGCCCGGTGTCGACCGGGACCAGCCGCTTCGCGTCTTCGAGGACTTCCCCGGTGAGCTTGCCGAACAGCTCCCGCACGTCATCGGCGATCTTTTCTTTCCAGCCGGGTTCCTCGCGGTACTCCGCCACGGCTCACCCCCCGTCGTCGCCGATGCGTTTCAGCTCCAGCACGGTGTCCGGCGTCCGGCCCGGCGTCCGCGGGCGGGTGACGTTCTGCACCAGGTACAGCACGCCGTTGGTGTCGTCGCGGATCCGGTCGCCCGTGCGGATGTCCGCAGTGGACGGAACCGTGCCGGAGACGACGCGCACCACGCGCGGCGTCTGCGTGGCCGGGTCCCAGGTGCGCGCCATGCGCTCTTCCACCGCCAGCAGCACTCCCGTGGCGGCCGGAGTGGTGTTGTTCGGCACCGGGTCGCCGTACGGGCTGGGCGCGGTGCCCCTGAAGATCGACGCCCGGCACGTCGCGAGCGCCCACATCAGACCGGACTCCAAACTCCGGGATCTCCCCCGTCGTCCCCGTAGACCTCGCGGCGCTGGTCCGTTGGCTCGTTCGGTGCGCGCACATGGAACGAGCCGGAGCCGATCCACGACACCCGCCGCAGCGCCTGCGCCGCATGCGGAGCGAGCACCATCCACGTGGGCGTGCCCTGCGTCGAGTTGCTGCCGCCGGTCGTGGTGATGTCCTGGCGCTCGAACAGATCCGGCTGCGAAGACTGCCACGCGGCCTGGTAGGCCACGGCCAGCTTCAGCCAGTACCTGTCCCGCCCGCCGATCCTGTCCGCGTCGGCGAAGATCCGGCCCGCGTGCAGGTCGATCGTCGCCTGCGCGCGCAGCACCGCGTCGTCGTCCACTGTGGCTTTGGCGTAGGTGAACACGTCACCCGCATTGGCCCAGGTTTCGGTGTCAGGCACGGCGTTCTCCCTTCCGGGGAGGGGCCGCGCAGCGAACCACGCGGCCCCGTCACGCCGTGCCTCAGCCGATCACCAGCATGGAGAACCCGTTGACCGCGCCCGGCGCGAACGCCTTGCGAGCGCGGAAGTACAGCACGTTCTCGTCGGTGTCGACGCCGATACCGGTCTGGCTGTCCTGGAAGTTGACCGCGAGCGGGTTGCGGTCGCCGACCTGGAGCAGCTGGCGGTTGCCGACCACGATGAACGGCTTCCCGGTCGGGGTCGCCGAGCCCGCCGCGCTGGTCTTGCAGCCCATCGAGAACTGCATCTCGTAGCCGAACAGCCGGGTCGCGGTCGCAGCCTGGCCACCACCGGCGGTGCCGTTGGTGGACTCCTGGAAGACCGGATCGCCGTTGGCGTTCTTGATGCCCCGCAGCGCCTGCTTGAACGACGGGTGCGCGATCACGACCACCTGCGACTCGTCGAACCAGTCGCTGACCTCGTGCTGGCCGATCAGGGCCGAGAGGTTGTCGTAGGTCGCAGCCGTGGCACCCGTGGTCAGGTTCGTGCCGCCGGTGTAGCCCACCGCCGAGTCGTTCTGACCGAGCAGGTAGTAGAGGCTGTCGAAGCCCCACCCGCTCGTCGCCTTCGCCGCCGTGATGCCCAGGCACACATTGTCGAAGAGCTTGCCGTAGGCCGTGCCCGCGTCGCCGCTCTTGGCGTTCACGACGTCCGCGAGCGAGTCGGCCATGTCCTCCTCGGCCACGGTGACCTTGCCGCCGAACTTGTCGGCGTTCAGCAGCACCGAGTCGTTCGGGCTGGAGTCGGCCGGTGCGCTCTGGGACTTCTCCCAGTGGCCGAGCACGACACCGCCGGAACGCGGGGTGTACTTGGTCTGCGAGCCCATCGGAACGTGGTGGCCGAAGCGCTCCACGGCCGAAGCCTGCTGAACCTTCTGGATGACATCGGGGTTGGTCTCGATCGGGATCCAGCCCGCCCCGGTGAAAGCGACAGCCATGACGGCTCTCCGTTTCAGTTGGGAAATGAGGGAAAGGGCCGTGCCTCGGATTGCTGCGGCTCGGCCGGAATGCCCTCACGGGCTGCTCTTGGTGCTGCGGTGGCGGACTGGATCAGCCGCCGTAGCGGGCGGCGATGATCTCGCCCGCCGTCTTCGGGGTCTCGGCGGTCTGCTTGCCGCCGGGAGTCAGCCGTCCGGGCCGCGGCTTCTCGCCGTCGCCCTCGGCTTTGAAGAACTCGGGGTAGTCGGCCTTGACGCGCTTGACCTCGGCCTCCAGGCCGGTCACGTCGCCCTTGTCGTCGATGTCCAAAGCGGACACGTTGACCAGGCCGATCAGCGCGGCCACGCGATCGGTCTTCGCCTCCGCCTCCAGCAGCGCCGCGCGGGCGCTGGCCTTGACGGCGGTGGGCTTGTACCGGGCGGCTGCGGCCTCGTCGGCTTCGCGCTTGGCCTTCTCCGCGTCGGTCTCGTGCTGCTGCTCCAGCTCGCGGATCTTCACCCGCCGCTGCGCGGACTCGGCGTTGGTGGCCGACAGCTTGGCCTGCAACGCCTCGTACTCGGCCTTCGTCGGCGGCGTCCACTCGGCGCCGCCGTCCTTGCCGTCGTCGGTACCGCCGGTGTCCTGGCCATCGCCACCGCCGGTGCCTCCGCCGCCCGAACCGCCGTCGGGGTCCGCGTCGCGCGCGAACCGGCGGAACCGGGAGTTCAGGGTCTTGATCGCCATCTCGGCGTCTCCTCTGCTTTCTGCGCCCTCACGGGCTATCTGGTGAATGCGCCGCGCTGCACGGCGCGCTCGGCCCGCTTCTTCACCGAGGCCGGAACACGCCAGCCGGACGGGGAGCGGGAGTTCTTCTGGCTGCCGATGCGGTTGAGCAACCGGTCGGCGGCTTGAATGCGGACGTTCTCGGACTCGCTCGGCAGCGCGTCGCCGCGCAGGATCGAGCGCTCGGCCTCGCGCCGGAGCGCCGAAGGCAGGTCGAATGCAGCCGAGGCCGAGGCCTCCGCTGCGGCCTTCTGCGCGGCGGCCGCGCCCACCAAGTCGCCCCGGGCAAGGGAATCGGCGGCCGCGTCGGCCCAGTCGTGCGTCACCGACAGCGCGCCCGCCTCGTCGTGCCCGAGCCAGGGCGAAACCCGGCACCGGCAGTACGGATGCCTCGGCGGACGCTCCAGCTCGATCTCGACCAGCTCGCCCTCGGCGTCGAAGCCCATCGGCGGGTACGCCTTGGCACCGAACGTCAGCCGCCAGTCGAACGCGTCCCCCGGCTCGATCACGTGGCCCGACAACGCCAGGCAAGCCACGCAGGCGTCGCGCTCGGCGATCCACACCAGCCGCCCGCCCACGTGCTCGGCAGCGGCGGCCAGGCCCTCGTTCAGCTCGTCGTTCGCGGCCGTGCGGGCGGCGCGCTCCACGATGTTCCCGGCCTGGTCGGCAACGGCCAGCTGCCGGTTGATCGTCTTGAAGCTGCCGCGCTGCAAGGACTCCACGAGATCCGCCGCCTGCGCCAGCTTCGCGCGTGCCGTCGCGGTGCTCTCGTCGATCTGCCGCCGGGTCTCCGCGCGGATCTCGTGGCCGAGGTTCCGCTGCGGGGCGTTCGCCTCGATCAGGCCCTGCGAGACCCCGAGAATCCGGGCCCGCCGGGCGAAGTCGAGCAGCACCGGTGCCGGGTCGATGCTCACGGCACGGATGCGGGCAGCCAGCTCGGCCGTGTAGGCGTCGAAGTCCTCGCCGGAGCGAAGGCCCGCAGGCTTGCCGAAACGCCGCGACCAGGCCACGTGCGCCCACGACAGCGCCGCTTTGAGCGCGTCCCGCACCGGACCGGCCGCAGCAGCCGCTGCCGCGTCCTCCAGCTGGAGCGCCTGCCCGTCGTGGGCGACGATCACCGCCGGGACGACGCTAGCCGGTGCCGTCATCGCTCGGCCCCGCCACGTCGCCGAT
This sequence comes from Amycolatopsis sp. VC5-11, assembly GCF_037034185.1. NCBI lineage: Bacteria > Bacillati > Actinomycetota > Actinomycetes > Pseudonocardiales > Pseudonocardiaceae > Amycolatopsis > Amycolatopsis sp. VC5-11. The sequence goes on along the minus strand of NZ_JBAGKF010000004.1, from coordinate 310,730 downwards.
CGTCTTGGCGATGACCGCCTGGACGCTGGCCGTGTCCATCAGACCGCCGGCCACGGCCGTGGCGAAGCTGGCCACCGCGTCGCCGAGCTGCGCGAGCAGCGCCACGCGAACGGAAAGGCCGCCGTCGCCCTCGTCCAACCAGCGCTGCACGTCCTCGGCCTTGTAACCGATCTCGGTCAGCGACTGGTCGAGCGGGACGCCGAGTTCCTGCTTCTGCTTGGCCTGGCTGAGTTTCGTGGTCTCGTCGGTGGACTCGATCGGAGCCCACGCGATCGACACCGGCGCGTCCTCCTGGCCCAGCAGCCGGAGAACGAAGCGGTAGAACCCCCGCCAGGTGCCGTCGAACGAGGTCTTGTGCGCCCGGGTCTTGTCGTCCAGCGGCTCGTTGGCCGTCTTCAGGCTCTCCCCGCTGGGGATCTGGCCCGTGCGGTCGAACAGGTGCAGCGGGGTAGCCGACACCAGCGCGCCCTCGCGCAAGTACGTCTCGCGCGGGTCGAGGAACACGGCGGGCGTCGTCGGGTCCAGCTGCTTGACGTCCTTGTAGCCCTCCAGGTCCCACACGGAACCCGGCTCGCTGGACAGCTTCGACTTGCGGTCGCCCATCGCCGAGTCCGTGCGCTGCCCGTCCGGGCTCGCCAAGAACTCGTCCTCGTCGAGGTCGTCGATGTCCGACGGGCCGACCTTGCCCGCGTCGCGCAGGGCCACCCGCTGCGGGAGCGTGTTGTAGTCCACGCCCGCCATGTGGGAGATCTCCAGCTTCAACAGCTTGTTTTGGCTGCCGTAGAAGGGCTTGTGCTCGGGTGTCCCGTACTCGCCCGGCAATCCGCGGCCATGGAAGTGGAACACCGGCAGTTCGCCGTACGGGTTCTCTTCCTCGGCCGGAACGCCGTCGGCCTCGTACGGCTGGAAGTCCCCGGCCTTGCTCGCCCTTGCACCCTTGGAGATCAGGTGCTCGATGCGGTCGGTGTAGATCAGGTCGACCCGCGTCCGCTTCGCGCCCAGCGTGGTCTTGATGCTCCACCGCTGGATCGCGAACCGTTCCACGCCGTCGTCGTCGTAGATCACGCGCATGGTTTTCGGTCCGTGCACCGAGATCTGCACCTTGCCCTCGACCACGTCGCCGTTGTCGTCGAGCACCGGCCACGCCGTCAGGTAGCAGTCGCCGAGCTGCAAGGCGCGGCGCATCACCTCGGGCCGGACCTGCGCCATCCGGTTGGCCTCGTCCGCGTCCGCGATCATCTGCGTGCGTTCGTCGGTGTCGCTGGTGATGGACTCGATGCGCAGCTTGTTCGCGACGGCGTCGATGATGACGTTCCCGTGCAGCGTCTCGAAACTCACGCCCTGGTCGCGCAGCAGCCGCCGCACGCGCCGCGAGGTGAAGACCTCTTCCACCGGGCCATCGCTGTACGCCTTGGCCTTGTCGTAGCCGGGCGCGGCGTCGTCCATCGCCTTCAGGCCGTCGTCGAGATCCGCCATCAGTCCGCCCCCTCTCGTGCAGTGGCCCGCAGCGGCGGGGCGTCCTTCAGGAACAGGTCGACGCCGGAGCCCACCGCGTCCACGAGGTCGTCGTGCGCGTCGAGGGGGAACCGGATCATCTGTGCTTCGAGCTGGTGCAAGCGCTTCTCGTGGAAAACGCGGCCGCGCTGGTACTTCGCCAGCAGCGAGCCCGCGCGGACTTCCTTCGGCCGGGACTGGTGCACCGTCCGGACGTTCACCGGCAGGTGATGCAGGATCGCCTTCCAGGCGTCTCCGCCTTGGTTGGTCTCCACCAGAACGCCGGTGATCTCCGGGTACTCGTTCAGGATCTCCAGCACGAGCTGCCGCAGCTTCTCCCCCGGCGGGATCTTGACCTGCCGGGCGTAGCGGACGACGCATGCACGATCCGGACCGGGCGCGGTCGCGCCGACCACCGCGAGCGCCGTGTAGTCCGACTTCTCCCGCGTGGTCACCGCAGGGTCGATGCTCAACAGCTGGTGCGTCAGCGGCAGGTCGTCGCGATAGGCGAAGTCCTCACCCGACCAGAAGGCGGTGTCCGCGGCCATCGGGTTGTTCCGCATCTGGCTCTGAAACTCGCGGATGTGCCGCTGCGACTCGATCCAGGCCATCGGCCAGCGCTCCGGCCACAAGCTGCGCTCGGTGCCGTCGTCGTCGGTCACGATGATGTCGCTGTAACGCGGCACGAAGCCGTGGTCGTCGACCCACGAGGGGTACTGGTCGCCGCGCTGCTTCGCGGCCACGTCGTCGATGATCGCGCCGGGGATCGCCACCGTGCCCGCCATCGTCACCGAGGCGAGGTTGTTCATCGGCAGGATGCCCGACACGATCGTCTTGAGCCGGTTTTCCTTCTGCGCCGGGGAATAGTTGCCCTCGGTGCCCTCGACGTCGTCCAAGATCAAGTGATCCGGCCGGGTGTTGCCGACCTTCAGGCCCAGCACCTGCGAGTCGATGCCCGAGGCGGTCATCACTAAGCCGTTCTGCGCCACGAACATGTGCTGCGAGTCCGACACCGTGGTGCCCGAGGGCCGCTTGGCCGGCGCGCACAGCTGCGGGAAGTCCGACCGCAGCAGCGGGTTGTTCTCCAGCTCGCGCTTGAACGTGCCGAGGTGGTCTGTGGCCTGCTTGTCGCTGTTGGCGAAGGCCGCGATGAACCGACGGTGCCTGTGCGCGGCAAGCCACATCGGGATGATCAGGAACCACCACGTGCTCTTGCCGAGCCCGCGCGGGGCGATGATGCCGTCGCGAAGGTCGCCGGGCCGGTACGACGAAATGGGCCGGACGTACCGCTGCGCCAGCTCGCACCATTCGACGTGCGCCTTGCTGAACGTGATCTCGCCGCCGGTTTCCCGGCCCCGCAGATGATCCGCGAGATAGACCACGCCGAAGAGCAGAGGATCCAGCTCGGTGAGCACCCGCCGCCCCTCAGGGAACTCCAGCAGACGCTCGTCGATCCCGGCCAGGTGCGCGTCGAGGTCGAACATGGTGTGCCCTCCGCGTCCTGCCCGTGGGCGGGCTGTGACCGAGGGCTCTGCCGGGCTCCGTCCGGCAGCTCACCACCGGGAAGGCTGTCCCGAGGTGTTGCCGGAGCGGCCGGGCAGGCCGTAACCGTGATGACGCCAGATGAACGTCTCCTCGTGCACGTGGGCGAACTTCGCCCCGGCGTCGTACAACGAGAGGTAGAACCCGTGGTCGTCGTTGACGGCCCCGGTCTCGTCGGTGATGAACCGGAAGCCGCCGACCTTGCGCGCGAACTCGGTGCGCACCAAGCTCGTGGTCTGAATGTGGGCCTTGCGCCGCAGCAGCTCGGGGTCGAACTCCGGCCCGCCGCCCCAGTACCATTGCCGGGGCTTCACGTTGTTGTGCTCGTCGAGCACGCGGGGCAGGGAGTAGACGACGTCCGCGCCGGTGCGCTGTGCCTCGTCGTGCAGGCGCTCCAGGTGGTTCGGCAGGAACTGGTCGTCGTCGTCCAGCCACGCCACCCACTCGGTGCTCACGCGGGCCAGTGCCCGGTTGCGGGTGGCCGCGCTCCCGGTGTGCTCGCCGTCGGTCTCCACGATCACCTCGGCGGGCTGCAACGTCTGCCGCTTCACTGACAGCAACGCCTTGCGGAGCAAGCGCTCCCGGGGCGGGATCGTGGGGACCACGACCGTGATGGGCGCGGCGGCGGTCACGGGACCGTGTAGCCCTGGAGCAGCTTGCCGAGCGCAGCGATGGCGTCCGCGCTGGAGGCGTAGGTGTTGGTCAGCGTGTAGGTCTGACCGTCCGGCCCGTGCACGGTGATCTGCTCGACCCCGCCGATGTTGACCACGTCGGCGAAGGCCGCCGCGTCCAGGTTCACGTACGCGGACTTGTTGTTATTGCACTCCACCCAGTGCGCCATGTTCGCTCACTCCCTCAGTCGTTGGTGTAGGCGGCTTCCCACCGCCACGCGTTGCCTTCGATGGTCTGTGTGCTGGCCCATTCCTTGGCCTGCTTGCCCAGCTGTGTGCGCGTCTCCGGCTCGTTCACCAACGTGGTCAGGTGCTCGGTCCACTCGCGCGGTGTCGACGCTGTGAGCGTCGCTGAGCCTGATTCGGCGGCCAGCCGGTACGGGCCGAAGTCCGACGCGATCGCGGGGATGCCGAGCGCCGCCGTCTCCAGCACCGCAAGCGGGCTCTTGCACTCGTTGAACGACGACGGCCGCAACGGGATCACCGCCAGGTCGAAATCGACGGCCCGCAGGAAGTCCGACACGCCCTCGTGCCAACCAGTCCAGCGGGTGCGGCCGTGGTTGCTTTCCACGCGCACCTGATACGGCGCACCCATGCAGTGCAGTTCGGCGCGGTCGCGGAAGTCCGGGTGCTGCAAGAACCGGCGAAGCGGCTTGGCCAGCTCGCCGAAGTCGCGCGAGTGGCTTGCCCCGCCACGCCAGCCGATCGTCACCAGGTCGCCTGCCTTCGGGCGCTCGTGGTCGAGCAGCCACGCCGGAATCATGTTCGGCAGCACGTGAATCGCCGCGGTTCGGTTGATCTCGCGCGCGTGCTCGGCGAGCCGGTCCGTGGTCACCGTGATCACGTCCGCCACGGCCATGTTCTCGCGGTACCGGCGCACGGTGTCCTCGGTGTAGAAGCGGTGCGCGATCCGGTTGGACGGGTCCACTTCGGTCAGCAGATCGTCCGTCTCGAACACCAGCTTGGTGTGCCCGGCGAGGGCCAGCTTCTGCCACGTGACGCTCGCGCCCTCATTGCACACGCGCTGGCCGATCACCACGTCGCACTCGCCACTCTTCGCCTCGGCGGGCAGCGTGCCGTCCAACATCACGTCGTGGCCGCGCTGGGCCAGCTCCGCGCCCGGCAGCATGAGGCGGTAGTAGCCGCAGCCGGAACGGTCGGCCAGCCACCCGAAGATCTTCACGCGCCCCGCTCCTTCCCCTGCCGTGCGGCGAAACACCACCGCTGTCACGCGCGACTCACTTGACATGTGGACCACCGTCATCACCGGCGTCTTCGCACTGGCCGGAGTGTTCGTCGGCACTGCCCTGGAGCCGGTGAAGAACTTGATCACTGCTCGTGCGAAGACTCGTCAGGTACGCGGCGAGCAATGCGCGAGGCTCATCGGGGCAGCCACCGTCATTCAGCAACGATTGGTGTCGCTCAACGCCGATTTCCGGGCCGAACGAGCACGAGAGCAGACAGCTACTGATGATCAGCGATCAGGCTGGATCCAGGAGGTCAACGACGGCAAGGCTGCTCTTCGCCAGTCATCTGACCTGCTGTTCCTCTATGGTCCTGACGTCCTTGCACGCAAGGCTCGCGAGGTCAGAGATGCGGAGCTAGCCGCGCACAAACTGCTGGAATCACCGGGCACGGATCCGGACCCCATGACAGTTCCGGCAGACCTCGATGCAGCCTTGCAGGCGCTCGAAAAAACGACGCTGGACTTCGCGGTTCTCGCACGCCGGTACACGCGCTGAGCACCTGTACATCCAACCCGAACGCGCCCCGTCGAAACGATCAGCAGCCGGTCGACGACTGACCGTACATGCAACTTGGACAACGCGGCTTGTTCGTCACCTTCGTCGCCGTCATCGGTTTCATCGTGCTGCTCGACGTCGGCATCGCCACGGGGCGCGGCACCGATTGGTGGGCCTCGGCCGGTCAGTGGGTCGGTGGCGTCGGCTCCATCGGCGCGGCCGGGGTCGCGGTCTGGATCGCGGTCGAGGGCTGGCGTCGCTCCGAGCACCAAGCTGCCGAGCAGCAGACCAGAGACCAGGCGTCGAAGTTCGCCGTGTGGATCGGCAAGATGGAGACGGAGAAGGAGATCAGCCCGCAGATGTTGGCCGAGATCGGCGTGATGGGTGCCATGATCCTCGGGGACCAGAGGACCCTGAAGCTCGATGAGTACGTGCTGATGTTCCAGAACAGCAGCCCTCTGCCGATCTACCAGGTCGCCGTCAGCGTGCGAGTGCTTCGGGACCGCTCGTTCAACGTACGCTCCCAGGTTTGCCCGCCGGGGCCGCTGCCGCAGGTGCTCGACGGCGACGACAGCCAAACTTTCCACGCACGCCTAACGTCGCTCGTCCAGGACGCGACACCGAATGATGACTCCAGCTTGGCCCGCGTCAGGGAAGCCGAGTTGCGACATCTCAAGCGCCTTTACCGCGATCCGCACGACGTGATCACACGCCGTTCGGAGATCACCGTCACGTTCCGAGACGCAAACGGGCTGCGGTGGGTGCGGCAGCCCGACGGCCAACTGGTCAGGCGCTAGTCCCCGGACAGCTCGGCACGCCGGGCCGCGTTGCGTTCGCGGGCCTGGCGCAGCAGCTCGGCCGCGTCGGCCGGCGCTTCGGTGATCTCGGCGGTCATGACGACGTCCGACTTCACCGGCGCGTCGAGGCCCGCGAGCTTGGCGATGCGCTCTTCGATGCGCAGCAGGCGGTCCATGGCCGCCAGCACCGGGCCGTCGTCCAGGATCGGCTCGCCCTGGCCGGGCGCGATCTTCGCCACCGGCTCGCCGTCGTCGTCGAAGTCGACGAAGGGCTGGCCCTCGCGGATCACTCGGCCGTGCGAGACGGTCACGTGCGCGCGCTCCAGGACTTCCAGTGCGCGCTGCCGAAGCTCGCCGAGGCGGTCCAACTGCTGCTGCCGAAGCTCCGCGGCTAGCGGGGTCACCAGCTCCTCGGCCTCGGTCTTGGACCAGTTGGCGACCGTCTGGTGGCTCACGCCCAACTCGGCGGCCGCCTGGCGGAGCGTGAGGCCCCGCAAGCGGAGCCGGTATGCCTCGGCCCGCAGCTCGGCAGTCTCGGCCTCGGTGCGCTTGTTGTGGGCGTTGCCGCCTTCTCCTGCCATGGCGTCAACCCCCTTACGTCAAGGGCACGGCGTGCCGACCCGGCGGCCGTCAGGCAGCGGGCGATACTCGCGCTCATGAGACTGAGCGACCGTGCGATGTTCTGGGTTTTCCTCGCCGCGATCGGTGCGCTGGTGCTCCTCGTCGTGGGCATCTCAAACGGCAAGGACGCGACGTGGTGGGCGGCCTGGGGCCAGTGGGCTGGTGCCTTCGGCTCGGTCGCCGCGGCTGGCACTGCGGTCTGGATCGCCGTCGTGGGATGGCGCAAGTCCGATGCCCAATACCGCGAGCAAGCGCAGCGTACGGAGACAGCGGAGCTGCAGTACCTCGCCTCGCGGTTCGGCGTCTGGATTGACCGGGGGAACGTCGTCAACCCGAAGGTCATGGTCGCGAACAGCGGCCCATTGCCGATCTACCAGGTGCTGCTGGGGTTCACGTTCCCGGACCCCGGCCAGCTCACAGCCGCCTGGGAATCCGGAGAAGGCGTCAAGAAGAGCGTCATAAGGATCGACAGCGTGGGCCCCACCGATGGTCCTCAAGTGCACACGTACGCAACCAAATGGCTGATCAGGCACCTGGTCGACGTCGCCGAGGAACACCTGGGAGAGGCCGCTTTCACGATCCCGGACGAACCCGGCGCACGAAGAGCCTTGTCCCTCGCAGCACGAACTGATCTGGAGAACATCGTGCCGTTCGGATGGGTGGAGGTCTACTTTTCCGACAGCAACGGAAACCGATGGACCCGGACCCGAGAAGGGAAGCTCATGCCTAACAGCGAATGGTCCTGAGTGCCCGCAACTTGGACCGGGAGCGCGGGCACGCGGGTAGGAGGCGCGTGCCCGCGCTCGACCGGAGTAGGCCGGATCCCTCGCGCCGCAGGTGTGTCCGCTTGGCGTGTCGGCGGGGGTCCGGAGATCAGAAAGGGCGGTCGCTGCGCCTCGCCTCCCGCTGCCTCCCCGAGGGGATTCACGCTGGGATTCGTTGGGCGCAGCTCCGCCCACTCCTGTGACAGTACGTGTCGCCAAACCTGTTGGCAAGCAAGGGAAAGGCCCTACCCGATCGAGTAATACCCAAGTGGGTAGGGAAAACTCGGTCAGCCTGCGCGTGCTTTCACTGCCTCGCTGTCAATCAGGGCCAGCACGTCGGCCAAGCAGTAGCGCCCGTCCTCGTTGGGCTCGATCCAGCCGCGCCAGCGCCAGGTGCGCACGCGACCCGCACGGACCGGGGTACCCCAGCCGCGGGTCTCCTGCTCGATCTCCGCCGGGCTCAGCCAGGTCTGCTCCACGTACTCCCGCGCGGCGTGCACGGCGTCCGCGCGGCTGACCCAGATTCCGCACTCGGGGTCCGGGCACTGGGCGGCGACGCGGTCGAACTCGACGGCCACCTGCTCGCCGCAGTTCGGGCACGCGCCGAGCGGGATCCGGTGCGGGCGCTCGATCAGGTCCAGGGCCAGCTCCTCCAGCTCCAGCCACCTCAAACCCGAGGCCCAGCGGAGCTTGTCCCGCAGTTCCAGGGCATCCAGGTCGATCGGCACGGTGCTGCCGAAGCCGCCGCCGGTGGACATCGGGCCGGGCTTGCGGGTGACGGCGGTGCGCTCGATGACGTGGGCCAGGAGTTCGAGGACTTCGGACACGGGAGCCTCCTACCGAAACAACCGGGACGATCGTCCCAATAGTAACCCGGCGTGACCGCCGAGCGGTGCCATGCTGCCGGTTTCTCACGGGGCGGCGTGCCTCGCGCATAATGCGCGCAGGCGCGCGTGCGCGCGTCGGCGCCGAGAATTCTCACGAAGACGCCCCGGGCGTGGGAAACCCGGGGCTCGACGTTTCGATGACTCAGCGTCAGCGCTGGCGCTCGATCGCTCGCGTCAGGTCGACGATGCTCCGGCCGAGGCTGTCCAGCTCGCGCAGCAGCTCGGCCTGCTGGTGCGTCTGTCTCTGCATCTCGGCCGCGATGGCGTCCAGGGTTTCCTCGGCGGTCTTCGGCTTGGACATCTTCAGTTCTCCCAGTCGTTTTCGTGGTCCTCGGGCCCGTCCAGGTCCCCGAGCAGTTCCGCCGCCAGCTGGTCCCTCTGGTCCGGGCTCAGGTCGTCGAGCGCCGGGGCCAACCGTTGGGCCCGAGTTGTTCCGGGCCACGCCCGCTCCAGCCACGCCAGGCGGTCCTCCAGGGCCTCAGTACCGGGCTTTGCCGGGTCTCGGTCCAGCGGGCCCGCCTGCTCGATCCGGCGCAGCAGATCGTTAAGCCGGTCCCGGTCCCAGCGGCTCATCGAGACCGCCTCCAGTACCGCAGGATCGCCGAGCCCAGGTCCAGCAGACCCACGCCAAGCAGCGTGCACGCGAAGGTCAGGCCCAACTGGACCCAGAAGGGGCTCATCGCCGGACTCCTTGGTCCCGGGTCATCGCGCGGGCCCACTGCTCGACTTCACGCCGGGCCCAGTCCTCAGACCGGCCCAGACGTTGGGCCTGCTTCCGGCTGAACTCGTCGGACCAGGCCCATCCCTCCATCGACGTGTCAGGGGCCCAGGTACCGGCGGCCTCGCGGTCCTGCTTCTCCCTCAGCGCCAGGACCGGCGGCCGCCCCGCCGCTCGGGCCCGGCTGATGTGCAGAAGAATCTCATCGTCGTTCAGGGCCTGGTACTGGGCCTGTCCGGGAATCTCTCGCATGGTCTCTCCTCCATCGTGATCTCGGGCCCGATGGGCCCATGGTCTTGCCCTTCACCTCTTGATGGACTTAGGCCCGGCCGGTGACAGGACGGTCCCGCCCGTCCGGAACCGCGGCCGGCGATTCCGCGAGCACTTCGGCACAGGCCACGTGAGCGGCGCACGCGGCGGGAGTACCAGCGCGGTCCCGCAGGACCACGACCACGGCTCGCTCGTTGGGCCCGATGGTGGTCCCGCACTCGCAGCATGCGGGCTCGACGTTGACGACGTTCATTCGCTTTCCTCTCGTTGTTGTTCTGAAGGCTTTGGGCCCGAAGTGGTCCCGGTCCCGTCGATCGCGTCCAGCAGTTCGGTGGCGGGATCGGGGACCACCGGGACCACGAGCAGGCGCTCGACGAGGACCGACCCGTCCGGGAGCCGGGTCCGGGTCTCGCGGTACTGGGGCTGCGTCATCGCGATCCCCTGGCGGTGCGGACCACACGGGCCTCGTACGCGTGGGCCTTGTTCCCGCACGGCTGGACCTTCAGGCCCGCGAAGTCTTCCAGCTCGTCGTCCGGGACCAAGCCCGCAGCGACCGCGTTGACGAGACCGCGAACCCACACGCGCCCGGACTCCCTGGCCCCACACGCCCGGTCCCGGCCCACACCCCCGCCCAGCGCAGCTGGCGGGGTGCGCTGTTCACGCGGGCTCGTCGAAGAGGGCTGGTCCAAAGTGGCTGGTGTAGTTGGCTGGTTGTCTAGGGCAGGCCGGGGCTGAATACCCGGTCCACTGGGGCTGAAGCCCCCATCCACCGGGGCTGAATACCCAGTCGTCCGGGGCTGAATACCCAGTCCACTAGGGCTGAAAGATTCAGACCCCGTGGACTGGGGCTGAATTCCCACGCGGTTCTCGTACTGTCGCCGATTCTTCGCCGCCCTCTGGGAACGCTTGCGCTCAAGGCGTTCGTTCTCGGCCTTCTCCAGGCGCAGCAGCAGCCCGTCGTCGTCGATCGCGAGGTGCCACTGGACTGTTCCCCAGGGGCTGGCGTCCTCCTCGCTCGCCCACAGCCCCAAATCCTCGCCGCGCTCCAGGGCGTCGGCCACTGTGGACAGCGAGTCGGCTCCGCAGAACTGGGCGATGGTCTTCTGGGAGGGGAAGGCGTTCTCGCCCGTCCGGCCGTCGGCATGCAGCGCCAGGACGACGGCTACCCGGTGCAGGACATGATCGACGTGCCCCTTGGCGGTCCGGATCACCGGGAGCTTGACGGCCCACTCCATCGCCCGGAATGCCGCCTGGTCGTCGTAGCGGTGCTTCAAGCGCCGCAGGGCGTCCCCCTCAGCCATGGTCGGCCGCCTTCGCCTGGCGGCGCGCCGTCGACCGGTCCCGCTCGCACCGGCCGCAGCGCCTCTTGCCGGAGCAGTCGCGGTATCCGAAGTCGACGTACTCGTGGCCCGCCGGGCAGGCCGTTCGGCGCGCGCAGTTGTGCGTGCCGTGCCGGACCATGTCTGCCTTATTTTGGCTCGACGTGCCCCAGGCCAGGTTGTGCAGCCGGTTGTCCGCCGGATTCCCGTTCAGATGTCTGGCTTCTTGCCCTTCGGGGCGCGGGCCGACGAAGGCTTCCAGGACGAGGCGGTGGACCGACCGGTTGAGGCCGTGGACCTTGACGAGTTGATAGCCCTTGCGATTGCTGCTCGGCCGCAGAATGCGCGCCTCGCGGCCGCAGATGGACATCAGCCGCCCTGCGTCGCTGATCAGGTAACCCGCCGCGCCAGGGACGCGCCGCCAGTTCTCGGGGACGGAAACTGGCCGGGGCGGGGTGTAGTTATTGAAGTTCCGGAGTACCATCGGAATTGCTCCTTTTGACAAGGGAAGTACCTGGGCAGATCCGGCGTTAGCGGGCCGGATCTGCTTCCTTTTTCGGGGCGGGCGGAAGAAGGCGGCGGATTTCGGATCGCGCTTCGGCGGTCAGCGGGCCCGCATTGCGGACGACCTCGTCGACCCACGCCTCATCGGCCGGGCTCACGACGCGGCCTGGACTTCGTGGAACGTCCACGTGGCGGCAGGCTGGCGAGTGCGCGGCATCTCCATCAGCCCGCGGACCACAAGCCCCTCAGCTTCCAGCGCCTGAAGCACCTGCCGCGCACGGACCCCGGAGATGCCGAGCAACTCGGCGACTTCGGTAGCCCGCAGCGGGCGACCTTCGGCCACGCCCAGAACGTAGGCCCGCCACGCAGAATTAGTCAGACGCCCTTCTCGGAACGCCTTCAATGGCACGCGCACCGTTTCCACGCCATTCCTCCAACCAGTTCAACGGTTGGGGGCGCTTGCTCCGGTGCGCTGCGTACTCCCGCTTACGAAAACGAATGTACAGGCCGATGTCACCGTGCACCACTAACGAACAACCTACGACACCCAATTAACTCCCATAATGGGTAGTGGCATCTAGGCTCAAACTCAGGATCCTGCATATAAACTCTGAATACGGTCCGTATTCAGAGTAAAAGAAACCCCAGGTCAGAGACCTGGGGCACTCGCCGCCGGACAGGACGGCCCAGCTCGCGTCTCGATTTGGTCACGTCGCGCACGGGCCGGTCGAACAGCCCTCACCGCGATGGAAGTGCACCCGGTCCCGGGCCGGTGCTTCGATGCCGTTCACCGGGTTCCGCAGCACCCACAGCTCCCCCAGGATCTCCGGGACGAGAAGCGCGCGCACAAGCTGGCGCTTCGCCGGGGCCGACATGACGCGCCACCGCTGCACGATGTCCTCGCCCGGGTCGAGCAAGCCCTTCAACGCGGGACGCTTGAGCCGCTCCACTTCCGCGAGGGCCGATGCTTCCCGCTCGCGCAACCCTGGCTCAACCTCTGCCGCGAAATCGAGCGTGAGAGCACCGGTCCGCACCTTGGCCTTCAGATTGGCCAGTTCGGCCTGCACCGCCTTCAGCTTCAGGTCGGCGGCCTTCTGCTCCGTCGACCGGTCCTCGTCCGGCTGCACCAGGTCGGCGTAGGCGTCGCCGGACAGGAACGCGTACAGGACGCGGCGCACGGCCGAGTTCAGGCCGCCGAACGAGACAGTCACACATCCCTTGGGAAGGCAGCGGTACTTCGGGCGGCGGGACACCGTGGAGCTGACACGATGCATCGGGCCCCCGCACACGCTGCACCGAGCGATCCCGCCGAGCAGGTGCCGAGCACGCCCGCTCCGGAATTTCTTGCGCGCCGGGTCGTCAAGCTTTGCTTGCACGGTCAGCCAGTCCTCTCGGCAGATGATCGGCTCCCACTGCGCCTCGTAAAGCTGGCCCGGTGCCGAGCGACTGCCCGTCGAGCCGATCCCCGGTCGGTGCACTCGCAAGGCCGTGTAGGCCGGTGTGCGCAGCCAGGCTCGCAGGTGCGCGGGAGAGAACGGACCGCCGCTCGGCTTCGTGACGCCGCTCTTCTCGAAGTCGCGGGCAATGGCCACAGCGGTATCACCGGCCAGCCACCGGCGGAACATAGTGCGCACGTGCTCGGCCTTCGGCTCGTCGATGACCCGCGCCTCGAACTTGCCGGTTTTGGCGTTGAACACGTGGCGGTAGCCGTACGGAGCCTGGCCATACGCCTCGCCCCGGACTGCGCCCGCCTCCACCGTGCGCAGGACGCGGTCCGAGGTCTCCCGCGACGAGTACTCGTCGTGGACGCTGTCCTCCATCAGCGCGCGCCAGTCGCGCGCGATCCGGGGGTCGTAGAGGCGTCGGTGCGTGTGCACCCACACCAGGATGCGACGCTCGGCCAACAGGTCCAGCAGATGCGCCATCTCACCCGCTTTGCGGGTGCCGCGCGAGGTCTCCCACAGGCCGAGAACCGACGCGCCGAACGCGCCCGTCTCAAGGTCGGCGAGCATCTGCGGAAAGTCGTCGCGCCGCTTGGCCGCGTACCGGCTCGCCGAGCCGAGGTCCGTGTAGTCGCCACCGGAACAGGCAAACCCCTCGCGCTCGCAATCGTTCCGCAGGTCTGCGCGCTGCTCGTCGGGGCTGCGCTGCTGGCCGGACCGGTCGAACGAAACACGCAGGTAGAACCGCATCGAACGCAACACGGCAGGCACGGTGTCAGGCATGGGTGCTAGTCTACCTATTAGCGAAACACCTGCGGGCATCTGCTGTCGCGGATGGCCGCCTTCGACGATTTCGGTTCCTACGCGGGCATCCCCCTCGGCGAACTGCTGGCCGGTCCGCTCGGGGCGGCGTTCGGCGCGCCGCAGGTGGTGCTGGTCGGCGGGATCGTCATCGCCGTCGCCGCGCTGTCCCCGCTGCGCTCGCCCGCGGTCCGCGCGCTGCGGCATCCGCCGGTCCGCGTGCCGTGAACGCAAGGAAGGGCCTGCCAGGCAATCCCGGCAGGCCCTTCCTTCACCCCTCGGTCACACCAGCAACAGGAACGCCACTCCGTTGGGCGAGCCGAGGCCCGTCACGTCGTCGTAGCCCTTGGTCGTGTGGATCGTCAGGTTCGGGTAGTCGAGCACCCGGGCGGAGGTCTTCAGCCCCTCCGTGGCGTCGACCCCGTTGGCGAAGTCCACGCGCTGCACCGCGCCGTCGACGTGCTGCACGTCGTGGATCGCCGACGTGCGCGACGTCAGCTGGTACAGCACCGGGTTGATGAACCCGTGGTGGTAGTGGTCGAGGCTGTCGGCCACCGCCATCACGCCCGCGAACACCGGCGACGCGAGGCTCGTGCCGCCGATCCGGTACTGGTCGTAGTAGACGCCGTCCGGGAAGGTCTGCGTCTGGCCGACCAGGAAGCCGGTGTTGGGGTCGGCGATCGCGGAGATGTCCGGGACGACCCGGCCCTTCGCGCCGCCGGTCTGGTTCTTCGTGGACAGCGCGTCCGGCACGATTCCCTTCTGGTAGAAGGGCTGGCCGAACAGCCGGCTGGTGCCGCCGCCCGCGCCGCCGTTGAACGCGCCCGGGAACGCCGGGGCGTACGTGCCGTCGGTCAGCGTCGACTTGCCGGTCTCCCAGCCGGTTTCGAAGATCCGCTTGCCGTCCTTGCCGACCGCCAGCGACGTGCCGCCGACCGCGGTCACCCACGGAGCCGAGGCGGAGAAGTCCGGCGACGGCGTGCCGAGGCGCGCGACCTCGTCGCCGTTGTCGCCGGAGGAGAAGTACACGCCGATGCCCTCGAGCACCGCCTGCAGCGAGATGCGGTTGAACACCTTGACCTCAGCGGCCGGGATGTCCTCGCCGGTGTCGCCGTAGGAGTTGGAGATGATGTCGGCCTTGTGGCCCGCGACGACGTAGTTCAGCGCGGTGTCGAGCGACAGGTCCTCGCAGTCCTGCCCGCCGACGTACAGGATGTTCGCGCCCGGCGCGAGCCCGTGCGCGGCCTCGACGTCCAGGGTTTCCTCGCCGTACCAGCCGGAAGCGTCGCACTGGTCCGGCGGCTCGAGCACCGGGTTCGGCGGGAAGATGTGCTGCTTGAACTGCTGCTGGGTGAGCGGGTGCGCCGGGTCGTTGCGCTTGGCGTACTCCGAGGCGTCGGCGTAGATCGTCGGCGACGCGAAGGCGTCCACGATGGCGATCGTGGTGCCGCGGCCGTCCGCACCGAACTTCGCGACCTGGTCCAGCCCGTACGCCGAACGCAACTGCGCGGGCGTGTAGCCGCACGGCGCGTACGGAAGCTGCTTGCCGTTGTACGCCGGGTCAGTCGTGTCGGTCTTCTCGCCGTAGTAGGCGCTGCACGGACCAGAATTGCGGAACCCGTTGCTTGGCGGCGCGGTCGACGGGCTGGCCTGCGCCCGGGACTGCTTCTTCGCGGTCGGGTCCGCACCGTCGGTGTGGTCCGGCTTGAAGAGGTTCGTCGCCTGGTCGACGCCGACGACGCCGAGCACGTCGTTCGCCAGCGAAGCCGGAACGGACAGGTCCTTGTCCGCCGCCCGCAACGTCTGCCCCTTGACCTGGTACTTGCCCAGGGTCACGGCGAACGCGCGCTGGACCTGATCGGCGGTACCGGTCGCCTCGACGTACGCCCGGTTGGACGGCACCTCGCCGATGCCGAATCCGCTTGCGGACAGCCAGTTCTTCACGGCGGACACGGTCTGGTCGGTAGCCGCGAACCGGTCCCGCACCTGGTCCGGCGACAGGTAATGCCGGTAGTTGCGACTGTTCGGATCGGACACCGACTGAGCGGCGGCCTCGGCCGCGCCCTGGTCCTTGAGGTTCAAGTAAACCCGAAAGTCCATAGTGGACGACCCGGCCGTGTCGGCCACCTTGGACTGCGGATTGGCCCAAACCGGGTGCGATTGCGGAATGTCCGCCCGCCCCTGAGCCGACGCCACGGCAGGCGAAGCGGCTAAACCGCCCACCACCGCAAGCGAAAGAAACATGGTGACGCTTCTACGCACAGCAACTCCCTCGTGTTGCGCGGCCCCTCGACCCCCGCCTGCCGCCGGAACGAGATTAGGACTGCCCGGCCCGCCAGGGAAGCGTCCGGCTCCCCGGTGCGGAACCGTTATCTGCTCCCCTCATCGCGACCAAAGGGACAACTGCGACCAAAGTCCGTTTCATCCGCACTGTCCACAGCGGAATGTCCAGAAATCAGAAGAATGCCCGTTCCCCCACAACCCCCTCCCAGCACTAGACGGCCAGCAACACCACCTACGAAGGTCGCACAATCCCATTCAGCAACACCAGAACCTCACCCATCTGCCGAGCGCATTGCCCAAGCCGCCATGTGGGCCACCCACATTGACCCTGATTCCGTGAGGGGAACCCTCACGACCCACGACCAGCCCACCCCACCCGGGATGCACCCAATGCCGCATTGGGTGCATCCCACGCACCGAACGCCACATTGGGTGCATCCCACGCACCCAATGCCACATTGGGGCGCAAGCCCCCACCCCATCCAACCCGCACCGATGCACCCAACGAGCGAGGCACCCAGCCCCTCCCCCGCACCCCGATACGAAGCTCCCCTGCGGTCTGGGGGTGCTTGTCAAGGCATCTTTCCCGCCTTGACAAGCACCCCCAGACCGTCAGCACAATCAAGCTTCGGGGTGCCCCACGCACGCTCAGGCCAATGTCGCCGCCAGGCGACGAGCCGCCCGCGGCCCGCACATGAAAACAATTCACCCCACCCCAGCCGAACACCAAGCAACATCCACCCCCGATATCACCCCATATGGGGTATTCCTCCCCCAGTGGATCTAGGCAACCGCCCCAAACGCTCCTAGCATGCCGACCATGGGGACCTTGCCGCCAAGGCGGGTAAATTGATTTCGCTGACCTTCCGGATCCTGGGGCCGCTGGAGGTCATCGCCGAGGGCCGGGCCGTACCGCTGGGCGGCCCGAAGCCCCGTCTGCTGCTGGCCGCGCTGGCCCTCCAGCCCAACATCGTCGTGTCCACCGAAGCCCTGGTCGAAGTCCTCTGGCCGACCACCGCTCCCCGCTCCGCGGCCGCCAACATCCGCACCTACGTCCACTCCCTGCGCAGACGCCTGGCGGAAACCTCCCCCGACCTCGCCGACCGCATCACCAGCCGAGCGTCGGGCTACCTCCTCACCGTCGAAGAAGACGAACTCGACCACCTCGTCTTCACCCGCTTGGCCACCCAAGCCTGGGAATCCCAAGACGACCCGGAAACCGCACTGGCCCTGCTGGACCAAGCCCACTCCCTCTGGCGCGGCGAAGTACTGGAAGGCCTCCCCCACGACCCCACCTGGGGACCCACCGTCGCCCGCCTGGACGAACTGCGCCTGGCAGTGCAGGAACAACGCCTGCGCGCCCGCCTGGATCTGGGCCGCCACAACGAAGTCATCGCCGAACTCCGCGCCCTCGTCACCGAGCACCCGCTGCGCGAAGAACTCTGGCACCACCTCATCACCGCCCTGCGCGACTCAGGCCGCACCACCGAAGCCGCGGAAGCGTACGAACTGGTCGAACAAACCCTCGCCGACGAACTGTCCGCGAGCCCCGGCGCCGCACTCCGCGAACTCCGCACCACCCTCGAAGTCCCCTGCGCCAAAATCCCGCCGATCTGCCAACTCCCCTTGGATCTGCCCGATTTCACCGGCCGCGGCGAAGTCATCGAGCACCTGGTCGCGAAACTCCGCCACCACGCCGAAGCGGAACGCCCCACGATCGTCGTCCTCTCCGGCGCACCAGGCATCGGCAAATCCTCAATCGCCGTACGGGTAGCGCACGCCGTCCGCACCGTTTTCCCGGATGGACAGTTGCATGTGGACCTCGCCGGAACCTCGTCGTCGCCGCGCTCGCCCATGAGCGTCCTTGCCGAACTCCTGCGCGCCCTGGGCATTCCCGACTCCGGCCTCCCCCGGGACCTGGCCGAACGCGCCGCGCTCCTGCGTTCCCAGCTCGCCGGCCGCCGGATGTGCATCGTCCTCGACGACGCGGGCAGCGCCGCCCAGGTACGCCCGCTGCTCCCCGGCGCGGGCGCGTCCGCCGTACTGGTCACCAGCCGGATCCGCCTGCCCGACCTCGCCGGCGCGGTCCCGGTGGACGTCGACCTCCTGCCCGAGCCGGAAGCCGCGCGGCTGCTGGAAGGCATCGTCGGCCACGAACGAGTAGCCGCCGAACCCGAAGACGCCGCGGCGATCCTGCGCCAATGCGGACATCTGCCCCTGGCGATCCGGGTAGCCGGAGCCAAACTCACCCACCGGCCCACCTGGTCGTTGCGCATCCTCGCCGACCGCCTCCACGACGAGCACCGCCGCCTGGACGAGCTGCGCGTCGGCGATCTGGCCGTCCGGGCGAGCGTGACCCTGAGCTACGACCTCCTGCCGATGTCCGCCGCCGCAGCCTTCCGTCGCCTGGGCGCACTGGGCCCCGTGCAATTCCCCGCCTGGGCAGTCGCCGCGGTCCTGAGCCGCCCGTCCGCGGACGACGTCCTCGACGTGCTCGTCGACGCCCACCTCGTGGAGCTAGTCGCCACCGACGTCGCGGGACAGCCGCGCTACCGGCTGCACGACCTCCTGCGCGTCTACGCCGCGGAACTGGCCGAGCCCGGCGAAACCCGCGCCGCGATCGGCCGCGTGCTCGAGGGATACCTTGCGCTGGCAGTAGAAGCCGCCGAACGCATGCCGATCCACTTCTTCGGCCAGTACCACGACGACACCGACCTGGCCCTGCCGCCGGAAGCCGACCGTCTGCTGACCGACCCCGCCGCCTGGTTCGCCGCCGAACGCGCCACCTGCGTCGCCGCCGTCGCGCTTGCCGCCGAACGCGGGTTCGACGACCTGACCTGGCGGCTCACCGTGGCCCTCACGCCGTACTTCGACCTCCGCGGCCACCAAGACGACTGGCACGCCACTCACCTGATCGCACTGGAAGCGGCACGCCGGGCGGGCGCGATCCGCGGCGAGGCAGTCGTTCAGCGCAACCTCGGCCAAGTCCTGCTGTACCAAGACAACGACGCGGACGCGATGGTCGCCTTCGAGGCAGCACGCGAGCTGTACCAACGGATCGGCGACCAGCAAGGGCTCGGCGAGGCGTACGCCGGTCTCGGCACCGTACTGCGGATGCAAGGCAAAACCGACCGCGCGCTCGAACCGTGCCACGAAGCGCTCCGGCTGTTCGGCGAGGCGGGCGATCCGCACGGCGAAGCGGTGATCCGGATCGCGATCGGATCGATCTGGGTCGCGCGCAAGTGCTACGCGACCGCGCGCCGCTGGTACACCGACGCGCTCGAGCTGTCCTGCGAAATCGGCGACCGGCACCGGGAAGCCCATGCGCTGCAACGGCTCGGGCTCCTGAACCAGCGCGAGGGCAACCTCGCCGAAGCCCGCGAACACGTCACGCGCGCCATCGCCGTGTTCACCGATCTCGGCGACGACCACTGTGTCGGCTACGCGAACCAGAACCTGGGCGCACTGTGCCTGTACAGCGGCGATCTCGCGCACGCGCAACTGCTGCTGGTGAACTCGCTGAGCGTGCACCGCCGCAACGGCGACCGCCGGTCCGAGGCCGAGGTGTCCCAGCTCCTCGGCGAACTTCACTCCGCGCTCAGCCAGCCGGAACGGTCCCGCAGCTACGCCGAACGCGCCCGGGCCATCCGCCGCGAACTATCCGCCGGCACCCCGGTCGACGACCAGCCCCGCAAGACCGGACCGCACCGGATCGTGTCCGCCTGACGCGCGGGCCCGGTTGCGCGGCCAAACCCGCGCGCCGGGCCACGATGCGCAGATGAACACCAGGAAAGCGGCTGGTCACGTCCTTCTCGCAGTGGCGGTTATCGCTTTGTCGACTCCGGCTCCCGCTGGCGCCAAACCCAAGCACGGCAGGAGAGCGTTGGAAAGACCGCTGACCTACCGCCTCTACGCGACCCGAGAAGGACTCGTCGGCGGCACCACTTCGAGCGGGCACCGGATCACCGAACGGGACCATTTCGTCGCGCTCCCGTCCACGAAAACGGTGTCCTCGAAGGGAAGAGGGACCTTCACCGTCCGGGTCTGCCGCACCGACGGCACCCGCTGCGAGTACGCGCCGGTGTGGGATGTCGGGCCGTGGAACGAACACGACGATTACTGGAACCCCGCCGACCGGCGCGCGACGTTCGGTTCGCTGCCGCAAGGCGTGCCGGAAGCGCAAGCGGCGTACCAAGACGGGTTCAACGGCGGCAAGGACGAACGCGGCCGCACCGTGCGCAATCCAGCCGGTCTCGACCTGGCCGACGGCACGTTCTGGGACGGTCTCGGCCTCAAAGGCAGCAGCTACGTGGACGTCACTTTCCTGTGGACCGGCAGCGCTCCGGCCACCGGCGTGGTGACCGGCGGCGCCCCGCTGGTCGTGCGCACGTCCGCGAGCAACGACGCGCCCTCGGCCGGCTTGGCCGCCGACTCCGCGCAGGTGCCGATCGAGTGTTCCGTACAAGGCGATCCGGTGGACGGAACCACGCGCTGGAACCGGATCGGCCCCGGGCACTACGTGTCCGGGGCCTACCTCCGAGCCGACGCGGCCGTGCCGTCCTGCTGAGGCTCAGTGCTGGTGGTGGGCATGCACGACGGCGTGCCCGCGACCGCGGCCGATCATCCACTTGTTGACCGGAACCGTGACCACGAAGGCGATCGCGAGCGACAACGCCAGCGACAGCCAGAACAAGCCGCTCGACAATCCCGCGTCCATCGCGCCCGGGATCGCCACGACGACGGTGTTGTCGATGACCTCCATGACCGCGATCGACACCGTGTCGGCGGCGAGCGCGACCTTGAAGGCAGCACCGAGCGCGAGGCCCGACTTGAGCACGCCGCGCATGGTGAGGGCGTAGCCGAAGACGAACGCCAGCACGATGGACAGCACCACAGTGGCCGCGTTGTGCAGGCCGAGCGCGGTGCCGAGAACCATGCCGAGCACTTCGCCGATGGCACAACCGGTGAGGCAGTGCAGCGTCGCCTGGGCGGCGGTGGACCAAGACGCTCCGTGCTGGTGTTCGTTCATGCTGGCGACTATACCCCTTGGGGGTATCAATAACGCAAGGTCGCCCGATGTGATGACTGTCGCCCGGCACCGCCGCGTCAACCAGCCGACGGACGGAGAGGAGGCTGCGCCGTCCGGCGGTTGAACTCGCTTGCGTAACCGTTTGGTCGCGTTCGGTTGACCCCCTGCCGTCACTGGCCCTACCTTCGGCTGCCAGGTCACATAGCCGGGGAACGGTGGGGGATGCGAGGGCGGACCAAAACGCTCGTGCTGGGTGCGGCGCTCGTGGCGACCGCGGCGGCGATGGCGGCCAGTTGCTCGCCGGTTCTGTCGGACTCGCCCCCGGAGCAGGCGAAAATCGCCTTCGTGCCGAAAATCGGCGGCATCCCGTACTTCGACGCGATGAACGCCGGCGGCATGGCGGCCGCCAACCGGCTCGGCGCGAAGTGGCTCCTGCGTGCCCCGGCGTCGGTCGATCCGGCCGCGCAGACGGCGATCCTGCGCCAGCTCATCGCCGAACGCGTGGACGTCATCGCGGTCGCCCCGAACGATCCGGCGCAGCTGGCCCCGACGATCGCGGAGGCGCGCGCGAAGGGCATCCACGTGCTCACCACCGACACCGACGCCGCCGGCTCCCAGCGCGAGGTCTTCGTGAACCAGACGACGGCCGAGGGCATCGGTTCGGCGCTGGTCGACTCGCTGATGAAGAAAACCGGCGGCACCGGCGAGTACGCCATCGTCTCGTGCGGGCGCGCCGCGGCGAACCTCAACTCGTGGATCGAAGCCGAGAAAACGTATGCGGCGCAACGCTATCCGCAGGCGAAGCTGGTCGAGACGGTGTACGCCGACGAGGACACCACCACCGCCACGAAGCTGGCGAAGGAGATCCTCAACCGGCATCCGAAGCTCACCGGCATGATCGGCCAATGCACCACGGCGACGCCCGGCATCGCGCGAGCGGTGCGTGATCAGCAGAAGATCGGCCAGGTCTTCACCGTCGGCACGGGCACGCCGCAGACGATGAAGCCGTACCTGGTCGACGGTTCCTGCTCCATGACGGTGCTGTGGAACGTCGAATCCCTCGGCTACCTCACCGCCTGGACCGCCGAGCAGCTCGCGACCGGCGCCCCGCTCCGGCCCAAGAACAACGTGAGCCCGGAGCTCCCCGCGGTGCGCTACGACGCGGCAACCCAGACGGTCCTGCTCGGCGATCCCCTGCTGATCACGCAGAACAACGTGGATCAGTTCAAGTACTGACGGTCCTCAGCGCACGTCAATGGTCACGGTCAACGTGCGCGTCCGCGCCGGCAGCTTCGTCATGTCCACCTTCAGGTACTCGCCGTCGTCCTGACGGCCGTTCGGCTGAGTCTTGGCGTGCAGGGTGTAGGGAGCCGCCGAGTTCGCGACGCCGTCGATGCCGAAGTCGCTGTCGTTGCTGATCACCACGGTGCGGCCGCCGTCGGTCGTCGCGACGCCTTCGACCTTGTCGTGCCCGAAGAAACCGCCGCTCGGGTCGAGCCCGGTCACCAGGCCGCCGACGTCGAGGAACAGCTTCTTCGCCGCAGGCGTCACCCCGACCTTCGCCAGCGCCTCCTGAGCCTCCGCGGTAGTGGCCTTGCCGACGTACGCCTCGATGCTCTTGCCGCCGTCGACGAGCAGCCCGCCCTTCGCCGCGTCGTAGGTCGCGCCCGGCACCTTCGCCGCCGGTCCAAGGTCGGTCGCCTTGCTCAGGTCGATCTCGAACAGCCTCTTGTACGCGCCGGGCTCGGCCTTGCCGTCGCGCTCGTCCACGAGAAACCGGGTCGCCGACAGCGCGGTGATCTCGGAGACCGCGGTGCCGGTCTCGTCCGGGTTGTCGAGCAGGTAGGCGTACTCTTGCGTGGCGCGGGTCTTCAGGTCGACCGTCACGATCCGCAGCGCGGGAACCTTGCTGGGCTTCTTCGTGAGATCCGGCTGCTGCAGCGCGGACTGCATGATGCCGACGAGCGTCCGGCCGTCCGGAGTGAGCGCGAGCCCCTCCATGCCCTTGTTCGGCACGCGGTTCTTGAGTTCCTTCGGCAGCGACCCGTCGAACGGCGAGAGCCGCTCGATCGCCCGGCCGTCCGCGCGGAAGTGCGTGATGAAAGGGCCGTACTCGTCCGACACCCAGAACGTCCCGTCGCGTTGCGCGACGAGCCCTTCGGAGTCGTAACCGTTCGGCGACGCGGGCAGTTTCGCGCCGTCGCGGTCCACGATGGTCTCGCCGGTGTTCGCCAGAGTGTTGACCTGGCCGTTGTAGGGCGATCCGTCGGCCGCGCGCAGCGGAATGTTCCGCTCCAGCACAGCTTTCCCGCCCTTGAGCCGGAACTTGCCGATGGCGGGCGTGAACGACGGCAGCGGCTCCACTTTGGCCCCATCCGGCGCGTCGACGTTCGGGCCGCGGTCGGTGAGCCCGTAGAACTCGTCACGCGAACCCGGCACCGGGGTGAGCGCAGACCCGTACCCGCCGCCGGTGATCTTGACGCCGCCGACAGTGCCGAGCGGCGGCAAGTCCGTCGGGTACAGCCGGACCGCGTCGCTCACCGTGTAGGCGAACGTGTCGCGTCCGGTGAACCCGGCAGCGGGCGTGTAGCGGAACGACCCGTCCGGGCCGATGGTCAGCGCGCCGTGCCCGGGATCGGTGTGCCGCACCACCGCACCGTCGCGCTGCGCGTCGCCGCGCACCTGCAGCGTGTGCCCGGCCCGCACCCGGTAATGGTCGTCCGGACGGCCCTTGGCCTCGGCCGGGCCCGCGGCGGCCAGCGGCAGCACCAGCGCGACCAACCCGATCTTCACGCTTTTCATTCGGCTTTCTCCTCCTCTGGCGTCGTTTCGACGCCTGGGGGAGTCTTGACGGCCGAGTTGGACAGCGTCCGTCATCGAGACGACCGCCGCGTTAACGAGCGCGCCGTGCTCGAGCCGCCACCGCACCTCCTCCGACGATCAGCAGGACCGCGGTGATGCCCCAGCGCCGCTGCTTCTTGACGTTGTCGTGTGCTCTCGCCGCACGTTTCTCGGGCAGTTTCGGGATGGCCTTCACCGGGGCGGCGCGCGACGGCGCCGGGGGCTGCGGCATCGGGATGGGCGGGATGATCGCGTCTGGCGGTTGCCGGGACGGGGTGGGGGTGACCGGATTCGGCGTGATGGGTGGCGGTGACGATGAGGACGGTGGGGTGGACGACGGCGTGGGGCTCGCCGAGGTCGATGGCGTCGGGGACGCAGACGACGTCGAGGGTGGTGGTGGCGTCGGCGTGGACGAGGTCGTCGGCGGGGCCGAGGACGACGGCGGCGGCGGGGGTGGCGGAGGCGGTGGCGGCGGGGGTTCCGCCAAGCACCCGGCACCGTCGGACATGACCATCGGCGGCCCAGTGCTCACCTCGACCGCGGAACCGCCGTCCAGCCGGTAAGTGACACTCCGCCCGTCGACCCAGTTCGCGGTCGCGTAGAGCTTGCGGTCCGGCCCGAACACGACCGACCCGTAAGTCGCCTCCGGAAACCGCTCCCCCGGCACCTTCGCGACCTTCCCGGTCACCGGATTCACCGTGACCACCGCGCCCTCGCCCGTGGACGAAACCCCATACAGCAGGCCGTCTTCGGAGTTGTACGCGAAATCGTCCACTCCGGACGCGAGCCACCACGGATGCAGCAACACCGGCCCAGTCGCGGTGAGATAACCGGAACTGTGCGGGTCGACGTCCACTGTGTACAGACTGGTCGCCCGCTTCACGTACCAGGAGTTGCCGGACATCGCCCCGGCCGTCGCGCCAGTCACCCAACTCCATACTCCGTGGTGCGTGTCGCGGCCGACCCCGCCGAGGTCGGTCAACTCGCCATCGGAGTCGATCCGCACCGCGTGCCAGCCGTCGCGGAAGCGCCCGTCGGCGACGCCGTACGTTACGTCTTGCGCCGCCGAATACGCGATGGCATTCAGCGCGAAGGGACTGTGGTGCAACAGATGTCGCGCACCGGAGGGCAAGGTCAACCGCACGATGTCGGACGACTGCCCGTCGCGACTTTCGACCTGAAGCACCCGGCAGGACGTCGCGGCCGCGCGCTGGCGAGCCGGAGCGAGCCACCCCGACGCGACGAGCAGCCCGGCGACCGCGGCCGCGGCGGCCACCACAGTCAGGTACCGGGAACCTCGCACCGGTCAGCCGAGCCGCGAGATCGCCGAGGTGAACGCGTCCGGATGCACGTTCGCGCCGCCGGCGTAAGGGTTCTGCAGCTGGAAGATCGCGTACAACAGCAGCACGATCGTGCCGGCCAGCGTCGACACGATCACCAGGTGCGCGGCCATCCGCGTGCCGCCGAAGAGGTTGGGCAGCAGGATCGAGATGACGCTGCCGAGGATGAGCGCGAACCACATGACCGAGCCGACGCCGTCGGTTTCCGCGCCGGTGAGCCGGGTCTGCCGGGCCTGGTAGACCTGCCAGAGCTGGGCGGCGGCGTCTTTCTTCCGGTCGTTCGTCCAGTCGTCGCTGGCTTGCGCGTTGGCGACGACGCGGCGCATCTGGTCGAGCTGCGTCCAGCCGGTGTCCGGGACCGGTCCGTCGTCGATGAGCCGGGGCCACTCCTGCTTCGACACCGTCGTCGCGTACGCGATGGCCAGGCGCCGCACCTGCTCGCCGGTGTCGCCGGGCAGCGCCTCGGCCGACCAGGTGGCGGCGACCAGGCCCTCCGCCTCGGTGTAGGAACCCTCGCGCGTGGCCGTGACGGCGTCGAAGAGCGAGATCAGCACGAACGCGACCAGCACCGCGTGCAGCCCGCCGACGATGGTGAACACCTGGCCCGCGGCGTCGTTGTTGTCGCGGCGGCCCTCGTCCCAGCCGAAGCGCCGGACGAGATAGCCGATCACCGCCGCCGCGATCGCCGCGCCGACGACCCAGAACACCCCGGTCACGTAGACGTTCATCCGGTTCCTTTCGCGCGGGTGAATACGCTGGCCGACGCTATCCAGCCGATTCCGGAACGGACAACGGCGCCACCCGCGATTCAGCCGGGTGGCCGTCCACCGCCCGCGCGGTTCGCCGGATCGGAGCAGCGGGCCGGGTACGGGTTCCCTCGATTGCTCTTGCTCGGCAAGGGAAACGCCTCGGATACCGCTGGTGCGCACTCGACCGGGTTACGGCAGCAGACCCACCGTGACGCGCTTCTCGTTGTCGACCGGACAACAGCACCGGCAATGTCAGAAAAGGAGCTTCGGCAAACAGGTGAATCGAACGCGCCTACCCGATCGAGTGATTGTCGAGGTCATCCTTCTTGCTAAGTTGATGCGCGGCGCCGCTTACCATTCGCATTCCTCTCCCGGAAAACACCGCTCCGCCGTGTTCCGGCGTTTTCGACGTTAGGTGGTTTCGCAGTGATCGTCCCGAGCCCCTCCGCACTGTCCACTGTGGCCGCCGCGCTGCGTCCGGAAGCGGTAGAACGATGACGACGGTGGACGCGCGCACCGGGGCCCGCTCCGTGGCCGAGGTGCTGGACTGGAGCCGGAGCCGCTGGGAACCGGCGATGCGAGCGGCGGTCGACCGGCTGCCCGGGTCGATGCGCCGGATCGCCGGCTACCACCTCGGCTGGTGGGACGAAACCGGAACGGCCACGAGCGCCTCCGGCGGCAAAGCCCTGCGCCCGGCGCTGGTGCTGCTGTGCGCGGAAGCCTGCGGCGGAGACCCGGAAGACGCGATCCCCGCCGCGGTGGCCGTCGAACTGGCCCACAATTTCTCGCTGCTGCATGACGACGTCATGGACGGCGACCGCACCCGGCGGCACCGCCCCACCGCGTGGACCGTGTTCGGCACCGGACAAGCCGTGCTGGCCGGAGATTCCCTGCTCGCACTGGCCTTCGACGTCCTGTCCGCGGACGGCCCAGCCGCCGCCCGCCTGCTGAGCACCGCGGTGCTGGACCTGCTGCACGGACAGCACGAGGACCTGGCGTTCGAGCAGCGAACGAACGTCGAAGTGGCGGAATGCGTCCGAATGGCCCAAGGCAAAACGGCAGCCCTGCTGAGCGCGGCCTGCACCCTCGGCGTGCTGGTAGTCGGAGGCCGCGGCGAACACGTCGAACGTTTCAGCCGTTTCGGCCGATCGCTAGGCCTGGCCTTCCAGCACGTCGACGACCTCCTCGGCATCTGGGGAGACCCAGCAGTCACCGGAAAGCCGGTCTACTCGGACCTGCGCAGCCGCAAGAAATCCCTCCCCGTGGTCGCGGCGCTCACGTCAGGCACGTCAGCCGGACAGGAACTGGCAATGCTGTACCGACAGCCCCTGCCCGACGACTGCCTCGCGAGAGCCGCGGCCCTGATCGACGAAGCCGGCGGCCGATCCTGGAGCCACGCCCAAGCAGACGAACTGCTCACCGACGCGTTGACCGCCCTCACCGCCGCCCACCCAGCCGCCCGCGCGACAGCCGAACTGACCGCGATCGCCCAGCTCATCACCCGCCGGGACCACTGAAGGGAGCAAACCGCAGCATCCGGGCAGACACCCTTTCACCAGGGTTGCCGCTCGGAGCTCATACCGAGCCTCCGCAGGCCGCTGAGACGCGGCGGATAAAGCCGCGCCTGCGGTAGGGTTCGCCAGTGGCCAACCGCGAGTCGCGTCGCATTGCCGGACTCATGCTTGCCTCGATGGCGTCGCAATCTCTCATGGTTGTTCTGGCGCCAGCAATGGTTCGCATAGCCGAATCGTTCCACGCGTCAGTAGGCACGGTGAGCCAAGCTCGCGCAGTAGCGGCCGTCGCGGCAGTTGTCTCGTCTTTCTGGCTCAGCCCGAGGTTGAGCAAGATCGGAGTACGGCGAGCAATTCAAACAGGCGGACTGCTCTCGCTTGCTGCTTGCCTCGTCGTAGGACTTTCCGCGTCGCTGTGGATTTTCTGGCTAGCACATCTCATCGTCGGTTTGGCGGTGTCGTTTCTTCTTTCCGCCTCGTTCTCGGGTGCCGCTGCCGCCGAGTCCCCCGTCCGAACACTCGGCCTCGTGGCAGCGGCGAATTCACTGGCTTGGGTAGCGATCAACCCTCTTTCCGGACTGTTCGCCCAGACGCTCAGCTGGCGGTTTTCCTTCTTGCTGCCAGCAGGATTTGCCCTGACCGCCATGTGGTGCGCACGATACGTACCCCCGACCAAGACACAAAACCAGAGCGAAAGATCAACAGTATGGCAACTGCTGGCCGCGAAGCCAGCTCGAATGTGGATTCTCGCCGAACTGGCCGCCTACACCGCCTGGACGGCAACCATGACTTTCGTCGGCCCGCTTTTGATCCAACGAGGTCAGCTGTCGGAAACCCTCGCAGGCGTCTGCCTGGGTCTCGGCGCCAGCATGTTCTTCATCATCTCCAGCCGCGTCAAGAACCTTCTCTCCAGAACGAGCGCGAAAGCAGCCATCATCACCTCTTCCGCAGGCATGTCGATAACGGGAGGAGCGCTCTTTTTGCTCCCTCTTCCCGCCGCACTGCTAGCCGCCCTGTTTTGCGTCATGTCGGCGTTCTGCGGAGTTCGCACCCCAGTCGCCAGCTTTATCGGCACACAGGTCGAACCGACTCGAACAGACGCGATGATGACCGCGAGGACCGCGATTACTCAAACCGGGTACCTCTTGGGAGCCGCGCTGGGCGGGGCGCTGCTGACCTGGTCCGGATTCGACGCGCTCGGCATTCTGGTGATGGCTGGCACCATCACCGGCGGCCTGGTGTTGTTCTTGAAAGCACCCGTGCCGTCGGCCGCCTGAAGCCGCGGAACCGTCACCGCCCCGGTCGGTTCAACCCGTCATCCCCAGCACCCCGGGAAAGCACCACCTCGTCGGTGTTCCCGAGCGCTTCCTTCCCGCGCTCCGTCGGCGGCGCGGTCGTCAGGTCCCGCAACCGGATCGGCGGCCCGAGGTCGATCAGCGTTGGCACGTACTCGGCCTTGTCCACCGTCCACTTCCCGCCCGCCCGACTGAACCGGAACCGGGCCGCGACCCCTTCCTCCGTGGATCCGCGAGGTTCGTCGTGCCGCGCGACCTCGTTGCCGAGCCCGAACGCCACCCACTTGCCGCCGACCTTCTGGAACGGCTGCACCACATGCGCGTGATGCCCGACGATCAGGTCGAGATCCGGCGACGCCGTCAGCTTCTGCGCCAGCTGCTTCTGCTCAGCAGTCACGTCGTGCTGATATTCGACGCCCCAATGCAGGCTCGCGATCACGACCTCCGCCCCGGCCGCTTTCGCCTCGCGCGCCGCGGAAAGGATCTCGTCGGGGTCGATTTCGTTGGCCAGCCACGGTTTCCCGGCCGGCCGCTTGATCCCGTTGAACCCGAACGAATACGACAGCTGCGCGACCTTCACCCCGTGCACGTCCAGGATCAGCGGTTTCCCCGCCTCCTCCGCCGAACGCGCGGACCCGGTGTGCTTCAGCCCGGTCTGGTCGAGCTTGTCCAGCGTCCGCTGAATACCCGCCGCGCCCTGGTCGAGCGTGTGGTTCGACGCGGTGGAGCAGGTGTCGTACCCGGTGTCCTTCAACGCGTCCGCGATCTCCGGCGGCGCACTGAACGACGGATACCCGCTGTACGGCCCGCCTTCCGGCGCGAGCGGCGTTTCGAGATGGCAGATCCCCAGATCCGCGCCGGACACCAGCGGTTTGACCCCGGCGAACAGCTGCCGGTAGTCGATCTTCCCGCCGCCGTCCGCCTCGGCCTGCTCGGTGAGCCGCGGGTGGATCAGCACGTCCCCGGTCGCCACGACGGTGAACGAGTCCGGCGAAGCGGGCGCCGACGACGACGGTCCGGCCGAGGGCCGTTGCGGGGCGGCTTCGCTCCCACACGCCGTCAGCATCAGCGCGACCCCGGCGAGGGCGGCGGCGCGGCGCATGTTCGTCATGATCATCCCCTTTGCCCGACTGCCCGGCACATCCTTCCGTATCACTCTTGTGGGTTAGCACCCCGGTCGTGACCAGGCGAAACGCTCAGGCTAGGCAGTCGGCGGGCTCGCCGCGAGTCAGCGCTGGGTCGGTCTGGTCGAACGTCCGCGCGACGCCCGGACCGGACGTGCGCGTCTCGAACCGCACCGTCACCCGGCCGTGCCCCGCGCCTTGCACCCAGCCCGTGCCGTACTCGGCGTGCACCACGTCGTCGCCCGGACGCCATCCCGACGACGACACCGGCGCGCTCCCGCCCGGCGACGGCGCCGAAGTGACCACCGGCTCCTCGGTCGCGGCGGGCACGGTCAAGCTGAACAACGCGTCCTGATGCGGCACCGAAAGCCCGCTGAACGCGACGCCCGCCAGCCGCACTCCGCCGAACTCCTGCGGGTCGAGCAGTAGCCGTTCCGCGGTAGCCGCGAGCTGTTCGAGGTCATCGGTGGGCGACGCGGTGGTCTCGGAGCGGGTCACCGTGCTCATGTCGGTATGCCGCAGCTTGATCACCACCGTGCGCGCGACTCGACCCGCTTTCACCAGCCGAGCGTGCGCGCCAGCCGCGATTTTCCTTACCTCAGCACGCAATCGGACGAGATCGACCACGTCCACGTCGAAGGTCGTCTCCGCACTCACCTGCTTGGCTTCGCCCCGTTCCGCGACCGGACGGTCGTCGAACCCGCTCGCCAGCCGCCGCAGG
The DNA here is from genome assembly GCF_037034185.1 of Amycolatopsis sp. VC5-11. NCBI lineage: Bacteria > Bacillati > Actinomycetota > Actinomycetes > Pseudonocardiales > Pseudonocardiaceae > Amycolatopsis > Amycolatopsis sp. VC5-11. Next base: position 280,265 of record NZ_JBAGKF010000004.1, on the reverse strand, counting down.
TCGCGGCCGACCACGCCACCGAGCGTCGACACCGCGTCCGGCTCCGGCAACGCCGCCAGTTCGCCCAAGGTGAGAACACCGATCGTGCGCAGTTTCGCTTCCGCGACCGGCCCGATCCCCCACAACGCGCGCACCGGCAGCGGAGCCAGGAACTCGCGTTCGGTACCCGGCGGCACGACGAGCAGACCGTCCGGCTTCGCGCGATCCGAGCCGATTTTCGCGACCTGCTTGCCAGTCCCCGCGCCGATCGACGCAGTCAGCCCGGTCCGTTCCCGGATCCGCACCCGCAACTCCTCGGCCCATTCCGTCACCTGCTCGACCGACGCACCCGCGAGCGCGGGCGGTTCGGCGAACGCCTCGTCGAGGGAAATCCGTTCCAGCACCGGCGCGACCTCGCCGACGACGTCGAAAACCTGCTTGCTCAAGACCTCGTACAACCGGAACCGCGGCGGCAGCACCACGCCGCCAGCCGGCAGCAGCCGTCGAGCCTGGGACATCGGCATCGCCGACCGCACGCCGTACTCGCGGGATTCGTAACTCGCGCCAGCGACGACGCCGCGGTGCCCAGTGCCGCCGACCACCACCGCGCGTCCGCGCAGCGTCGGCCGGGTGAGTTGCTCGGCGGAGGCGTAGAACGCGTCGAGGTCCAAGTGCACGACCCAGCGAGACATGTCAGGTTCCAGCGTCCAGAAGCCGTTGCAACGCCTTGGTGTAGGTCTCGAACGCGGCGCGGCCCGTGCTCGTGAGCCGCACCAGAGTGACCGGCGTGCGGTGCTCGTAAGCCTTGGTGATCTCGACGTACTCGGCGTCCTCGAGCTTGCGCAGATGCGTCGAGAGATTGCCCGCGGTCATCTCCAGCAACTGCTGCAGCCGCGGGAAGGTGATCTGGTCGGCCGGACGGAGCCCGGCGAGCGCGACCGTGACGCGCAGCCGCGCCTGCGCGTGGATGACGGGGTCGAGCTCCGGCAGCTCAGTCACGGGGCCGCACCACGTAGACCAGCGCCGCGACCGCGAATCCGCCGCCGCCCGCGAGCGAGAGGACGAGGAAGTTGCCCGGCACGCCGACCAGGACGCTCGCCCCGCTGCACACGATGATCCAGCCGCCGAGGAAGTACTGCCGCAGGTCCTGCCACAGCGTGCCGCCGGCGAGGTAGAGCGCGCCGGTCAGCAGCAGCGACGTGCCGGACCACAGCAGCGGCACGAGGTCCGAGCCCTCGGGGAGGAGTTTGGTGATCCGGATGTCGATCAGGCTCATCCCGGCGAACGAGATCATCCACGCCCAGCCGTACATCGCGCCGATCCGCCGGGACGGCCCGCGGATCCCGCGGCCGCCTTTGCTGCCGTGCCAAGCGGAGTAGACGATCGCGCCCACCATGAGCACCGCGACGACGATGCCCGCGACCCAGCCGGGCAGCAGCGCCGCCGACCGCTCGTCGGAGAGGTAGACGAGCCCCCAGCCGACCAGCCAGGCGAAGGCCCAGACGGCGAACAGACGCGCCGGGCTGACTCGCAGCTCCCGGCGCGTCCGTTCGTTCTGCCGGGCGATGAGCTCCAGAGATTCCGCCACGGACAGCGGCTCGCCTTCGTCCTCGACGGGGTCCCCCGCGTCGTTGTTCACCCCGGACCGCCCTTCCCCCGTACTGACCCCGCATGCAGCACGGAAGCTAACACGTCACGCGACCTTCACCGGGCCCAGCCGGAACCGCCGCACCACCACGAGCGCGGGCACGACCAGCCACGCCGCCAGCACGCCGACCGCTAGACCGAGCCCGCCGGCGTGGTCCACCGGGAGCGTGCCGACGCGGCCGAGCCAGTACGTGGGGAAGAAGTGCGCGAGCGCGGACATCCATTCCGGCAAGATCGACAGCGGCATCCACAACCCGCCGAACACACCGAGCGGGAGCATCAACGCGCCAGTCATCGCGCCGACCGTGTCGCCCTTGCCGAACAACCCCAGCAGCAGCCCGAGCACCGCGAACGGCAGCGCGCCCAGCCACAACGAGACCCCGCTGAGCAGCCACTGCGCCGCGGTGAGCTGCACCCCGCGCAATGCACCGGCAACGAAGATCACCAGAACCACCGGCAACGCCATCGCCATCGAGGACGCGATCTTCACCGCGAGATAGCCGGGCCCGCGCATCGGCGTGAGCCGCAATTGCCGCTGCCAGCCGTCCGTCCGCTCGGTCGCGACGCGGGTACCGGTGAACAACGCGCCGCTCATCGCGCCGTACGCGCCCATGTTGATCATCGTCGTGACGCTCGCCTTGATGCCGTCCGGCCCGACCTGGTCGCCGAACAACCCGCCGAACAGGAGAAACATGCCGAGCGGGACCACGATGGTGAACAACGCGAACTGCGGGCTGCGGACGATGCGCAGGATCTCCAGGCGGAGGTAGACGAGGTTCATCGGAGCGCTCCCTGCGGCTCGTCGGAGGTGAGGGCGAGGAACGCTTCCTCCAGCCCCGCGGAGGTGATCTCGATCGAGCTGGCCTGGGGAAACGCCGTGATCAGCGCCCGGATCGCCAGGTCGGAATCCGTGCAGGCCAGTTCCGTACGATCGCCCTGTACGCGTGCCCTGGCGACCCCGTCGAGCGCGGCCAAGGCTTCCGGGCGAGCGCCCTGTACGACTGCCCTGATCACTCGCCCGGACACATTCGCGCGCACCTCGTCGACCGCCCCGTCCGCGACGACCTTCCCGTGCCGCATCAACACGACCCGGTCCGCGTAGTCCTCCGCCTCGGCGAGGTAATGCGTCGCGAACAGAACAGTCCGCCCCGCCGCGGTGAACTCGTGCATCGACGCCCAGAATTCACGCCGAGCATCGACGTCCAGCGCCGCCGTCGGCTCGTCGAGCACCAGCAGCTCCGGGTCACCGGTGAGCGCGAGCGCATACCGGACCCGCTGAAGCTGCCCGCCGGACAGCTTCCCGCACCGCCGCTTGGCGAACTCCCCGATCCCAGCCCGCGCGTAAACCTCCTTGGCCGGCAACGGATTCTCGAACATCGACCGATGCAACTCCACCAGCTCGGCCGGTGTGACATCCCGCAGCAAGAACCCGTTCTGCACCATCGCCGCGAGCCGCCCGGAATCGAGCGCCGCCCGGGGCGAACCGCCGAACACCCGCACACTCCCCTCGTCCGGCGAGGCAAGCCCCAACAACATGTCAATCGTGGTCGACTTGCCCGCGCCGTTCGGCCCGAGCAACGCGACAACCTCACCCCGCCGCACGGCCACCGACACGCCGTCGACCGCACGGACCTGCTTGAACTGCTTCACCAGGCCGGTCAGCCTGAACGCTTCCGTCATCTCGTCCCCCAGTGCTTCGCTGTCCTGAACTTTGTAACACAAAGTCGACTGTGTTGAAAAGTGGTAGGCGATGCCGAGTCGTTCACGACGGCAAGCACACACCACGCCCGAGCAACCCTCCCGCTCAGCCAGTCGTGGGCCACGGACGGGCGAACGAGGGCCTCCCCCAGTGCGGACACAACGCCCGACCGCGCTCACTCACATGAACTACGGGATCACTGAAATGCAGGAGCATTCCGGATTGCGTCCCATTTCGCAGCACTGTGTGCAATTCGCCGAACCAGCGGTAGGGAAATTTCCCGTCATCCCGGAACAATCGAGGATTACCGCGAATCCGAGGGGGACCGGTGAAACACTGGGCTAGCTGCGAGCGCGCGGGAAGCCAGCGCTGTGCATGCAAGGCGTGTGCGGGTGCCAAACACGGTTGGACCGGCGCTGTCGCGCTGGCACGGGACAAAACCCCAAGCAGACGCGACGACTTGCGCGACAGTGCCGACGAGAGATGGCGGGCCGCTTGGGTCGGACACCGGCCGAAGAACCGTCGGATCAGCTACCCCAAGAAAAGCGCCGCCATAAGCTCCACAGTCGCTGATATCGTCGACTGGCTTGCCGCCGACTACGAAAATCACCAGCACTCGGCTGATTCTCGAAGTACATCAGGAAGGAAGGCCGTCGAGTACGTCGAAACCGCGGTACCCGACTCCTCAGCAGGTCAGCCAGAACCGAGTGGTCAGTCTCCGTCGCAAGCTTCAGAACCGGGCGACGCAGCGGACCGACCGCCAGCAGCCGCGGAGAGCGGCGATGTCGCAGCAGGCCCGGATGAGCCGCCGATACTCAGCATGGTCGACCAGGTCGAGCGACTCGGCGAAGCACTCACCAATGTGGTCCTCTGTGACATCGAACGAGCTCACCACGGTCCGATCCCGGATACGACGAGAGTTGCCCTGGCCGACCACTTCTGGTGCGACTTGCTCGCGCAACTGGCGCATGTGCTCTCCGAGGGCCTCACCACGGTCGAGAAACTGACCGGCAAAGTTCCGGAGCTCGTGACTCGGCTCGTCCTGGAGTCCCGGAGGGAGAGCGATCGGCTTCCGCTCGAGGAATTCGTGGTGCGGACTGCGGTGAACAGCATCTGGAAGCACCTGAAGGTGCTGATGCCGTTCGGCTGGCTGGTGCTGGTCAAGCGGATGGTGCCGATCATCCGGATTCTGGCGGTGCTGATGTGCAAGTCTCCGGAACGGCACGAAGCGGTGGTGCGCTACTGCGTGGACCCGCTCACCGGCCAGCTGCGCGATGAGACCAAACGGCGTCTGCGCAAGGTGCTCGACGACTGGCTGCCGGGCTTGGAAGCGCCCGACGACGAGGCAGCCTGAAACCGGTTAATCCGGTTGCTCCCCGCGATGAGCCGCACTACCGTCCGGATTCATGACGATCTTCGCCCGCTGCCGCCTGTCCTGATCCCGGCACGACTTTCCGGGCCGCCCGCCACCGGGCGGCCCCCGCTCTGCGTGCCGGACCGCCTCTCGTCCGGAAAGGACACTTTCGCCTTATGGGCAAGCACATCGTCATGGTCGGCTGCTCCGCGCCGAGCCACGTCTACCCGTCGCTGGGGATCATCCGCGAGCTGGTGCGGCGCGGGCACCGGGTCCGCTACGTCGTCGGCGAACCGCTCGCCGAACTCGTCGAAGCGACCGGCGCGGACGTCGTCGCGCATCCCACGATCTTCCCGCTCGGCCCGGACGCGGAATGGCCGGAAGACCCGGCCGAAGCGATGCGCGTCTTCCTCGACGAGGCCGTCGCGATCCACCCGCGGCTGATCGAAACCTTCGACCACGACCGCCCGGACCTGCTGCTCTACGACATCGGCGGCCTCGGGGCACCGCTGCTCGGCCTCCGCTACGACGTGCCCGCGGTGCAGCTCTCCCCCACCTACGTCGCCTGGGACGGCTACGAGGAAGAACTCGCCGACGTCCTCAAACCGATCCGCACCTCACCGTCCGGAGTGGACTACCACCGCGCCTTTACCGAGTGGCTGGCGGAAAACGGAGTCACCGAAGACGCCTGGACGTGGCTCGCCCGACCGGTGCCGATCCTGTCGCTGATCCCGCGCGCGATGCAGCCGAACGCCGACCGTGTGCCGGAAGACCGGGTCCAGTTCGTCGGCCCGTGCCTCGACCCGGCGCGCGCCTCGGAGCACTGGACGCCGCCGTCCGACGGCAAACCTGTGCTACTCGTGTCGTTCGGCACCGCATACAACGACCAACTGGACATCTACCGGCACTGCATCACCGAATTCGAGGACTGGCACGTTGTGCTCAGCATCGGCAAACACGTCTCGAAGGAGGATCTAGGCCCGCTGCCGGAGTCGGTCGAGGTGCACGAAACGGTGCCACAGCTGGCAATTCTCGACGTCGCGTCCGCCTTCATCACGCACGCCGGCATGGGCGGCTGCACGGAATCCCTGTGGTACGGCGTCCCGACGGTCGCCATCCCGCAAGCCGTCGACCAGTTCGGCAACGCCGCGCAGCTGGAAGCTCTAGGAGTTGGCAAGCATCTGCCCGCGGATCAGGTGACCGCCAAGTCCCTGCGCGAAGCGGTCGATGAGGTCAGGAGTTCGCCGGACGTCGCCGCGAGGCTGGCTGAGCTGCGCGCGGAAATCCGAGCCAACGGCGGGATTACCGCGGCCACGGACGCGGTGGAGAGGTTCCTGAAATAAGCGCGAGGAGCACGTCGCGGTCGAACCATTCACCGCCGACGTGCTCCTGGTGCAGATAAGCAGTGACCGCCCGGGCCTGGCAACATCGCTCCGCCAAGCCCGGATCCACGTGTGCGGCATGGGAAAACCGCGTGATCAACCCGGCCAGGTCGCGCGTCGGCGTTGTTTTGGCGACGACGGTGAACGCGTCGAAAGCCGCTGTCCCACGCCACCCGATCGGATCGATCGCCAGCCACGGTTCCCGTTCCGCCCGCAGCACATTCCCGAAATGCAGATCGGCATGCAGCATCGTGGCAGTCCGGTCGTCGGCGAGCTGGGCGATCAGTTCGCGTGCCCGGTCCACCTCGCGCGTCGGCAACAACCCTGGCGCTGCCAGTTGTTCCAGCTGCGCGAGCCACGGCCCGGCCGTCGAGGCGAGCGACCGCGTCCCGGCCGGCGCGGGCACCGCGAGCCGGCGGGCCAGCTCGCCAGCGATCTCGGTCGCTTCCTCGGCGCGCACCGTTTCCAGCGTCGCGGGGCCGACGCGTTCGAGCAAAAGGGCGGCACGATCCGCGGAAGCCGCCAGCAGCCGCACGACTCCGGCACCGTCGAAGTGCTCCAACGCCGCCGCTTCCTCAGCACAACGCGGATGGGAAACGAAATCTTGAGCGCGGCGGCCTGCCCGCCGCGTTCGACGGGCAGCACCAGCGCGGTCTCCCCATGCAGCGGAGCCCCCGCGATCCGGCACCCCCACCGCGCGCAAGCCTCCGCGGCCAGCTCCGGCAACTCCCGCAGCCAAGCCTCGCCCGCGCTGCCCTCTCGTTGCCGCACCGCCGCAGCCAATCCGGGCGGCACGGCGAACCTCGTCATCCCCGGATCTCGTTGAGATAGTTGTAAATCGTGTACCGCGTCACCTCGAGCTGCCCGGCCAGGTGGTCCACCGCGTCCTTGATCAGGAAATACCCGGCCTCGTCCAGCTCCCGGACCACCGCCGACTTGTGCCGCTTCTTCATCAGCTCCACCGGGATCCCGGACTTCCCGATCGCGCGTCCGACGAGGAACCGCTGCAGGCTGTCGACGTCCGGCAGGAACGTCTCGTCCCGCCGTTCCTCCGACGTCTGCGCCGCCGCGGGCAGTTCGCTGTTCACGCACAGGCACCCGATCGCCGTCCCGTCGGCGTCGCGCAGAAACAACGTGGACGAACGGATCTCGCGCCCGTCCGGGCTGTGCGTGCGGTAGTTGGTCAGGTCCTGCGTCGTGCCGCGCCGGACGAGTCCGAGCAGCAGATCCGTCATCGGCCCGCCGACCGAACGGCCGGTGAGCTTCCCCGCGATCGCGACGATCGAATCCGGCAGCCGCGACAGGTCGTGGAGCAACACCTCGTTGCCCGGCCCGAGCATCGCCGCCAGCCCGTCCACCGCCGGGATCAGCGCGGTGAGCAGCTCATGCGTCGCCGTGCCCGCAGCCGACGCGACCGGCACGACCCGGCGCGGGCGCAGCAGTGTTTCCAGCGCGTCCCGTACCAGCTCGGCAGCCGCGGCGGGGGTCGACGCGTGCGGCGACAATCGGACATGTTCCGGACGCACCGTTGCCGCGATCCCCGCCGCCGTCAACGCCGCCCCAACCTGCTCCGCCGGCTTGTCCGGCAACGAAAACGCGAGAATCCCGGCGCGCCGTTCAGTCGCCGACACGATCTCCGCGCCGAGTGAGCGCAGCACGTCCTCAAGCTCGCCGACGCGTTCGCCAATCCGTCCCGCGATCGCCGCGACGCCGGTTTCCTCGACCAGTTCGAGCGCCGCCGCGAACGCACCGGACGTGACCGGGCTGAGGTTCGAGATCGACCAGCTCGCCGCGGTCGGGTCGGCCGGGTGGATCTCGTTGTCGAACAAACCAGGGTCGCGCGCGCCGGTCCAGCCGGACAGGATCGGGTCCATCCGCGCCAGCGCCCGGTCGGACAGCACCGCGAACCCGGTGCCCCAGCCCGCCCGCAGCCACTTCTGCCCGCCGACCACGAGCACGTCGGCGACCTCCCACGGCGCGTCGACGACCCCGAAGCCCTGGATCCCGTCGACCACCAGCAGCCGATCGCCCACCACCTCGCGCAACGCGGCGAGATCAGCCCGGTAACCAGTGCGGAAATCGACCGCGCTCACCGAAACGACAGTGGTTTCCGGCGTGAGCGCTTCCGCGAGCCGATCGGGAGTGACGTAACCGCCTTCCAGCCGCCGCATCCGCACCCGTCCGGCCTGCTCGGCGCGTGCCCACGGGTACGTGTTGGCCGGGAACTCCGCGGCCGAAACGAGCACTTCGCCGTGGCTGTTGAACGCCGCCTGGAACAGGCCGAGGCTGGTGTGCGGGAGCAGGACGGTGTGGTCGGTGTCGCTGCCGCAGAGCCGCGCGGCCGCTGCCTTCGCGCGGATCTCCTGCCGCATCACTTCGTCCACAGTGGACGGACCGGCCTTGGTCGTCGCCTCCAGCAGCCGCGCGGTGGTGTCGAGCACGGCGTGCGACGGCGGCCCGAATCGCGCGAAGTCCAGGTAGCCCGCGGGCTCGTCGAACTGGAGCAGGTACCGGGGCGGAATCCGGGTCACGACAGGACCCGCGCGAGGAACTGCCGCGTCCGCTCGTGTTCCGGGGACTTCAGCACCCGCTCCGGCGGCCCGGTTTCGACCACCGCGCCGTCGGCGAGGAATACCACCTCGTCGGCGGCCTCCGCGGCGAAAGCCATTTCGTGCGTCACGACCACCATCGTCATCCCCTCCCGAGCCAACGTACCCATCACCGCGAGCACCTCCCCGACCAGCTCCGGGTCCAGCGCGGACGTCGGCTCGTCGAACAGCATGAGCTTCGGCTTCATCGCCAGCGACCGGGCGATCGCGACCCGCTGCTGCTGCCCGCCGGACAGTTGCCCTGGGTAAGCGCCCGCTCGGTCCGCGAGCCCGACCCGGTCGAGCAGGTCCAGCGCCTCTTTCCGGGCCTTCGCCGGGTCGACGCCGAGCACCCGCACCGGTCCCTCGACCACGTTCTCCAGCGCTGTGCGGTGCCCGAACAGGTTGAACCGCTGGAAAACCATGCCGATGTCCCGGCGCTGCCGGGCGACGTCCTTCTCCCGCAGCTCGTACAGCTTGCCGCCGCGCAGTTTGAACCCGATCGGCTCGCCGTCCACCCAGACCTGGCCGCCGTCGATCGTCTCGAGATGGTTGAGGCAGCGGAGAAACGTGCTCTTCCCCGCTCCCGACGGCCCCAGCAGGCACACCACCTGTCCCTTGCGGACCTCCAGGTCGATGCCCTTGAGAACCTCGGTGTGCCCGTAGTTCTTGCGGACCCCGACAGCTTTCAGCAGCGGTTCAGACACGCGCACCCCTCACCAGCGGCATCCCCTTGAACGCCTTCCCGACCCGCGCGGCGGGACTCCGGTCAGCTGCCCCGAACGACCGTTCGAGGTAATGCTGGCCGACCCCGGCGACGGTCACCACGACCATGTACCAGATCGCCGCCGCGATCAGCGTCTCCATCACCAGCAGGTTGTTGGACGAGATGTTGTTGGCCGCGTGGATCAGCTCGGTCACGCCGATCACCGACGCCATCGACGTGCCCTTGAGCATGTTGATGAAGTCATTGCCGGTCGGCGGGATGATCACGCGCATCGCCTGCGGCAGCACGACCCGGCGCAGCGTCGCGCCAGGCGTCATGCCGATGGATTTCGCGGCCTCGGTCTGCCCGGCGTCGACGCTCGTCAGCCCGGCGCGGACGATCTCCGCCATGTACGCGCTCTCGTTCAGTGCCAGCCCGAGCAGCGCCGCGGTGAACGCGCTGATCAGCACGTTCGTCGGCTCGTGCACGAGGTAGCCGCCGAAGGGCAGCGGGATCGAGACGGTCGGGAAGATCAGCGCCAGGTTGTACCAAATCAGGATCTGCAACAGCACCGGAAGCCCGCGGAACAGCCAGATGTAGGCCGCCGCGAACCACTTCGCGACCGGGTTGGCGCTGAGCCGCAGCAACGCGATCAGGATGCCGAGCACGATCGCGACCGCCTGCGCGATCACCGCCAGCACGACGGTGTTGAGCAGGCCGAGCGCCATCACGCGGTAGAACACGAAGTCGGGTACCGAACCCCAGTCGATCTGGGCCTGCGCGAGCGCGAAACCCAGCAGTACCAGGAGCGCGACGATCACTACCGCGCTGACCCAGCGACCCCAATGCCGCAGCCGGACGATCGGCAGCGGTTCAGCTTCCGCCATTGACGGCCGCCTCCTTGATCGCGCCCTGCTCGACGCCCCAGGACTGCAGGATCTTGCCGTACGTGCCGTCGGCGACGAGCGACTGCAACGCCTGCTTGACGGCGTCGCGCAGCTTCGAGTTGTTCTTCGCGAAGCCCATCCCGTACGGCCCGCCTTCGATCGGCTGGCCAGGCACGACCTCGAAGAACTTGCCGTCCCCCGCGGTGCGCGAGATGTAGACCGCGCTCGGCAGGTCGTTCAGGATCGCCGCGACGCGACCGGTGCGCAGCTGATTCTGGTTCTGGTTGTCGCTGTCAGTCGCGGTGACCGTGATGGCGGGCTTGCCCGCCTGAGTGCATTTCGCGCTCTGCGCCGTGGCGAACTTCTGGTGACTGGTGCCCTGCACGACAGCCACGTTCTTGCCGCACAACGCGTCCGGCCCGGTGATGCCGTCCGGGTTGCCCTTGCGGATCATGATCGTGATGCCGGACGAGAAGTAGTCGACGAAGTCGATCTGCTGCTGGCGTTCCTTGGTGTCGTTCATCGCGGCCATGGTCAGATCGACGCGGCCGGACTGCAGGCTCGTGATCAGCGAACCGAACGCCAGGTCCTGGTACGCGACGGTCACCCCGAGCTTCGCCCCGACCGCCTTGGCCAGATCGACCTCGTAGCCAATCGGAGTCTTGCCGTCCGCGGCGTAGAAGTTGTTCGGCGCCGACTGGATATTGGACGCCAGCCGCAACGTCTTGGCCTGCACAACAGCCGACGGCAACCCCGCGGCGAGCTGCGGGTCGGCCTTGATCGCCCCGAGCAACGCGGTGTTGTCCGGAACAGCGCTCGGCTTCTGCTGCTGCCCGCCGCCGGCCCCGTCAGGACCTCCTCCGCAGGCGGTGGCGAACACGAGCAGACCGCCCAGCAAAGCGGCTTGCCAGGCACGGGAACGAAGCGACGACATGCGGATCCTCCAGGACGTCGTTGGTTCCGCGGTACGCTACAACTGGTTGTTAAAGAGGTCAACAGGCAGTTGAATTTCTGTCTCGTCTAGCGTGCGGACATGCCCCTCGACGAGAGCTTCCGCCAGTTCTGGACCGAACGACGGCTCGCGTCGCTCACGACGGTCCGCCCCAACGGAACGCCACACGTCGTAGCGGTCGGCGTGACGGTCGACTTCGACCAAGGCATCGCCCGCGTGATCGCCTCCGGGACCTCGTACAAGGCCCGCCTCATCCGCGCCGCCGGCGACACCGGATTGGCCGCCGCGGTATGCCAGTTCGAAGGCCGAACCTGGTCCACGCTTGAAGGCCGAATCCGCCTCCTCGACGACGCCACTTCCGTCCGCGACGCCGAAGAGCGCTACGCCCAGCGGTACCGCAAGCCGCGGGAAAACCCGCAGCGAGTAGTCCTGGAACTCACCATCGGACGGGTGCTGGGCAACGCCTGAGGTTCCGAGATCCGGCCGACCGCCCCGGTCAGCCGCCCCGGTCTACTGTCCCGGCCGGTCGCCCTGGCCGGTTGCCCCGGTCGATCGCCCTGGTCAGTTGTCCCGGCCGGTCACCCTGACCGGTTGCCCTGGTCGATCGCCCTGGTCAGCCACACCATCGGCCGCACCAGCCCGTTGCTTCAGTCGGTCGGTCGTCCCGGGCGCCCGCCCTGATCGACTGCCCAGTCAAGTCCCGTAGGTCGGTCGCCTTGACCAAACGGTCCTAGGCGTCCACCCCGGTCAGTCGCCCCGGGCGACCATCCCAGTCGTCCGCCCGGGTCAGTCATCCCGGGCGACCGCCCTGGCCGCCCTCTCCGGTCAGTCGCCTCGGTCAGTCGTCCCGGCCGACCGTCCTGGGCGATCGCCCCGGACGGCTGCCCCGGTCAAACGAACTGCGCCAGCAACCCTTCCGCGCTGCGCACCACAACCTGCGCCGCCGCGCGCTCCGCCAACGCCCGGTCCGGCCGCTCCGCCTCATGCCGCCACCGCATCATCGCGTCAAGACCGGCCTCATACATCTCGCGCGGATCCGTACCCGCCGCAAGACCCAGCCGTTCCTCCGACGCCGTCCCCTCCGCGCCCAGCAACCGCACAGCCTCTTCCGCCGACTCCCCCGCCAAAGCCGTACGCCCGCCACGAATGTCCGCGATCAGCCGCAACTCGCGAAAGTCATGCGCACCAGCCGAAAACCGCTCCACCCGCGCCGCAAGCCGATCACTGTGCGGTCGGGGCTCCGCGTTCAACACAGTCTCCAACCGAATCAACGCAGTCCGCGCACGCAACGCGTCCGCACGCGCAGCGAAACAACCCGCAATAGTGTCGCGAAGCTCGCCAAGACCGCTGCGCCGCACCAGTTCCGTCGACAGCTTCACCCGGTCATCACAGCCCGTACGGATCAGCGTCAGCGCAAGCTTCACCCCGAACAGCCCGAAACGAACCACCAACGACCGTCGCGTCTCGACGGACACCGGCCCCGGAAACGCCGGATCAGTAAACGAATCCACCGAAAGCAGATACCGCTCCAACTCCTCACGAGGCACCGCCGCGAAGGCCGCGAGAAGCTCGAACTCGTCATCAGTGAACGCGCGCGCCCCGTACGCAAGCTGCGCCGCCACTGCGATCACGCCTTGGAACCCGCTGCACAGTGGATCTTCGCGCCACGCGCGCCGCGCAATCTGCTTCGCGGTAAGCAGTGCGTCAATCCGCCCCGCACCGGTCTCGTCCGCGCGCGCAAGCACAAGGATCGTGTCAACGGCCGTCTGCCGCGCGAACGCTGAAGGCGTTGTCGGACGCAACGTCGCCAATTGGTCAGGCTCAAGGTGGCGAAGCAGCCGTACGGATGCGTCAGTGAGCGTCGACGGCGGCGGCGCATCGAGAAACTCCAGATCGCGCAACGCCCGCGTCGGCCAATCGCCCAACGCCGCAGCCAACGTGGACTTCCCCGTCCCCGCTGGCCCTCCGATGCTCACCCGAAGCGGCTCGTCGAGATGGTCAAGCGCTTCCCCCAGCAAAGCCGAAGCCCTCGGACTGTCGCGGTAGTACGCACAAGCATCCGCCAGAAGAGCCCGAACGTCCTCACCCACGCGCGACACCACTCCTCACTCGACTCACCCGGCACAGCCCCGAACATCCTCGACTACCCGGCAACGCACCGCTCACCGAATCCCAAAGCCCGCCGCCATCAACCCCGCAGATGTCTCCCGAAACGCCCTCAACCGCCCAAGAAGGGCACTTTCCGAATCTTCCACCACGCGGCCACGTCTCCCGGCTCCGCTCCCGCGATTCGACCCCGCCGAAGCATGCCGTCACTAACGATCCCGCCCACCAAACCGCCTTCACCGCAGCAAAACGCCTCAACGCGCCAAAGACCAACTCACTCTCACAATGCGGAACCCCGCTCACGACCACAGCCGCCAGCGCTCAGAAACCGCGCCTCCTCCGGCCAGCACCAAACGCCGCACCCACCCGAAGTCGCAACCATCTCCATAACGACCGGTTGGCCAGCCACCCCTCATCTGTCCCCCCTGAAGAACTCAGCCCGCCCCAGAGAACCGCCGCGCGCGACGCCCGACTCCCCATCCGACGTCACGCAGACAACAACTAACCGCCGCACCCTCCGCGTACGAGACGACCGGCCAGCATCACCAGCCCACCAAAAAGCCGCCAGCACCGCCAAAAGCACACCGCACCCAGCCCGTCGTCGAAGCCACGCAGGCAACTCCACCGCCTCTGATCGGCCCAGCATCACCGATCCGTCCAGCCGCGAACGCCGCCACAACCCACGCCGCCAGGCAAGGTCACGCAGGCAACTCCTTGGGCACCCGATTAGCCAGCATCCCCAGCTCCCCAGCCCGCTTATGCAACCCCGCCAGCCGGTCGATCTCCCGCCGCAGCGCCGCGCTGCGCCGTTCCCGCTCGGCCGACCCGGCGATGATCATCTCGCGTTCCCGTGTCAGCTCGTCGGCGAGACTGTCCGCGAGCACGGTGAAGTGGTCCCGCAACCGTCGCTGCACGTGGCGGATCGCGTCGCGGCATTCCTTGCTGAACCGCAGGAACACGTCGTCGACGTGCCGTTGCGCGGTCATCTTGGCCACCGCCTGCCGGCGTTGCAGCCGCATGCCGCCCTCGTCACTGATCGTCTTCGCGGCGAACGCGACGCCAGCGCCGATCGACACCGGGTTGATCAGCGGCAGCCCCGCCAGCCCGGTCACCAGACCGAACATCAGCACGCCGCCGTACGAACCGCGCAAACCGGTGAACGCCTTCTGCCCGATCTTGAACCGCTCGATCCGCGGCTGCCGCACCTCGGCGATCCGGTCCGCGCCGGAGTCGGTCAAAGCCAATTCCGGCAGGTCGTACTGCGCACCGAAGCTCACCGCGACCGCCTGCGCGATCCACTCCGCGCGTTCGGCCGCGAACGTGTAAGTCGTTTCGACGGCTTCCGCGAGCGTGCTGTCCAGCCACGGCCCGAACTCGTCCCACACCTTCACCGGGTCCCCGCGGTCGAAGGTCTCGTCGATGGTCTCGACGATCTTCCGGGTGCGTTCACGCAGGTCGTATTCCGCGTCGGACTGCAGGTCGGCGATCTCGTCCGCCAGCAGGTTCTGCCAGCGACTGTTGCGTCGGCGCAGCTCATCGGCGCGACGTTGCGAACGCTGCAGCAACGTCGTCTGGTCGACACCTGCTTCCTGCCCGGCCGCCTCGGCGCGTGCCCGCAAAGTCTCGACCAGTTCGGCCGCCGCCGCGCGCACACTCACGGCTGCGAGCAACGCGGCCGTACTCTCGGCCGGTCGCGAAACCTGCGTCGCGATCCAGGAAAGCAACTCCGGGAAGCCGGACCGCGCGTTGAGGTCTTGGTCACCGCCCTTGGCCGCGGCGAACCGAACCGTCGCCGATACCGGCAGCACCGGCGAGTCGATCCCGGCCGCGGAGAGCGCGGTCCGGTTCTGTTCGGCGACCGTGCGCCATCCTGCGCTGACATCGATCTTGGTCAGCGCGATGACCACGTGCGGACACCAAGTCCGGATGTGATGCGCCAGCGCCAGCTCGGCCTGGTCCAGCGGAGCGGCTGCGTCGGAAACAAGAATGACCGCGTCGGCGTCCGCGAGAACGTCGAGAGCGGCAGCTGTGCGCGGGGACCTCGGGTCGCCGATCGCGGGAGTGTCGATGAGCACCAGGCCCGCGGACAGCAGATCGCGCGGGACGCCGACCTCGACTCGTCGCAGCGACCCGGCGGGCCGGGCACCGACCTCGCCGGTCAGCTTCTCGATCTCGACCGCGATGCGTTCGTCGGCGCGTCCGACGAGCGTCGCGCCGGGTTCGGCCGCGTACCCGACTTCGATCGGCACCGCGGGAGTCGCCGCGTCGCCGACCGGGCAGACCGGCGCGTTGAGCACCGCGTTGACCAGGTAGCCCTTGCCTTGCTTGGGAAAGCCGAGCACAGCGACCCGCGTGCCCCCCGGCGGCCGGTCCTGACGCCGGCGAAGGCGTTGCGCCAGGTCTTCGCGGCCGTGCGTCCGGCAGGCATCCGAGGTCTCGGCGAGCACTTCGAGCCAAGCTGGAGCCGTCACGGCGAACCAGTGTCCCCCGTGTACGGGGAGTATCCGAACCGGGTGGTGGCTCCGCGGTCGCACCCAGACCGCGGAGCCACCCCCGAATTACCCTTGCTCAGAGGGAAATGTGCAGCTCACCGCCGCCGTGCGAGGTCTCCGCACCGGCGTGCAGGTCAAGGCCGAGGCCCTGGTGCCCGAGGTCGGAGACCGTCGAGACGGTGTCGTGCACCATGCCGACGCCGGCGTCGGTCCCGGTGTGCGTCTCGGTCGCGGCGTCGGAACGCTCGGACTCGCCGTGCGAGATGAGCGAGTGCGCCTGCTGGGTCACGCCGTTCACCGCGTGGTTCAGCCCGTTGGCGCTGAGCGTGTTGCTCAGGCTGCCGACGTTCTCGGTGACGGTCCCGACCGCGTCGCTGACGTGCCCGGCAATCCCGCCGCCGGCCTCGGTCGCGTGGTCGGCGACCTGCGACGCGGAGTTCGCGACCGGCAGGTCGCTGACGTTCACCGGGGAAGCCGCCGCGAGCTCGCCGCCGACGTGCTGCACCTGCGAGATGGCGCCGTCGGCCGCGGTGGCCGCCTGCCCGCTCGCCTGCGCGACCGCGCTGGAGTCCAGGCCGCTGGCCAGGTCGTTGCCCAGGGCGAGTGCACTGGTCGGGTTCTGCACCAGCGCGGTGACGGATGCGGCAGCGTTCTGCACGTCGCCGAGACCCGGTGCCGAGGGCAGCCCCGGAACGGCCGGGACACCCGGCACAGCCGGAACCGACGGCAGCTCGCCGGCCGTCGGCAGCGCCGGAACCGCGCTGGCGACGTCACCGACACCAGGCAGCGCACCGACGCCCGGAAGAGCACCGGCACCCGGCAGTTCACCGAGGCCGGGCAGCTGACCGACACCCGGCAGCTCGCCGAGACCCGGCACCGCCGGAAGCTCGCCAAGGCCCGGCAGCTCACCGGCGGCGGGCAGCGCCGAAGCACCAGCCACGTCGCTCACGACGGGCAGTTCGCCGAGACCCGGAAGGTCTCCGGCGGGCACCGCGCCCGCCAGGTCACCGAGACCCGGAACGTCGCCGACAGCAGGCAGAGCACCCGCGCCCGGCAGTTCACCGAGACCGGGCAGTTCGCCCACGCCCGGCACCGCCGGCAGCTCGCCAAGGCCCGGCAGCCCAGGCGTAGCCGCGGACGCTTCCGCGCCGCCGGCCGAGACCCCGAGCGAAGCGGTCAGTGCCTGCAGCTGCTCGATCGCGCCCTGCGGGCCGTCGCCGAGCGCAGTGGTCAGGTCGCCCGCCTGGGGCAGCTGGCCGAGCGAGGCCAGGTGGTCCACCGGCACGTAGTCGAGCACCAGCGGCGCGACCTCGTTCACGTCGGCGGCGCTGATGTCGCCCAGCCCAGCAGCGGCCAGCGCGGCCTGCGGGTCCTGGCCGAAAGCGGCGAGCGCGGACGGGTCTTGGAGCAAGGTGAGCGTGAAGTCGTGCAGAGTCTGCACCGAATCCATGGGGGGATCTCCACTTGTAGTGATTACGGGGAATGCCCGGCCCTCCCCGGCCGGGCGTGGCGCCCAAAGTAGGGACGGGGCACCCCCGCTCACATCGGGGTTTACACCCAGTCGCGCCTCGCTCAGCCGTTAGGGGGTCGATATGAGATCGTTAGGGAGTTAGGGGATCGGACACGCGGAACCCGGTTGGGTTAAATCCCACCCCACTCTTGCCCGTCTGACCCGAACGGGTGAGGATGCGTATCCGTTCAGTGAGTTACGCCCCTTGGCCGAACCCTGACTGCGACGAAGGGAGGAAGCGGCGGTGCCCTACGTGCTCGGCATCGACCTCGGCGCTGCCCGGACCCACGCCGCGCTCCGTCGCAGGCAAGGTGACCGGTGGGACGATCCCGAGCCGTTGTGGCTGGGCGAGACGTCCCCGGCGACCGCGACCGCACTCTTCCTCGACGACGAGGGATACCTGCTCACCGGCGACGCGGCAACTCAAGCCGGTGCCGCCGTGCCCTCCCGCCTGATCACCGGTTTCCATCGCCGCATCGGCGACGACGTGCCGGTCTTCATCGGCAGCGAACCGTTCACCCCGGAGTCCCTGACCACCGTCTTCATCGAAGGCATCGCCGACGTCGCAGCCAGCCAGACCGGCGAACCGCCGCGCCAACTGGTCGTCACCCACCCCGGTGACTGGGGCGGTTACCGACGCGAACTCCTGCGCCAGTCGCTGGCGGAGTCAGGTTTCTCCGCGGTCACACTCGTTCCCAGCGCGGTCGCCGCGCTCTACGCCCACCTCCCGGAACCCGGTGCGGGCGACCGAACAGCCGCGGTGTGCGAGTTCGGCCCGGACGGCGTCACCGTCACCTTGGCGACCGCTTCGGGAGCCAGCGGCTGGATCGCCCGGAACAGCACGGAAGGCGTCGCGCCGGGTTCCGCGGTCAAGACGGCGTTCGGCCTCGCGCAGGCGGCCAACGTCGCCCCGGAGTCACTGGCTGGCATCGTGTTCTGCGGCGAACCCGGCCCGGGCACTCGCCCTGGACGTCTGCCCTGCCCGTTCTTTACCGGCCCCCAACCCGCCGATACGGCGGCCATCGGGGCCGGGATCCTCGCCAGCCAACGGACGAGGCCTCTCGCGCGAAGGGAAGCCCCCGCCCCCGAAACCACGTTGCTGCCGCGAGTCGACCGCGAACCCGAACTTCCGGAAAGACCCGAGCGGCCGCCGGTGGAGATCACTCCATTCACGCTGCCGGAGCCCGAGGGCGCTGCCAAACTGTTGCGTCGATGGCGACCGCTCGCCGCCGCGGCGGCAGTACTGGCGATCAGCTCCTCGATCCTGATCGCGGTCCTCACGTCACACGAAGCGACCGCCGACAAGGAACCCGTTTCTCCCCGTCCCCCTGTCCTGAGTTCGTGCGCCCACCCAGCCACAGCTCCCTCCGGTGAAGGTCACTGTTGAACGCACTGCTGGCGAAAACCGGCAACGACGCCGTCCACCCCGCAGCCCGCCGCCTCCTTGAACAACTCGCCGACACCCCCGCGGCCCCAGTCCGGCTCGTGGTCGTCGCGCCGGGCGGCTACGGCAAGACTGCCTTGTTGGGCGCTCTCGATCGCAGCTACCGCGAAGCAGGTGTCGAGGCCACGGTCGTCGACGACGCAGACCAGCTCGACGACGAAGACCTGACCAGGCTCACCATGCTCGCGGCCGCCAAAGAGGGACCGCTCGTGGTGGCACACCGTCCGAACCCTCGCGCACAAGCGTTGCGGTCCCTCGGCGAAACGCTGCTGCTGCCACCGCTTACGGTCGACGAAGTCGGCAAGCTCGCGAAACAACTCACTGGCCGCACTGCGGACGCCCCCGCCCTGCACGCGAGCACCGGCGGTGTCCCCCGTCTCGTCGAACGTGTCGTAACCGCCCGCCTTGCCGACTTCCGCGCCGAACTGGCAGCACTAGACGACGACGTCCTCCGCTACCTCATCGCCGCCGAAGCCGGTGCAGCCCGCAACCTCGACCTGCTGTGTTCATTGCTGGAGCGCACACCAGACGAACTGCCCGAAGTCGTCGACGGTGCCCGCGCGACGGGCCTCCTCGATGCTGAAGACATTCTCCTGCCCGCCGCCGCCGAAGCAGTGCGCGCTTACGGACCACCCGCTCGACGCCTAGCTGTGTTGCAGCAACTCGTGGAAGCACAACTGACTCGGGGCCTGCCTGTACTCGACCTCGCGACGTCTCTGCTCGACGCCGGCAGCTCCGGCGCCTCCGCGGCAACCGCATTCGCAACCGCCGCGAGCGAAGCACTCCCCACCGACCCCAAGCACGCCGCACGACTCTTCGAAGCCGCAGCCGAAGCCGGTGCCCGCGACGCCGCGACCACGACGGGTTGGGCCCGCGCCGCCGCACTGTCCGGAGACCTGGACACCGCCCTCCGCCTAGGCGACGGCATGCTGTCCGGCGAAGATCCGGAAGCACGAGCCGCCGGGGCCGAGATCGCCGCGACAGTCCTGGCCCACCGCGGCGAACTGGCCCGAACTGCAGAGCTATACCGCTGGGCCGCAGCCACGGACAACTGGTCCCGTCAGCATGCGGCCACTCCGTCATCCAACTCCGGCGGCCATGACTCCAGCAACGAAAGTCCCACTGCCGCGGCAACGAACCACCAAGCGGCAACCCAACGGACGCTAGCCAGCTCGACAGACTCTCAAGCCTCCGCACTCCCCCACCGCGCGGACGCTGCCGGAACCCCGACCGATCTCGCTCCCGCCGCACCCAACGGCAATCCCGCGTTCTCCGGACAGCCCCAACCGAATGGTGAAAGCTATCGCTGGGTGGGCCCTGGCGCGGTGGACGCGTTCGCCACGATTGCCCTCGTCGGAACCGGCCAGACCACCGACGGTCAAACTGTCGCCAACGTCCCGATGCCTGGAGCCGCGCCGACATTGTTCACCGGTGCCGCTGCGCGAACAGCAAACGGGATCGTGGAATCGGTGTTCGGTTGCGGAACTGAGGCGCTCCCGACACTCGTAGGCGCCGCAGCAATGCTCGAACCAGCTGTCGGCGGCGCACCGCTTCCAGACAGTCCCGCGGCACTCGCTGCACTCGCGGGCCTGCACGCAGGCGAACTGGCGCTCGCAGAGTCGGTGCTGGAACGAGCATTAGCCAGCAGCGTCGGCGGTGATCTGCTCTCGACGCGGCACCGGCTGCTTCTCGGCTGGGTCGCGATGACCGGCGGCCATCTCGCCGCCGCGACGGAACACCGCGACGCCGTCGCTGGCACCAAACTTGAGGCCCGTGACGAACTGTTCTTCGCGACACTGGAACTCGGCCTCGCCCGGCGAGCGAGCGACCTGGTCGGGCTGCAACAGTCGTGGGAACGGGCGTATCAGGCGTCCATGCGTCAGCAAGTGGACCTGTTTACGCTGCTGCCGTTGGGAGAACTGGCAATCGCAGCCGCTCGGACCGGTGCGCACGCCAAGCTGTCCCGCCGACTAGAACGCGCGCACGCAATGCTTGACCGCCTGGGCAACCCTCCTTTATGGACGGTCTCGCTGTGCTGGCATGAACTGCACGCCGCGATCACCACAGAAGACCGTGCCACTGCCGAACAGCAACTGGCAGCGCTGAACCACTTCGCCGACTGCGGCCGCTATCCGGCAGCGCTCGCCCGCGCCGCTGGATGCTGGCTTGCGGTACTCAGCGGCACGTTCGATCCAGGAGAAATCTCCGCAGCAGCCGCAGAACTTCATGAACTGGACCTGTGCTGGGACGCGGCCCGGCTGGCGGGCCAAGCCGCGATTCGCACCTCCGATCGCAAGGCGATGGTCCAACTCCTCGAAGCAGCTCGGCAGTTCCAAGGCACAACTGGACGTCTTGAGTCCGCCGCCCCGGCACCGGGCGCGGCGACCGGCTTGAGCGCACTCAGCGAACGCGAGCTTGAGGTCGCCCGCCTGGTCGTCGACGGCCTGACCTACAAACAAGCCGGCAGCAAACTCTTCATTTCCGGCAAGACCGTCGAACACCACATGGCCCGCATCCGCGGCAAACTCGGTGCCGCCGACCGCCGCGAACTGCTCGCGACTCTGCGCGAGCTCCTCGCCAAACCGACCGTGCACTGATTCGTTGACGGCCTCAGTCCCGGCTGGGGCCGAAACGCTCAGTCCGAATCGACTGCGGCGAATGTCCCAGCGCGAGCATGATGTCCGCTGCGGTCTCCACGAACCCGGTCGGCCCGCAAATGTACGTGGTGGCACCGAAGTCAACCGGCCACGCAGCGGTGTTCAATGTGGCGACGTCGATGCGCCGCGGGATGCCGGATCGCCCTTCCGGGAGCTCCCGCGTGTAGACGTAAGTGATGTCCAAGCCTGCGTAGGGTCGGCGGAGCTCCTCGGCGTAGTACAGCTCTGCCGGGGTACGCAGCGAATAGACCAGCCGGAACAATGCCTTGCTGCCAGCTTCGCGACGAGCCCGAATCATCGACATCAGCGGGACGATGCCTGCGCCACCCGCCACGAGCAGCACTGGAGCCGAGGCGGCGGGACGCCACACGAACCAGCCGCCGATCGGGCCGCGGATTTCGACCGGGTCACCGACCGCGTAGGGGCCGGTGAGGTGTTCGGACACTTCGCCGTCGGCTACCCGTTGCACGGTCAGTTCGATCCGGTCTCCGTTCGCCGGTGCAGCAAGCGAGTAGCTGCGTTGTGCCGTGTAGCCATCAGCTGCGGTGAGGCGAACGTCGACATGCTGTCCCGCGAGATGGCCTGGCCACCCTGGGATATCGAAGTCCAAGGTGCGCGCGGTCGGTGTCTCCTGCCGGATCTCGGCGAGCCGGGCGACGCGCCACGCTAGTCGCCCTGATACCGCTGTTCCCGCCATGGATCTCCGTAGTCGTGGTAGCCGGCTGCTTCCCAGAAGCCCGGATCGTCCTTCGTAGCGAGCCGCAGCTCGCGCACCCACTTCGCAGACTTCCAGAGGTAGAGGTGCGGCACCAATAGCCGAGCAGGGCCGCCGTGTTCCGGAGTGAGCGGCTTGCCGCCGTACTCGTAGGCGATCCAGGCTTGTCCGCCCAGGAGATCCGCGAGCGGAAGGTTTGTGGTGTAGCCGCCGTAGGAATGCGCCATCACGTAATCAGCGGCCGTATCGAGATCCCCGACGAGCGCGTCCACTGGGACGCCGCGCCAATGAGTGTCCAGTTTGGACCATTGGGTGACGCAGTGGATGTCGACGGTGATCTTCTCGCTCGGCAGCGCCATCAGTTCCGGCCACGACCATGAGCGGCGTTCGCCGCTCTCGGTCACTACCGCGAACTCCCACCTCTCTGTGCTCACTCGAGGAGTCGGCCCGGCTGAGAGAACCGGGAAGTCTTCGGCGAGATACTGCCCTGGCGGCAGCCGCGGATTGGCACCGCGGGCGCGTCCGGTGAAGCCTGGTGTGACGACTCCCATCGCGCTCCCTCCGGACATACCCGACGGCTCGGTTCCCCAGAAGCGAGACTACCCGCGGACCTGCAGTCCGAGCGACGTGACGAGCACCGCCGCCTGCTCCGGGGACACGATCGCGCCGGTCAGCGACGCACGAGTCAGATCGAGTGACGACAGGTCGCTGCCCCGGAGTTCGGCGCGCGTCAGGTCGACGTCCTGCAGCTCCGCGCCGGACAAATCCACGTCGGTGAGCACTGCTCCCGAACACTTCGCCTTGGTGAGGTCCGCTTCGCGCATGCGCACCTGTTGGAACGTGACTCCACGCAGGTCGGCACTGTTCAAGCCGACGAAAGACCAGTCTCCGCCGGTCACGCGCAACGGCCGCAGGTCGCAGTCCTGGAAGCGGCTGCCGACCAGCTTGCAGCCCGTGAACTCGGCATCGAACAGGTTGCATCCTTTGAACACGCAGCCGGTGAACGCAGAGTCGGTGTGCCGGGAGGCGTTGAACTGGACGTTTCCGAACACACAGTCCAGGAAGGAGACACCGCGGGTGACTGCCTCGGTCAGGTCGACCTGATGGAACTCACAGCGCACGAACCGACGCGCGGTGAACTCCTCCGCGTACCAGTCTTCTCGCCGGTAAACGCGGCCTTCGACTGTCTCGATGTCGGACGGCTCGTGGTCGGGTTCGGACATTCGGCAAGCCTAGTTCGCCGCCCTGCTGATCGGGTGCCAGACGCGACGTCAAGCGGCTCGCTGCGACGGAATTCTGGCTGGTGGCGGCCAGGATCGCCGAGTCCGGAGCGGCTGCCGGGCTGCTGACTGCTCCGGTGGCTTGAGTGATCGGCCCCTTGCCGTCCGTTACGCGGCTCATGCCACAGCGAGGAGCGGTCTTCTCGGGACAGCCATACGATGGCCGAATGAGCGAAGGCCGATGGTTCGATGCCTGGGTGCCCTGGCCCGAACTGTCGGGCCTGGCAGCCGCGGGCCGGGCACTGCTGCCCACAGTGCCCGCGACCCCGGCCGCGCTCGCCCGAACCGTCACCGAGCAACTGGTGGGCCGTCGCCTTACGACCACAGTGCAAGGCCACGAGGTCGGCCTGACTCTCACCGAACTCGACTATCCAGCGGACTCGCTTCGTCTGGCCACCGGTCGGGTGGGAGACGTCCGCATCGTCGCGGAAGATGTCGACTGGCCCGTTCCGAACAGCTCGGCGGCCCCCGTTGCGCACGGCGCTGGCAGCCTTGCCGGCACTGCCCGCTCGTCTCGAACTGCAGCGGCCTCAGCAGCGTCGAACGCGCGTGGTGAAACGAAGGACCCGACCACCGCGGACGCGTCCGGCATGCCTGCTGCGACGGGCACCCCCGTCGGCGAAACGCACAAGACGGACGGCCCGCCAGATGCGGCTGGGCTTGCGCCTGCTCACCTCGCGCGGCCCGCCGACGGCCGAACTGACGCACGCTCATCCGGTCCACGAGAGAACACGGCATCGTCGGATTCTGTTCAGGCGCAAGGCGATCGCCGAATCGCGGAAGCCACACCAGGTGCCGCAGCATGGAAACCCATCTGGGGACCTGACGCAGCAAACGTGGGACCGCACGAATCCGAGCGACCGACTTCTCGACGCAGCTCCGGACGGGCGCCCGCCGCTCGCGAAGCCGGTCCTGAAACGCGGCCAACTGTCGGACCGCCTGCGCAGCCAGACGTCGAACGCATTCCGTTGCGGCGCGTGACCGTGCTCGCCAAGGACGTGCGGCTTCGAGGATTGCCTTCGCCAGCGGCGATTCCCGGATCTGTCGAACTCGAGATAGAAGTGAGCGGAACCGTGGTGCGGGATCGGGTCGCCGCGGCACGTCCGGACCTGATCGCGACACCGCATCCGGAAGGGTTCCGAGTGCGCTGGCGGAAACGTCCGCGCTGGGGATATTTGACTCTCGCCGCAGACATCGAAGACGAAGCAATAGCGCTGACCCCGATCTCGCTCTGCCTCGGACGGTGGACGAGGCGGCCGCCGAAGCGGATCCAGCCGATCGTGCTTCCCCTGCCGGATCTGCCGAAAGGCTTGCGCCTGACCGGAATCCGGCCTGGCGAAGACGAGCTCGCACTGACGATCGCAGCCGACGAATGGCCTGGACGGCTCGCCCGGATTCCGTTGCCGGACCTGCTGACCTGGCTGACGACAGCGGCAATGACACTGACACTTCCCGGATTCGGATCACGGTCCCTCCCCTGAACCGGCGGCGGCGCCCACCGGACCCCCTGCGGGTCCGAGCAATGGGCGCGGCGCTGCCGTGTTCCAGAGTGCTCGAACATGCGTTCCCAATCATCACCCGATCAGGGAAAGATCGAAAACCGTTGGCGCACAAGGGAAACTCGAAAACAGCCCGAAATCCTGTCGGTGCGGTCGGCTAACCTCGGAATCGAGCCGTCAGTTCGCTCCGAGGGGATACCGCCGATGACAACCACCGCAGAACTGCTCCGAAGAACCCGAAGATCCCAGCCTCATGACGGGCATCCGCGGGCAACCGCGCGTTCAGAGCGACGCTTGCTCCTCCACGGGAAGGCAGACCTCGAACCGCGTGTCACCCGGTTCCGACGTCACTTTGATGTCGCCCGAGTGCCGTTCCACGACGATCCGCCACGAGATGTCCAGCCCGAGACCGGTGCCTTCGCCCACGCCTTTGGTCGTGAAGAACGGCTCGAAGATGCGCTGGCGCACCTCTTCCGGGATCCCCGGGCCGGTGTCGCCGATCTCGACGCGCACCTGTTTGCCGACCTGCCACGTGCGCAGGGTCAGCGTTCCCTCGCCGCCCATGGCGCCGACGGCGTTGTCGATGATGTTGGTCCACACCTGGTTCAGTTCGGCGGCGTAGGCAGGAACCCGGTCGATCGAGCAGTCGTATTCCTTGACCACGCGGATGCCCTCGCCGAGCTTGCCCGACATCATCACCAGCGTGGAGTTGAGTCCTTCGTGGACGTCGATGAATTGGTGCGGGGCGCGATCCATTTGCGAGTACTGCTTCGCCGCGCCCACGAGCGTGGACACCCGGCTGGTCGAGTCCTCGATCTCGCCCATCAGCATCTCGGTTTCGAGCGCGTACGCGAGCCAGCGGATCGCGCCGTCGAGCAGTCCTTCGCCTACCGATTCCAGCACGTGGTCGAGGTTCGTCGGCGTGAGTCCGGCAGCGACGAAGATGCTGGCGAGGTCCCAGCCCTGGTCGATGCCGTGGTCGTCGAACCAGTCGCCGATCTCGTCCTCGCGGTCGGCTTGCTGCATCGCGGAGAGCTTGGGTGCGTCGCCGACCTGTTTCACCAAGCGTTCCTGCACGTCGAGGAGCAACTCGAGCAGGTTCGGGTCGATGTCTTTCTTCGCCAGGATCGCGAGTTTGTGCCGCATGCCGGCGACTCGCTCGCGCAGCGCGGCCGTGGCCCGCACCGCAGCTGCGGCCGGGTTGTTGAGTTCGTGCATGAGCCCCGCGGACAACTCGCCGAGGGCGACGAGCCTGCGGCGCGACGACACCAGCGCGTCGGTATTGCGCCAGCCGAGGTACATACCCTCCAGCAAGTGCGCCGCCATCGGGAACCATTGCCGGAATTCGACGGCGAACTCCGCGGCGGGAAGCGTGAGGAAGGTCAGATCGCTGACGGCGTAGATCGTCGCGCCGTAGGTGGCTTCGCTGTCCTGGTAGGCCAAGAATTGCGTTGCGCCGCAGTAGGAACCGCGTTGATCGGACCGCTTCATCTCGACCTCGGCGCCGGCCACCACGCGGGTCATCCGCAGCGCGCCGTTGAGCAGGACGTAGAAGCACGTGGCCGGGTCGCCTTCGCGGATCACCACGGAGTCGGCCTTGAACTCCTCGCGCACCGCGTTCTGCTCGATCCAGTCGAGTTGCGCGTCGGAGAGATGTTCGAACAAGAACAGTCCGCGCAGTTCCTCGCGCGACAAGGCGGGCTGAGTCACTGTTCCTCCAAGTAACGGTGGACCAGGGTCACGGCCATGGCGCCCTCGCCGACGGCGGACGCCACGCGTTTCACCGACTGCGAGCGCACGTCTCCGGCCACGAACACGCCGGGCACTGACGACTCCAGGTAATGCGGATCGCGGTCCAGGCTCCATCCCGGCGGCCTGCGTCCGTCCTCCACGAGGTCTGGGCCGGTCCGGACGAATCCGTGGGCGTCCCGGAGGACGCTCTTTCCCAGCCACTCCGTGCGCGGAGCGGCTCCGATGAAGATGAAGAGGTGTTCCGTGTCCAGTTTCTCGGTCACGCCGTCTTTGCAGACCGTGATGGACTCGAGGTGATCGTCCCCATGCGCTTTGACCACCGTGGTGTGCGTGCGAACGTGGACGTTCTCGATGGCAGCGATCTGCTCGATGAGGTAGTGCGACATCGACGACTCAAGCGACGCGCCGCGCACCAGCAGCGTCACGTCGGTGGCGTGCTGGGCGAAGAACACAGCCGCCTGACCGGCGGAGTTCGCGCCGCCGACGATGTACACGTGATCGTTCGAGCACTCAGGTGCTTCCGTCGCAGCGGAGCCGTAGTAGACGCCCCGGCCGGTCAGCTCCGCGATTCCCTCGGCTTCCAGCGCTCGGTAGTTGACGCCGCTGGAAAGGATCACGGAGTGCGCGGCGATCTCGGATCCGTCGCCGAAGGTCACGACCCGGCTCGAGCCGCGCGCCTCCAGACCCACGACATCGCGAGCCGTAAGCACTTCAGCGCCGAACTTCTGCGCCTGGCGGCGGGCTCGATCCGTGAGCTGCGCGCCCGACACTCCGTCCGGGAAGCCAAGGTAGTTCTCGATCCTGGAGCTGGTTCCGGCCTGGCCGCCGGTGGCCTTGCGCTCGACCAGCACGGTCCGCAGTCCTTCGGAAGCGCCGTAAACGGCGGCACCGAGTCCGGCCGGACCGCCGCCGATCACCACCAGGTCGTAGAAGTCCTGCGCGGGCTGCGTAGAAAGGCCCACCGCATCGGCGATCTCGCTTCCCGATGGCTGTTTCAGCACCGTGCCGTCCGGCGTCACCACGACCGGGATGTCGGTCTCGCACGCGCCGGCGGCTTGGAGGATGCGGCCGGCTTCTTCGTCGTCGACCGAGTACCAGCGGTACGGGACGGCGTTGCGAGCCAGGAAGTCGCGCATCCGGAACGACGGCGCCGAGTACCGGTGCCCGATCAGCTTCGTCTCTTC
The DNA here is from genome assembly GCF_037034185.1 of Amycolatopsis sp. VC5-11. Taxonomy (NCBI): domain Bacteria; kingdom Bacillati; phylum Actinomycetota; class Actinomycetes; order Pseudonocardiales; family Pseudonocardiaceae; genus Amycolatopsis; species Amycolatopsis sp. VC5-11. The sequence continues at coordinate 252,432 of NZ_JBAGKF010000004.1, read as the reverse complement.
CACCGGACGATCCCCGACCGCGAGCCAGGTCTCGACCAGCGAGTCGATGACCGGGTACAGCTTCTCCTCGGGCGGGTCCCAGGGCTTGAGCAGGTAGTGGTCGACGTCGACCACGTTGATCGCCTGGATCGCGGCGTCAGTGTCGGCGTAGGCCGTCAGCAGCGCGCGCCGGGCGTTCGGGAAGAGGTCCATCGCCTTCTCCAGGAAGACGATGCCGTCCATGTGCGGCATGCGGTAGTCGGCGAGGATCGCCGCGACGGCGTCGCCGCGCAGCTTGATCTCGCGAAGTGCGTCGAGGGCGTCGGCGCCCGAATCGGCACGGATGACGCGGTAGTCCTTGCCGTAGCGGCGACGCAGGTCGCGCGCCACCGACCGCGAAACGGCGGGGTCGTCGTCGACGGTCATCAGGATCGGCTGGCTCACACGGCACAGCCTACGGTGTCCCGTCGGCTGCCGTGGCAAACGACAGAACCAGGGACCGGTGCCCGTCGCGGCCGCCACCGCGGCGGGCACCGGTTGTTCAGGTGGCGGCTATGGATAGCGCACCAAGTTCACCGGCTTCGTCCCCGACGGGGTGCTCGCACCGAGGTCGTTGATCACGTGGGTGATCGTTCCCTGGTGGTTGAGCGAAACCGTCACCATGCCGTGGAACCGCACGTCAGGCGCGACCGGAGCGGCGAAGGCGTGCGAGCAGGACACCGACGGGTTCGTGTCGAAGAAGCAGTAGCTGCCGAGACCCCAGGCTTCGTGGCTGGTCACATCCGGGGCGACCTGGTACGCGGCGTAGCCCGCGCTCCCGCCGTTCATCCAGGCTGCCTGGTCGGGGACGTCGTAGGGCATCTCGTTCTGGAAGAAGTAGGTGCGCCCGCCGTTTCCGTTCCAGGTCACCTGCGTCTTCTGAAAGTGCTCGACGAACAGCCCGTAGACGGTCACGTCGTTGCCGTTCACCACCAGGCCGGTATCGGCGGTGTTGGAGTTCCAGCCGACGTGACTGTCGTCGGCGCCGTGGTCGGCTCGCCAGAGCCACAGGTGGTCGCCGATCACGTCGTTGCTGTTGATTACGAGGCTGGTATGCGCTTTGCCCGCGGCAGCGCCGCCGACGCGGAAGAACACGTCGTGCAGCGAGGTCGGGTTCGCCGAGTGGTCCGCGTTCGACTCGGGATCGCCGACCTGCATGAGCGTGGCCGACGAGGTCGTTCCGGCGTCGATCAGCAAGCCGGCGATCTTCACTCCGTCCACGTCGTCGACGTTGATCGCAGTGATCCCGCCGTCCGGGATCAAGGTCGCGATGCCAAGGCCGAGGACGACGGTGTCCGGACGAGTCACGTGAAGAGGCTGATCAAGGCGGTACACGCCTGGGGTGATCAGCAGGTTCTTGCCCGCCGTCAGAGCCTCGTTCATCTCGGACGCGGTAGCGCCCGGCTTCGTGATGAAGAACTGGTCGATCGGCAGCGAAACGCCTGGTGCGCTGTCGTGTTCCCAGGTGACGCCGGAGGTGTTGTTTCGCAGGGCGGGCACGAACACCCGGTAGTGACCGGACTCGTCAACCTGGAGGCACGGCTTCTCGCGGACGATCGGGGCCTGGTCGATCGTCGTGTACGGCGGGTCCGGGAAGGTGCCGGCGGGAGCGCCGTCCACGCCGACGAACACCATGTTCCAAGTAGAGCCGGTCCAGCCGCCGAAGTGCGAATCGCGCGAGATCCATTGCTGCTGTGACCCGGAACGGATCTGCCCGTCGATCTTCGTGTCCGAGATCCAGCCCCCGCTGGACCAGCCCCCGCCGTCGTCGAGGCGGAGGTCGCCGCGGACGTGCATGCGCCGGTACGGGCTCGCTTGCGATACGGCCCATTGGTCCGCGCCCCCGACGGGGTTCACGGACAGGTTTTCCGCGCCGCGCCAGAAGTTCTGGGTCGCGTTGTTCGGGGGAAACCAGTCCGCGTCCACGTGCACCGCACCGTTGATCGTCACGGCGTCGGGCGTGCTGCCTAGTCCGAGGATTTGCGTGTAGAAGCCGACGTTCACGTCGTTGGAGTACGTGCCAGGTTTGAACAGCACGGCGTAGCGCTGACTGCCGAACTGGTTCTTCTCCTGCTCCGCGAAGATCGCGTCGAGCTTGCGCTGGATGCTCGCGCTCGGCATCGACGGATCGAAAACGACGACGTTCGGCCCCAGGTCCACTTGTCCCGGCGGCGGAGAAGTAGTGCCACCCACGGAGATCAGTGTGAACGACCGGTTGGCGGCGTCATGACGGCCGTGCTGCCACGGCTTCTCGTGACCAGCAGCCAGTCCGGCCGGGTGCGGGTCGCGGTCTCGGCCGGAGGCAAGATCGACAACTGCAGCAGTCGGATGCGCTGGCCATTGCGGGTCAGGCTCGGTGGACGGCAGCCGCGGCGGGGCTGCGGTGTCGTGGGTTCCCGAGGTGCTCTCGTGTTCCAACGCGGGGTGCCAGGAGGGGTGGGTGGACGTCTCTGCATCGCCCTTGTGGGTGAGGTGGAAGTGCCAATCGTGCGCGTTTGTTCCGGTGACGGTGTACGGGCGGGCCAGCGGGACGGGCGGACGAGCAGCAGTTCGCCGGGCGTTCGCCGCCCCTGGCTGGGCGCGCCAGGCATCAGCGTTGGTCTCGAGGGACTGGCGGGACAGTGTTCCGCTGTTCCGGCCGCAGGGGTAGTCCGCCGGACTCGGAGGGGTCGGCGCTAGCGCGGCCACTCTCCGTGATTCGGGGTTCATCGTCACCTCCCTTGCCGAGACGGGACCGCTGGGCGACCTCGGCCGGAGGTGGGGTTCGCCTCGTGGCGAGGGTCGGCTCGACGTCGCGACTGCGGAGGAATGTAATCGCGGGCACACTGACCTTCAACGCAAACCTGAAGAAAAGTCAGATAGGGCAGTCGACCTGCACTAATGCGCTCGGAACAGGTCGCAGAGAGGCAGGTTGGGCCAGCTTGGCACGCCATTCCGGCGCGGCCGCGGCGCGTAACCGACCCCCTGACGAAGGGACCGAAGGCGGGGTGTACTGTATGTCCATACGAGATGCGGAGTTCACCTCTGCTTCGGGGCTATGGCGCAGCTGGTAGCGCACCTCACTGGCAGTGAGGGGGTCAGGGGTTCGAGTCCCCTTAGCTCCACAAGTTGCACAGGAACCCTTCGGCCACGCAGTTCAGGTTGGCTGGAGGGTTTTTTGCATGCCCGGGGCATGATTCGATGCGGCCAGCCTGGTCGATGGCTATGGGTTAGCGCTACCGGCCTGCGGCTTGGCGTCGGAAGCTCGGTGGTCGGGCTGGGAAGGTTCGCTGGCAGCTGTTGCGAATGGGCGGGCGCGGGCGGGTGCCCGGTGTCGGAGCGGTTCATGCGGCGACACAGCGATCTCGTCCAACCGCATTGTTCTGAAGCAGGTGACCGCAGTGCACGGGGGTGGCCCTCTGGCGGCAGTTGCGGGCGGGTAGCTCGTACTGATTGCTGCGGCGGCTAGCGGGCTCGCTGCGGCTTGGACGCGGGCTGCCGCGTCTCGGGCAGATGCCCGGTTCTTCTGGCAGGGCGGAGGCTCGGTCAAGAGCTCCAAGCGTGACTGGCGCATTCGGGCGGGAGCCGGTTGCGGCCTTGACCGAAGGCGTCAGCTCGCATGGCGCAGCGGGAGCGTCGGGCGGGAGTACGGGACTCACGGGGATCGTCTTGGGCTAGGTGGTGGTACGCGGGCGGCGTTGGGTTCTTGGGCTCGACCGCGGTCGTCGAGGAAGCCGGGGTGAGGGAACGCATGCTCGGGGCTCCGATTTGTGCCGTTTGGGGTCTAACGCCGAGAGTTGGCTGGCGGTGCTGGGGCGCGATGCGGAGCGTCGACGGGTGGGCGTCATCCGGCCGCGGCGGCGTGGGGGGTGGTCGGCGGAGTCCGTTGCGGGGTCGCGTTTTCGCGTGGAGAGGTCGTCTCCGGTAGGCGGCGGTAGGCCGCGTGGAAGTCAGTACTGAGGGCGACGGGGCGGGGAAACGGTGATCGTCTTGGGAGCCCGGTTTGGCTCGCACGGGCTGGGTCGCTCCAACGGCGCGGGGAGCGACGAGATCGGGGCGGTGGTTCGCGAGCTCGTCGGAGCCAGGGCCCGGTTAGCGGCGAGGCCGGGAGCGCGGACAAGGACGGTGAGGGTGGCCGCGCGCTGAGGCGGGCGGGAAGCCGTCGAAAGTGTGGAAGTTCGCAAAATTCTCTGTTGCGAACTCGACCAGCCGATGGCGTCGATTGCACACTGGCGCAAATTGTCCCAGCAGTCGAGAAGCGAGCCGCGGCGTTCATGGTGTCGAATGCCTTGGTGCGACTCTGGGGAACAACAGAAACACTCTGCGTCGCCGGCCCGCTAATAAATAACCATTCGCCGTCGCTGCGGCAACGGGCAGAAATGTTGCCCGGAACTGCAAATAGAACTCACCCCATGTCGGAAAATGCGGCTCCGCCCCGGCCACGATAATTGATTCAACACCGTACCGGCGAGTACGACAAGGTATTCGCCGGAGAAGGGTCCCCTGGTGGAGGTAACACCACTGTCGCACCTGGTGCCAGCACCACCATCGGGAGGTCGGGGGCGACAAATGGGAACGGGCTTCGTATTACCGACGGGAAACTGTCGCGCATGACGCCAACTCATTACCCCAATCGGAGGTAGACCGACTTTTCAATGTCTGACATGCTCGGCTCGGCCGACAGCTCGGTGCGTGGGGTCACTTGAGGCGGGCTATTTTTCTCAGGGGTAGATATGGAAATTGAGCTATTGGGATCGGTCACGCTCAGGCAAGCCGGCCGCAGACACGGAGTCGCGTCGCGAAAGGTGCGGACTGTGCTGGCGTTGCTGGCCTTGTCGCCGGGGGTTCCGTTGTCCCTGGACACGCTCGCGGACGAACTGTGGGCCGACAAACCGGTCTCCAACGTGCGCAATGCGTTGCAGGCCAATATCGCGCGGTTGCGGAAGCTCGTGTTCACCGTGACCGGCGAGCGGGAGGTGGTCCGGACGGTCAGCAGCGGGTACCTGATGACCGTGCCTGCCGAGGCCGTCGACGCGCATCGGTTTTCTGCCTTGGCACAGCGTGGGGCCGCGTTGCTCGGGCAGGATCCGCGGGGAGCCATCACGGTCTTCGAGCAAGCGTTGCGGCTCTGGCGGGGGCCGGCGTTGCTCGACGTGGCCGATTGCACTCGCTGCCGGTTGGCTGCCGAGCAACTGAACGAGCGGCGGCTCACCGTGCAGGAGGACCTGATCTCCGCGCGGCTTCAGGTCGGCGAGCATCATGGGCTTTCCCACGACCTGAAACAACTCGTCGCGGAGAACCCGGCGCGCGAGCGGCTCAGCGAGTACCTGATGATCTCGCTTTACCGCGACGGCAGGCAGGGCGAGGCGGTCTCGGTCTTCCACAGCACCCGGAAGTGGCTGGGCGCCGAACTCGGACTGGAGCCCGGGCCGGGGCTGCGCCGGCTGTACCAGTCCATCCTGATGCAGGACCAGGTTCTCGACTGAACCGTCGTTTTCGCTTCCACCGGGTCAGCATGGCAGTCCCCGATGACCGCCTGCTGACACCGCGCCTACGGGGGACTTCGCGTCAGGGCGCTGTCAGAAGGGTGTCACCGCTCGCCGCTAGTTTTCGGGGCCGAATCCCTTGTAACGGTCCCTGACGATCGGGAGTGACCCCCATGACGACAGCCGTCTCCGAACGCATGCAGCAGATCCGCGAGATCGTCTGCACGCATCTCGAGCTCGACGACGCGGAGCTCACCGAAACCAGCGATTTCGCCGACGACCACGAGGCGGATTCGCTGTCGCTGATGGACGTGCTGGCCGCGCTGGAGAAGAAGTTCGGCGTCACGATCGACCAGGCGCAGTTCGCCCGGATGACCAACCTGCGCGCGGTGTACGAGGTCGTCTCGGAATCCGCGAGCTGGTAGCCGACATGTCGCAGCCGACCAGTATCGGACGCCGGGTGGTCATCACCGGATGCGGTGTCGTGTCGAGCATCGGGATCGGGGTCCGGGAGTTCACCTCCGCCCTGCGCGCCGGGCGCAGCAACGTCCGGCCGATCTCGGTGTTCGACACCACCGGGTTCGCCCACGACAACGGCTGCGAGGTCGCCGACTTCGAGCCTGCCCGGTGGATCCGCACGCTCGACCCCGCCGATCTCGGCCGGGCGAGCCGGTTTTCCACCGCGGCCGCCCGCCTCGCCGTCGAGGATTCGGGGCTGCCGCTGGAAACCCTGCGCGCCGCGCGCACGCTCGTCTCGGTGGGCAGCACCGACGGCGAGGCGCACGAACTCGACGGTCTGGTGGCGCAGGAACTCTCCGCCGGGCTGGCCGGGCTTGACCCGAAGCTGGTGCGCCGGACTTCCGCGGGTCGGCTGGCCACGTCGATCGCGCGTGAGCTGGAACTGACCGACGTCGAGACCGGGACCATCGCGACGGCGTGCTCGGCGGGGAACTACGCCATCGGCAACTCGCTCGACGCGATCCGGTGCGGGGACGCCGAGTTCGCTCTCTGTGGCGGCGCGGATGCGCTGTGCCGCAAGACGTTCACCTCGTTCTACCGGTTGCGCAGCATCGCGCCGGACTGCTGCCGTCCGTTCGACCGCAACCGGATGGGCATCCTCACCGGCGAGGGCGCGGGCATTCTTCTGCTGGAGAGCCTCGACTCCGCGCTCGCCCGCGGGGCGCGGATCTACGCGGAAGTGCTGGGGTACGGCATGTCCTGCGACGCGCACCATCCGGTGGCGCCGCATCAGGCCGGGATCGCCCGCTGCATGGAGCTCGCGCTGGCCGACGCCGGGGTCAAACCCGCCGAGATCGACCTGATCTCCGCGCACGGGACCGGGACCAAAGCCAACGACATGACCGAATCCGCGGCAATCCGCGACCTGTTCGGGCCGAAGCCGCCGCGCACCGTGTCGATGAAATCGATGCTGGGGCACTCGATGGGCGCGGCGAGCGCGCTGGCCGCGATCGGCTGTTCGATCGCGCTCACCGAGCAGTTCATCCCGCCCACCATCAACCACCGCGACACCGACCCGGACTGCCCGGTGGACTGCGTGCCCAACGAATCCGTCGACGCCGACCTCGACATCGTGCAGAACAACGGCTGGGCCTTCGGCGGCAACAACGCCGTGGTCCTGCTCGGCCGGTACGAGCGGCAACCCCGAGAGGAGGCCGTACGGTGACCGCACCGGCTCGGCGCCGTCCGGTCATCTCGGCCTGGACCGCCATTTCCCCCTTCGGCTACGGCCGGGAAGCGTTCGCCGACGGCGTTCGCTCCCGGCGCGAGCCCGCCCTCGAAGCCGGCGGACCGGGTGATCCCGCGGCGGTCGTGCCCAGCTTCGACGTGCGCGAGATGTTCGGGCGCAAGAAGACCCGGGCGATGAACCGGGTCAGCGGGTTGACCGTCGCGGCCGCGCAGCAGCTGCTCGCCGACATGGAACTGGCCCCCGACGGCGACCGCGAGCACATCGGTTTCGTGCTCGGCACCACGACCGGCAGTGCGCAGAGCATGATGGACCTGACCCGCGCGTCGATCACCGGCGAGCAGCCCGACCACGTCGAACCCGCCGCGGTTCCCGGCACCGTGATGAACTGCGCGGCCGGGCAGGCCGCGATCTGGCACGGGCTCAAGGGACCCAACGCGACGATCGCCGCCGGGCGCACCACCGGGTTGCAGGCGTTGAACTACGCTCGCCGGCTGCTGATGACCGAACGTGCGGCTCAGGTGTTGTGCGGTGCGGCCGAGGAGCATTCCGACGCGCGGTCCTGGCTTGAACACCACCGGCGCGGCGGGGCGGCGACGCTCGGCGAAGGCTGTGCGATGTTCCTGCTCGAACCGGCGGACTCGGCCGATCCGCGCACCGTGCTGGCGACGCTGACCGGCATCGACTCGCGGATCTGCCTCGACGGGGACCTCGCCGGAACCTTGCACGCCACCGTGACCTCGCTGTTGAACCGGTCTGGCGTCAACGCGGACCGCGTGTGGGCGGCAGTCGGGAGCGGCTTCCCCGCGGGGGCGGACCGTCCCGAGGACGCGACGTTGCGGCAGTTGTTCGGCGACGAAGTGACCGATCGTGTGCCACCGGTGGATCTCATCGGCGACACCTCCGCGGCGACCGCGTTGTTCGGCCTCGCGTCGGTGCTCAGCATCGCCGACGGAGCAGACCACGGCGCACAGGACCACATCGTCGTCACCGCTTGCGATGACGACGGTTCGGTGGCCTGCGCGCTGCTGCAGCTCGGGGGTGCGCGATGAGCAGAACCGCGCTCGTGACCGGCGGTTCCCGCGGGATCGGCCGGGCGGTCGTACTCCGCCTGGCGCAGGACGGGTTCGACGTCGCGTTCTGCTATCACAGCAACCAAACTGCGGCGGACATTCTCGTCAAGGAAGTCCTCGACCTGGGCGTGCGCGTCGAAGCGAGCCAGGTCGACGTCGCTGACGGCGAGGCGGTCACGGCGTGGGTGGAGCGGACGGCCGACGAGTTCGGCGCGCCGGACGCGCTGGTCACCTCGGCCGGGATCACCCGGGACGGTTCGCTCGCGCTGATGTCCGAACCGGACTGGTCGAGTGTCCTGCGCACGAACCTCGACGGTGTTTTCCACGCGTGCCGTCCCGCCGTGTTCCGGATGATCAAACGCCGCGCCGGAAGCGTCGTGACGCTGTCCTCGGTGTCCGGCGTGCACGGCAACCCGACGCAGACCAACTACTCGGCGGCCAAGAGCGGCGTGCTCGGCTTCACCAAGGCGCTGGCCAAGGAAGTCGGCCGGTACGGGGTGCGGGTCAATTCCGTCGCGCCGGGCCTGATCGAGACCGACATGCTCGGCAAGCTCAGCGAAGCGACCCGCGAGAAGATGCTGCGGGCCGTGCCGCTGCGCCGGTTCGGCACGCCGGAAGAAGTCGCGGACCTGGTGTCGTTCCTGGTTTCCGACCGCGCTTCCTACATCACCGGCAGCGTCTTCGAGGTCGACGGCGGCTTCGTCGTCTAGCTGTTCTCTCCCCGCGGCAGCGCTGGCAGCGCGTGCCGCGTCCTATCCGTGCGCTGGCGAAAGGACGTCATGAGCGCCGACAACGGTTTCATCCCGCGGCTCAAGACCGCGGTTCTGGGCACAGCCGACCGCCCGCTAGTGTTCGTCGGCAACTTCGAGGTCGAAGAGCAGTGGGCGGTCGACGAGCAGGGGCTGCCCCGGGTGTCCGCCCCGGGCGGCATGGCGGTCGTCAACAGCATGGACGAGTTCGCGTTGCTGCTGGGCGGGAAGCGGGATCACGTGGTGCTCAAGCACGCGCCGGACCCCGGTTACCACAGCTACCTGGAAGGCCTCGGTCTCGACCTGCCGCAGATCCACGTGATCGCGGACCCGGATCCGGCGCGCACGGTCAGCCAGGACGCGCTGCACGATCCGTGGCTGATCGCCGCGCTTTCCGCGTTGCGCACCGACGAAGCGCATCTGCTCGCGCACGGTGTCTCCGCGGTGGAGGAAGAACTGTCCACTGCGACGGGGTTGCCGCTGGCCGCTCCGGACGCGGCTCGGTGCAAGGCGGTGAACAGCAAGATCTACAGCCGCCGGATCGCGACGAAGCTCGGATTGCGGCAGCCGAACGGCTGGGCCTGCGACACGCTCGAGCTGCTCGACGAGGCCGTCACCGCGGCGGGGGCCGTGCTCGTCACCGGACGGAAGGTCGTCGTCAAGGAGGCGTTCGGGGTTTCCGGCAAGGGAATCTCGGTGGTCTCCGACGAACGCCGGCTCGACCGGTTGCGCCGGATGATTTCCGCGACCGCTCGCCGCAACGGCCGGGACCGGATCGCGTTCGTCATCGAGGAGTGGGTCGACAAGCGCGCCGACCTCAACTACCAGTTCACCGTGAGCCGCGATGGGTCGGTGCACTTCGACTTCGTCAAGGAGCTGATCACCGAGAACGGCGTCCACAAAGGACACCGGATCCCGCCGCGGCTGGACGAGGCGCAGCTGGAGACCATCCGGTCCGCGGCGCAGGCGCTCGGCGGGCAGCTCGCCGCCGACGGCTACTACGGCGTCGTGGGAGTGGACGCGATCGTCGAACCCGACGGCGGCATCTTCCCGGTGCTGGAAATCAACGCCCGCAACAACATGTCCACCTACCAGGTGCCGATCCAGGAACGCTTCGTCACCGCGGGCGAGACCGCGATGGCCCGGCACTACTCGCTGCGGCTCGGCGCCAGCGTCGGCTTCGACCGGGTCCGCGACGTGCTCGGCGAGCTGCTTTTCGACGGTGCGGGCAGCGGCCTGCTGGTGAACAACTTCGCCACCGTCAACGCCGGCGCGCAGACCGCCGGCGGGGCGCCGTTCGCCGGCCGCCTCTACGGCGTGCTCATCGGGGATTCGGTCGCTGAGGTCGACCGGATCGACGCGCGGGTCGAACGCGCGCTGGCCGTCCTGCAGCAGGACTGATCCCCATGCCGGGAACCCGGGGCGTGGCCGCAGGTCCGCGCGGGGAACCCCGGCGACTGCCCGGACCAGCCCCAGTTTCCGCCCAGCCGAAGAATAAGGAAGTTCTGTGACCGAAACCGCTACCGTTCCGGAGTTCGCCGTCGTGTCCGGAGCACAGGTGCACCAGGTGCTCGACGGCGCCGAGAAGCAGCTGGCCGAACTGATCGAGGCGGCCTACCGGCTGCACGGGCAGCAGGCGACCGTCAACCCGCCCTCCTACTTCCTCCGGTTCCCGGACCGGCCGTCCGCGCGCATCATCGCGCTGCCCGCCTCGGTCGGCGGGGAGGTCGCGGTGGACGGGGTCAAGTGGATCTCCAGCTTCCCGGAGAACGTCCGCACCGGGCTGCCGCGCGCCTCGGCCGTGCTGATCCTCAACGACCAAGCGACCGGGTACCCGCTGGCCTGCATGGAAAGCTCGATCATCAGCGCGAGCCGGACCGCGGCGTCGGCGGCGCTGGCGGCCGACTGGCTCAGCCGCCGGGGCGAACGGCCGCGGCGGCTCGGGTTCGTCGGCACCGGGCTCATCGCGCGTTACGTGCACCGGTTCCTGCTCGGCACCGGCTGGGACTTCGACGAGACCGCGGTGTACGACCTCTCCGCCGAGCACGCCGCCGGCTTCCGGGGCTACCTGGAGGGCACCGGCGCGAGCGGGATCTCGGTGCGCGAGAGCGCCGAGGAGCTGATCCGCGGCAGCGACCTAATCGTGTTCGCCACCGTGGCCGCGGAACCGCACGTGCACGATCCGGCCTGGTTCGGCCACAACCCGCTCGTGCTGAACGTTTCCCTGCGCGACCTGTCCACCGAGGTCATCTTGGCTTCGGCCAACGTGGTCGACGACGTCGAGCACTGCCTCAAGGCCAACACCTCGGTGCACCTGGCCGAACAGGCCACCGGCGGCCGCGACTTCCTCGACGGCACCCTGTTCGACGTGATGACCGGGGCACTCGCCCTGGACGCCGACCGGCCGCTGGTGTTCTCGCCGTTCGGTCTCGGCGTGCTGGACCTCGCGGTCGGCAAGCACGTCCTCGACGAACTGCGCCGCCGCGGCGAACTGCACGAGGTCGGCGACTTCTTCTTCGAACTCGACCGCTACGGCCGGCGCTGATGCCGATCATCACCAGTCCGCACGAGTTCAACGTCGACGACCTGTTCGTCGACCTGAGCGGGTGTACAGGGCGATCGCTCTACCTCAAGTGCGAGGGCTTCAACTTCGCTGGTTCGATCAAGATCAAAGCAGCGAAAGAGATGATCGACGCCGCCGAACTGGACGGCACGCTGAGGCCCGGCGCGACCCTCGTGGAGAGTTCGTCGGGCAACCTCGGGGTGGCGCTGAGCCTCGTCGCCACCAGCCGGGGTTACCGGTTCGTCTGTGTCACCGATTCCCGCTGCACCCTCGGCGCCCGGCAGCTGATGCAAACGCTTGGCGCCGAGGTGCACGTGATCACCGAACCGCATCCGAAAGACGGGTTGCTCGGCGCGCGGATCGCGCACGTGCGGCGGCTGTGCGCCGAGGGCGACGACCGGGTGTGGCTCAACCAGTACGCGAACGCGGGAAACTGGCAGGCGCACTACCGCACCACCGGACCGCAGATCGCGAACTCGTTCCCCGGCGCCGACGTGGCGTTCATCGGAGCGGGCACGACCGGCACGCTGATGGGGTGCGCGCGCTACCTGCGCGAACACTGTCCCGGAATGCGCGTGGTGGCCATCGACACCGTGGGTTCGGTGACCTTCGGAACCCCGGCCGCCCCGCGGATGATCCCCGGCCTCGGCACCGGCGTCCGGCCCGCGCTGCTCGACGAGTCCTATGTGGACGATGTGGTGCACGTGCCGGAACTCGCCACCGTGCGGATGTGCCGCAGGCTCGTCCGGGCCGGGTTCCTGTTCGGCGGCTCGACCGGCACCGTCGTCGCCGGGGCGCTGCACTGGCTCGACCGGCACGAGCACGGCGAAAGCCTCACCGCGGTGGCGGTCTCCCCCGATCTCGGCGACCGCTACCTGGACACGGTCTACCACGACCAGTGGGTGGCCGACCTCTACGGAGACGCGGCGCTCGCCCCGGCCGCCGCGCTCGGGAGCTAGTACCACTCGAAATCGAGGTGCCACGCCCAGTGTGCGCACGATCACGAGGAGCCATCCTTAGACCGTCCGGCTTGCCGCCTGCGCGGCGGGAGGCCTGAAGCGGCCCAAGGAGTTCGGCATTGCGAACGCTACCTCTGCTCCGTCTCGCGCGCTGGTGTGCCGGACACCCCGGCCCGGTGCTGTGCGCGTGGCTGCTGTTCCTGGTCGTGGCGGCGAGCGAAGATCTCGCCGCCCCGGCCGGCAGCTCGGCGGCGCCCGCCGGTTCCGTCCTCGGGGTCGGCTGCCTGCTCACCGCTCTGCTGCTGGTGCTGGTGCTGGGTTCGCCGCGGCTGGCCGCGATCGCGTTCGGCTACCTCGCGACCGTCGGGGCAGGCGCGCTCGGCGTGCTGACGGCGGTCGCCGAAGGAACGGGTTCGTTCGGCAGCTGGAACCTCGTTCTCCTGCCCGGCATCACGAGCGCCGCCAACCATCTGCTGTTCGCGGTCCGCAGGCAGCAGGAGATGCCGCCGGGCAAGCACGACGCGTCCGACACCGCGCAGATCGTCGCCTCGACCGCCGGACGGACCGCGCTCGTCACCGGGCTCGCGATGCTTTCCGCGATGACCGGGCTGTATCTGACCGGCGAGCCGCAGGTCATGCGGTTGGCGGCGGCCGTGGTCCTGGTCATCCTGGTGGAAGCCGCCGCGGCGCTGACCTTGCTTCCGGTGCTGCTGACCCGGATCGCGCTTCCGGTGAAGAGGTCGTTCCAGTGGCATTGGCTGCCCCGGTTCGTCGCCCGCCTGCCCGCGAGCTGGCGTTACCGCACCGCAGCGGGACTCATCGGCGCGCTGGCCTGCACTGCCGCGGCGCTCGGTTACGTCGTCTACCGCTACCTCGAATCGCCGACGTTGCCGCCGTTGCCGTTGGCGTTGTTGATCGGGCTGACGTCGTTGGCGGTGATCACGGCTTTCCGGCCGTTCGTGGTCGCGCTGACGACCGCGGTGCTTTCAGTACTCTCCGCGCTTTTCGCGCTGACCATGCTCACCTGCATGAACCCGCCGACCCCGACCTGGCTGCCGGTGGCGCTGGTAGCGGTGCTCGCCGCGCCCACGACCGACATGCATGTCTGTCTGCTGCACCACTTCCGCGTCGAGGCGCTGACCGGGATGTCGCCGCAGCACGTGCTCGCGGAGGGGCTGCGCCGCGGCACCGTGGCGATCTCCAGCGCCAGCGTGGTGTCGATCGGGGTCTTCAGCGCGCTCGGGATCGCCGGCAGCGGCGAGCTGAGCGAGTTCGGCTGGGCGGCCGCGGCGGCGCTGGCGATCGACGTGCTGGTGATCCGGCTGGTACTGCTGCCCTTGCTGCTCTCGCTAGCCGGCCCGGTCCGCTGGTGGCGGCGGACCGGGCCGGGGGCTGCGCGAAAGTGAACCGGGGAATCACCCCGTGGTCGGGTGTCCGGTGAGGTCGAGGAAAGCTTCGTCGAGAGTCGGTCTGCGGAGCGCGAAGTCCGCCAGCGCGACGCCGCGTTCGTGCAACGCGTTCGCCGCCGCCGCGATCCCGCCGCTCTCGTCAAGCAGTTCTAGCGAGATGCTGCACCGGCGTTCGTCCACGACCGGGACGCCCACCGCGACCGGTGTCAGCGCCGCGACCGCGTCCGCGAGACCTTCTGGGTGGGCGACAGCGACTTCCAGCCGTTCCCGGCCGACCTTGCGCTTGAGCTCGTCCGCGGTTCCTTCCGCGACGCTCCGGCCCTTGTCGATGACCACGATCCGGTCGGCGAGGTAGTCGGCTTCCTCGAGGTACTGCGTGGTGAGCAGGACCGTGACGCCTTCGCTGACCAGCTCGCGGACCATCGTCCACAAGCCCATCCGGCTCGCCGGGTCGAGTCCCGTGGTCGGTTCGTCCAGGAAGAGCACCGACGGACGCGCCACGAGACAGGTCGCGAGGTCCAGGCGGCGGCGCATCCCGCCGGAGTACGTCCCGACCGCGCGGTCGGCCGCCTCGGCGAGGTTGAACCGCTCCAGCAGTTCTCCCGCGCGGGCGCGTGCTCCGCGGCGGCCGAGGTGCAGAAGACGGCCCAGCAGCACCAGGTTCTGCCGGCCGGTCAACAGTTCGTCCACGGCCGCGTACTGGCCCGCGAGCGCGATGTGCCGCTGGACCTGTTTGCGTTCCCGCACGATGTCGTGCCCGGCGACCAGCGCGCGGCCGCCGTCCGGCGGAAGCAGGGTCGCGAGCATCCGGACCGTGGTGGTTTTGCCCGCGCCGTTGGGACCGAGCAAGCCCAGCACCGTGCCGGGCGGGACGGCGAGGTCGACGCCGGCGAGCGCTTCGTGGTCGCCGTAGCGTTTGCGGAGCCCTTCGGCTTCGATCGCGAGTTCTCCGTGCGGTGTCATGTCAGCCTGCTTCCCGGATGTTCTCGGGCGACAGATCGGTCCAGTGGCCCGAAATGTGCGCGAGGGCTTCTTCGCGGCTGCTCTCCCCGAGCGAAACCCGCCAGCCGGGCGGGACTTCCGCGAAGGAGGGCCAAAGACTGTACTGCCGGGCGTCGTTGACCAGAACGAGGAAAGCGCCGTTCTGGTCGTCGAACGGGTTTGTCATTGCGTACTCCGGATCGGTTAGGCGAGGCGGTAACGGCGGAAGCTCAGCAAGGTCGCCGCGGCGAAGAGGACGACCAGCGTCACCGCGACGACGACGCCGGGATGCTGGGCGGGAAACGAACTGTCCGCGGGCACCGGCACGCCCCACAGCTGGCGGCACAGCGTGGTGACGGAGCTGACCGGATTCCATTCGGCGATCGGCCGGACCCACGACGGCAGCTGGCTGACCGCCATGAACGCGTTGGAGAGGAAGGAAAGCCCGAGCGTCAGCACCGCGCCGACGCCGTCGATGGATTCGGGATTGCCCATGGTCAGCCCGAGCAGCACGCCGACCCAGATCATCACGTAGAGGAAGAGCGCGAGCACGGCCAATCCGGCGAGCAGCGCGGGGAACCCGGCGTGCACGCGGCCGCCGACCGCCAGTCCGATCCCGGCGACGATCGCCAGCGCGACGAAGCCGACCAGCGCGTCGCCGATGGTGTGGCCGAACAGCACAGCGGGACGCGAGATCGGCAGCGAGCGGAACCGGTCGGTCAGGCCGCCCTTGAGGTCCATCGCCACCGCGATCGCGGTCGGTGCGACGCCGGCGAGGCCCACCTGCATGAGCGCGGCCGGGAACAGGAACTCCGGATAGCTGCCGCCGCCTTCGACGCTCACCGCGCCTTTGAAGACGTAGCCGATGGCCAGCATGGTGATCAGCGAATTCAGCGTGATCGCGAGGAGCCTGCCCGGCACCTTGCGCAGGTGGGTCAACCGGCGACCCGCCAGCGCGAATGTCTCGACGAGCGCCGCTGCCCGCGGAGTGTTCGCCGGGGTGGTCATTGTGGTCACTGCGACTCCTCGTTGCTCGCCAGCGTTCCGGCCGTCGCGGCGCCGATCTCCGCTTGCGGCCCGGGATCCATCAGGTATTCGTGCCCGCATTCGATCCGGTGCGCCCGCACTGGACCGGACACGTGCGGCACCCAGCGGCCTGCTCGTTCGGCTACCTCGGCGTCGGTCATGCCGTCGGCGGCGACGAACAGTTCCACTGCGCCGGTGAACCGCGTCGGGCGGTACCGGTGGGCTAGCGCGGCGTTGTTGTCCATCACGGCTAGGACGCGCGTCATGCGTTCCTCGCCGATGTCGGCCAGTCGGCTGTCGCCCTGCCGCAGCACGGCGATGACGTCGGCCGGGGTCAGCTCGATACCGGCTTCGGTGTCGTGGAAGCCGACGTGTTCCAGGAAATCGACGAGCAGTTCGTGCCGGGACAGTGCGGCTTCGGTCCCGTCCTGCGGGTAACTGTCCAAGATGGACAGTGAGCCGACGGTTTCGCCTTCGGCTTCCAGGCGTACCGCGAGCTCGAAGGCCAGCAGACCGCCGTAGGACCAGCCGAGCAAGTGGTACGGACCGTGCGGCTGGAGGCGGCGGATGTGCTTCAGATAGTCCTCGGCGACCTGCTCGACCGATTCCGGGAACTGTTCGGCACCGCTGATTCCCGGCGATTGCAGCCCGTAGATCGGCCGGTCCGGCAGGTGCGCGGCCAGCCCGAGGTAAGGCAGGCTCAGGCCGAGTCCGGCGTGCAGGCAGAACAGCGGCGGCTTCGTCCCGGTCGGCCGGATCGGCAGCACCGGCGCGAACGGGTCCGGCAGGTCCGCCAGATCCGGTTCGGCTCGTTCGGCGAGCGCGGCCAGGTGTTCGATGCTGCCGTGGGTCAGGACGTCGGCGACCGTCAGCCGGAGTCCGGCTCGTCGGGCCAGTGCGACCAGACGGACGGATTGCAGGCTGTTGCCGCCCAACTCGAAGAACCCGGCCTGGATGTCGGGGTCCGCGATACCGAGGGTTTCGGTGAAAGCGGTGCGCAGCAGTTCGACGGTTTCGCTGGTGTCCTGGCTGGTTTGCACAGTGGGAACGGGCAGGGCGGAGCGGTCCAGCGAGCCGTCCGGCGCGACTGGGAGGGTGTCCAGCTCCGCGAAGGCGGTCGGGATCAGGTAGTCGGGGAGTTCGGCGGCCAGCGCTTCCCGCAGGGTTAGCGGGTCGACGCCGCGTTCCCATTGCGGGACGACGTAGGCGATCAGCGCGTCGTTCTCGGCGATTACGACGGCTGCGGCGACCGAGGTTTGGCGATGCAGGGCCGCTTCGATCTGCCCGAGCGGGACCGCGAAGCCACGCACTTGGGCCTCGCGAATCACTTCGACGGTTCCGTCCAAGCGGATGCGGGCGGGGAGACCGGTGGGTGCGTCAGCCAAGTACAGCTCTCCTCGGCCACCGCGAGGCACTGGCTGCCGACTCTGGTCGAGGACGTTGGCGTGACGGTGCGCGAACGGGCGTCCGTTGACCAGCGAGAGCCAACCGGAGGCCGCGGTGCCTTCGCAGTTGAGCGCTCCATCAAGGAAGCTCTCGCCGAAGTTCACCACCCGGGTACCCGGTCGCAGCGCCAGCATTTTCGCGATGCTCGGGGTCAGGACCACGACGCTCGGGTCCACCGACGAGGCGAGTTCCGCGATCTCCGCGGCGGGAGCGACGGTCACCACCGCGCCGACGTGCAACGCGGCGAGCACGACCGGCAGCGCGAACTCGGTGTCCGGTGCCAGGAGACGGTCGCCGGCGGTGAGCGGCAATTCCTTCAGCAGAGCGGCGATGGTCGCGGCCAGGGCATCTCGGCTGAAGACCGCGTCGCCGCGATACGCCAGCTCCGCTCCGGACAGCGACACCTCCAGGTCGGTGTCGGCGAATCCGGACACGTCCGCGGGGATGGTGTACCGAGACGGCCCGCTCGTCGTCCAGGCTGCGCCAATGGCGAGGACGGCGAAGATCGCTGCCCAGCGGTCGCGGCCTGGCGGCAGGTCGACGGTCACCGTCTCCCCCGGACCCACGCCCTGTGCCTGCAAAGCCCGGGCCAAGCGGTTGGTTTGCTCGCGCAGACCGATGTCCCCCGGCACCAGCAAGCCGTCAGGCACCTCGAGAGCCGGCACGGCTGGGGTGACTCGCTCGGCTGGAGTGCGCAGGTCGATCCGGCTCAGCGGCTGCCCGGGGTCTTCGGCGGCGGCCGTCAGGAGGAGCGTCAGACGGTCGACGAGCAGCTGTGCGGTTTCCGCAGTGAACGCGTCGGCGTTGTATTCGAGCGTGCCTTCCAGACCGCGCTCGCCCTTGTGCTGGCCCAGCTGGAAGGTCAGGTCGAACTTGAACTTCTTGTGCGTCGGGGCGAGCATTTCGGGTCGCGCGGTCAGGCTGCCGAGGCTGACTTCGGACGGCGGGACGTCGTAGAAGGACAGCAGCACCCCGAACAACGGCTGTCGCGACATCGACCTTGCCGGTTGCGTCGCCTCCAGCAACCGTTCGAACGGCAGGTCCTGGTGAGCGTAGGCGGCGAGGTCGGCGTCGCGGACTCGCGCGACCAGTTCAGTGAAGCGCGGGTCGCCGCTGGTGTCGGTGCGCAGGACGAGCGTGTTGACGAAGAAGCCGACGAGGTCGTGCACGGCTTCGTCCGGACGTCCGGCGACCAGACTGCCGAGCGGAATGTCGGTTCCCGCGCCCAGGCGGGTGAGCAGCGTGGCCAGTGCGGCCTGGACGACCATGAACAGGCTCGCCCCTTGATCGTGCGCGAGCCGCGCAAGGCTGCGGTGCACGGTCGAGGACAGCTCGAACTCGATGGTTCCGCCGTGATAGCCGGCGGAGGCGCGGCGCGGCAGGTCGACCGGCAACGCCAGTTCTCCGGGAAGTCCGGCGAGTGCTTCCCGCCAGTGCTTCAGCAGGCGGGCGGATTCGCCGTCCTTGGTGTCGTCCAGCAGGGAGTGCTGCCAGACCGAGTAGTCCGCGTACTGGGCGGGCAGCACGGTCCACTGTGGACTGGTTCCGGACAGCCGTGCTTCGTAGGCGGTGGCGAGGTCGCGGGCGAGCACGTCGACGGACCAGGCGTCTCCGGCGATGTGGTGCAGCACCAGCAGGAGGACGTGGTCGCCGTTCTGGTCGGGGCCGAACAGTTTGCTGCGCAATGGAAGGTCGACGGCCAGGTCGAAGCCGCGGGCGACCTCCTCGGCCAACGCGGCGGCGAGGTCCTCGGGCATCGGTGCGGTGCGCAGCGACTCCCCCGCGTCCAGGACGCGCTGGAACGGGACGCCGTCGGTGTCGGGGAAGACGGTGCGCAGGATTTCGTGCCGTGCGGTCAGATCGTCGAGGGCTGCGGCGAGCGCCGAGCGGTCCAGCTCGCCGGAAAGCCGGACGGCGAGAGGGATGGTGTATCCGCCGTGGTCGCCTTCGAGCCGGTTCAGGAACCACATGCGCTGTTGCGCGTACGACAACGGCAGCGGATCGGGACGGTCCAGCTTGCGGAACGCCGCACGTGCCTGGCCTGCCGACGCGAGCCGTCCGGCCAGTGCGGCGACGGTGCGCGCTTCGAACAGATCCCGCAGCGGCAGTTCGACGTTCAGTTCCGACCGGATCCGGCTGACCAGCGCAGTGGCGAGGAGGGAATGGCCGCCGAGTTCGAAGAAGTCGTCGTCGATACCGGCTTCGGGCAACCCGAGCACCTCGGCGTAGAGCCGGGTCAGCTGTTCCTCGACCGGCGTGCGCGGGCCGCGTTTCTCTTGGCCGGTGAGGTTTTCCGGGGCGGGCAGCGCTTTGCGGTCGACCTTGCCGTGCGCGGTGAGCGGGAGCCGGTCGAGTACGACGATCGCGCTGGGCACCATGTACGCGGGCAGCAGCTCAGCCAGCTGAGCTTGCAGGTCCTCGGGACGGGCGGTTCCCGCGACGTAGCCGACCAGGTGCCGGTTGGCCGCGTCGGAGCCCTGCACGACGACTACCGCGTCGGTGACGGATTCTTGCGCCAGCAGACCGGCTTCGATCTCGCCCAGTTCGATGCGGTGTCCGCGGATCTTGACCTGGAAGTCGCGGCGTTCCACGAACTCCAGCGCGCCATCGGCCCGGCAGACCACGCGGTCGCCGGTCCGGTACATCCGGGTGCCGGGTTCGCCGAAGGGGTCGGCGACGAACACGGAGCCCGTCTTGACCGGATCGCCCACGTAACCGCGGCCGACGACCAGGCCGCCGACGTACAGCTCGCCTGCGGCGCCGGGCGGGACCGGACGCAGCTCGTCGCCCAGCACGTACAGCCGGGTGTTCCGCACCGGAAGACCGATCGGCACCCGCAGGCCCTGCGCATCGTCCACACTGGACAGAACTGCGTGCGTGACGTCGTCCGAGCACTCGGTCGGGCCGTAGGCGTTCACCATCGGGATATTCGGGAAGTACCCGAACCACCGCACGCACAGATCCGGCGGCAACGCTTCACCGGTCACGACCAGCCACCGCAGACCGGTCAGGTCCGGCGGGCTGCCCGCGTCCCAGAAGTCCAACGCGGCTCGCAACAGCGACGGCACGACTTCCAGCACCGACATGCCCAAGCCGAACAATGCGTCCGGATCCGCCGCGGTCTCGCGGCTGACGGCTCGGACTTGAGCGCCGACCATCAGCGGGGCGAGCATCTGCCACACCGAGACGTCGAACGTCAGCGGCGCGTTCTGCACCAGCACGTCCGAGGGCTTCAACGCCAGGTCTTCGACCTTGGCCAGCAGGTGGTTGACCATTCCGCGGCGAGACACCATCGCGCCCTTGGGGCGGCCGGTGGAGCCGGAGGTGAAGATTAGGTACGCGACGTCGTCGTCCGCACCGACGACCGGGGTCGGCTCGGTGTCGATGACGCCGTCCAGCTCGATGACCTCCACCGGCAGGTTCGCTGCGAGCTCCCGGAATTCCGGGGCTGCGATCACGCACGCCGCGCCGCTGTCCTCCACCAGGCCTTGCAGCCGGGCGAGCGGCACGGTCGGATCCAGCGGCACGTAAGCACCGCCCGCGCCCAGGACGCCGAGAACCGCCGAGATGAAGCCGATCCCGGGACCGGCGAGCACGCCCGCTACCCGTCCCGGCGGCACCCGGCGAGAAAGAGCCGACGCCAGGCCGACCAGGTCCGCGTAGGTCACCGAACCGGAGTCGTCGACCACCGCGACCGCGTCTGGCTTCTGCGCACGCACCCGTTCGACCACGCCCGCACCGACCGGGCCGGTCGCGCCGAGCAGGAAGGTCTGCGCCGGTTCGGCCACCACGTCGATCCGGCCGAGCAGGCGGTCGGGATCGCCGAGCACCGTGTCGAGCAGCGCCCGGAACTGCTGCGCCAAATCGCGGACGCGGTCGTCGCCGAAGGCCTCGCGGAGGTAGTCGAAGCGGAAGACGAGCGAGGCGTGCGGTTCCACGACGAGGCTGAGCGGGTAGTGCCGGGAGTCGAGCGTGACCGCGTCGACTACGCGGACGTCCTCGCCGAGCATCACCAGCGGGCCGCCGTCGCCGGCGGGGACGTTCTCGAACACCACTGCGGTGTCGAAGAGTTCGCCGCTGTCCGGGATGGCTCCGCTCAACTGCGCTTGCCCGATGTGCTGGTAGGACACCATGGCGGCTTGTTGCCGGCCCAGTTCGGCGAGCAGGTCGCGGACCGGGCGGGCCGGGTCGAGACGGGCCCGGACCGGCACGGTGTTCACGAACATGCCGACCATCGTTTCGACGCCCGGCAGTTCCGCGGGACGTCCGGAGGCCACCGCGCCGAAGACCACGTCCTGCTGCCCGGCCAAGCGGCCGACCAGAATCGCCCAGCAGGCTTGCACGATCGTGCTGACGGTCAGCTCATGCTCCCGTGCCCAGGCGTAAAGGTGTGCAGTGTCGCTTTCGGACAGTGCTAACTCGACAGTCGCGGGCAGGTTCGCGGCGGCGGGCAGGTCTGGTGCGACGCGAGTCGGTCCGGGCAGGCCGTCGAGCAGGTCCTGCCAGGCTTTCCGCCCGGCCTCCTCGTCCTGGCGGGACAGCCAGGCGAGATAGTCGCGCATCTGCGGCACCTCGGGCAGCGCGGTCGTCGCGCCGCCCGCGTAGAGCTGGGCCAGTTCGTCGATGAGGATGGGGACCGACCAGCCGTCGGTGGCGATGTGGTGTGCGCTCCACAGGAACCGGTAGCGCTCGGCGGCGACCCGGATCAGCGTGAAGCGGACCAGCGGCGGGTGCGCCAAATCGAAGCGCTGCAACCGGTCCTGGTCGACCAGTCGCTGCAGTTCCGCCTCGCGGTCCTCCTCCGGCAGGACGGTGAGGTCGATTTCGGTCCACGGCAGCTCGACCGATTCGGCGACCAGCTGCACCGGTTCCCCGTTGCGGCGTCGCCGGAAATATCCGCGCAGGGCGGTGTGTCGGGTCAGCAGCGTGGCGCAGGCGTCTCGGACGGCGGCGGTGTCCAAGGGCCCTTCGAGGTCGGCGATCGCTTGCACGGCATAGAAATCGACGCCCTCGGCATCGAGTTCGGTGTGGAAAAGCATGCCCTGCTGCAACGGCGCGAGCGGAAGCACTTCCTCGACCGGACCGGCTCGCAGCTCGTCAAGTTCGCCCGGCTCGAGTTCGACCAGCGCGGCGGCGGGCTCCGGAGCGACGTCGTCCCCGATCGGGACCGCGTTCTCCGCGATCGCCGCCGGCGTGCGGGCTTCCAGCAGGTCGCGCGGGGTGATGACCAGCCCAGCCTTGCGCGCGCGGCTGACCACCTGGATCGAGCTGACGCTGTCGCCGCCGAGCGCGAAGAAGTTGTCGTCGATGTAGACCTTCGGCACCGTCAGCACCTCGGCCAGCACGTCGCACAGGATGGCCTCGACGGCGTTGCGCGGCGACCGGCCGACCGCTTCGGCGGCGAAATCCGGCTCGGGCAGCGCGTCCCGGTCGACCTTGCCGTGGACGGTCAGCGGCATCGCGTCGAGCACGACCATCGCGGGCGGCACCAGGTAGTCCGGCAGCCGCTGCTGCAGTTCGCTGCGCACGGACGGGACGTCGACCGGCTCCGTGCCGACCAGGTACGCGGCGAGCCGTTTGGTCCCGGCGTCGTCGCGCACCACCACGACCGCGTCCGCGATCTCGGGCAGCTCGCGCAGGGTCGCCTCGATCTCGCCGAGTTCGATGCGGTGACCGCGGATCTTGACCTGGAAGTCGCGGCGCTCGATAAACTCCAGCGCCCCGTCCGCGCGGCGCACCACGCGGTCGCCGGTCCGGTACATCCGCGTGCCCGGCTCGCCGAACGGATCCGCGACGAACACCGAACCTGTCTTGCCCGGATCGCCCACGTAACCGCGGCCTACTACCAGGCCGCCGACGTACAGTTCGCCAGCCGCACCGGTCGGAACCGGACGCAGCTCGTCGCTCAGCACGTACAGCCGGGTGTTCCGCACCGGAAGACCGATCGGCGTCCGCAGCCCGCGTACATCGTCCACACTGGACAGAACTGCGTGCGTCACGTCGTCCGAACACTCCGTCGGACCGTAGGCGTTCACCAGCGGAATCTCCGGGAAGTACCCGAACCACCGCACGCACAGGTCCGGCGGCAACGCCTCGCCCGTCACCACCAGCCACCGCAAACCATCCAGCTCCGGCGGACCACCGGCGTCCCAGAAGTCCAACGCCGCCCGCAGCAACGACGGCACGACTTCCAGCACCGACATGCCCAAGCCGAACAGCGTCTCCGGATCCGCCGCGATCTGCCGGTCCACCACGCGGACCTGACCGCCGACCACCAGCGGCGCGAGCATCTGCCACACCGACACGTCGAACGTCAGCGGCGCGTTCTGCACGACCACGTCCGACGCGCCCAGCCTGAGGTCTTCGACCTTCGCCAGCAGGTGGTTCATCATCCCGAGCCGCGAAACCATCGCGCCCTTCGGACGACCGGTCGAACCCGACGTGAAGATCACGTACGCGACGTCGTCGTCCGCGCCGACCACCGCCGCCAACTCGGGGTCGACCGTCCCGTCGAGCTCCACAACGTCCACCGGCAGCTCTGCCGCAAGCTCCTGGAACTCCGGGGCCGCGAGCACGCAGGCCGCGCCGCTGTCCGCCACCAGGTCGCGCAACCGCGCCAACGGAAGCGTCGGATCCAGCGGCACGTAAGCACCACCGGCACCGAGCACGCCGAGAACCGCCGAGATGAAGCCACTCCCCGGTCCAGCGAGCACGCCGACCACGCGTCCGGCAGGCAACCGCCGCGACAACGCCGAGGCCATCCCGACCAAGTCCGCATAACTCACCGCACCGGCAGCATCGACCACCGCCACCGCGTCCGGAGCCTGCGCGCGCACCCGCTCCACCACGCCCGCCCCCACCGGGCCGCTAGCACCCAGCCCGGCGACGAGCAGCTCCTCGCGCTCCTGCGCGTCGGCGACATCGATACGGGCGAGCGGCGCGTCCGGATCGGCGCGTGCGAAGCGGTCCAGGAATCCGGCGAACCGGTGCAGGTGAGTGTCCACTCCGGACTCGTCGTAGAGGTCCGGGTTTCCGTTGAGGTGGAGTTCGATCCCGCCGCCGGGCTCGTCGAGGACGGTGATCGACAGGTCGTTCGTGATCCCGGTCGACAGATTCCGCACCCGGGTCACGCAGTCGCCCAGCCGCAACCCGGGGTCCGCGGGCAGCACGTTGACGAAGGGTCCGCCGAACGGCCGCCGCTCGTCGCTGCGCACGCCGATGTCGCGGCGGATCTGGTTGACGTGATACCGCTGGTGCTTCAGCGTGCGGGCGAGCTCCCGCGAGGCTTGCTTCAGCAGCAGTTGCGGCGTCATCGCCGGCGTGACCTGCATTTTCAACGGCAGGTAGTTCGCCATCATCCCCGGAATCGTCCGCGTCCGGACCCCCGCGCGGGCAGCGACCGGGACGGTCAGCATCAGGTCCTGGATCCCGGAAAGACGCTCGGTGTAGGCGGCCATCGCGGCGAGCAGGAAGGTCGGCAGGGTCACCCCGGCCTGTGCCACCGCCTTGCGCGCCGCGGCGGCCGCGTCGGCGGGCAGGGCGAGCGTGCGGCGAAGGAATCCGCGGGCCGGCGCGGGTTCCTTGCCGGACAGGCTGATCAGGTCCGGGACCGTGCTGAAGTGGCTGCTCCAGAACTCGCGGTCACGGCCGAGGTGCGTCGAGTTCTGGTAGGCGAGTTCGGATTCCAGCAGGTCCCGGAACGGCGGCAGCGGACGGCCCTCGGGCTCCTTGCCGGTCAGCACCGCCGTGTACAGCTCGCCCATCCGGCGGTGGCAGATCGCGGCGCTGAACCCGTCGCCCACCAGGTGGTGGGTGGTGAGATACCAGAACCGCCGGCGCGGGCCGAGCGTGAGCAGCGCGGCGCGGAACAGCGGGAAATCGCTGACCGAGAACGGCCGGGCCAGGTCCTCGTGCATCCACGCGAGCGCGGCCGCCTCGGGGTCCGGTTCGCCGGACAGGTCCAGGAAGCTGACCGGCAACTCGGTCAGCGGCTCGACCACCTGGCGCGGTTCGCCGTCGACCTCGAAGAAGCGCGCGCGGAAGCATTCGGCCTCGTCGGTGAGCAGGCGGAACGCCTCGACGAACACCGGCACGTCCAGGTCGCCGGAGATGTCCAGGTAGTCGGCCATCGCGTAGGCGAGACCGCCTCCGGACAGCTGCTCGTCGAACCAGACGTCGGTCTGGGCCGTGGACAGGGGCAGGCTGGTCTCGACAGCGGTCATCGCGGCACCTCGGAAAGTCGGTCGGTGGTCTGCCCGGGCACGCGGCCGAGCGCGTCGGCGGCCCAGTGGTCCCGGTAGACCGTGTCCAGGTAGTGGTCGCCCAGATCCGGGGAAATGGCCACGGCGGTCAGGTCGCGGTCCTCGCGGGCGAGCCAGGACAGCGCTCCGGCGACGACGGTGCCGGTCGAGCCGCCGAACAGGAACCCGTGCCCCACCAGCGTCCGGCACATCTCCACGGTTTCGGTTTCCTCGACGTGCACCACGTCGTCCACCAAGGACTCGTCGAGCAGCGCCGGGCGGATCGCGGAGCCGAGCCCGGGAATCTGCCGCGGCCCGGGCGGGCCGCCGAAGCTCACCGAGCCGACGCTGTCCACCGCGACCACCCGGATCGACCGGCGCGCCTCGCGCAGGTACCGGGCGCAGCCCATCAGCGTCCCGGCCGTGCCGGTGCCGACGAACAGCACGTCGAGGCCGGGGAACATGCGCAGGATCTCCGGGCCGGTGGTCCGGTAGTGCGCGGTCCAGTTGCCCGGGTTGGTGTGCTGGTCGAGCCAGACGTAGTCCTCGTGCTCCGCGCAGAGGCTCTCCACCAGCCGCTGCCGCGCGCCGACCAGCCCGTCGACCGGATGCGGTTCGGTCAGCACGCGGACCTCGGCGCCGTAGTTCTGCATCAGCTGCCGCGCGGACAGCGTGCAGTGGTCGTCGGTGACGCAGATGAACCGGTAGCCGCGGCTGGCCGCGACCATCGCGAGCGCGACGCCGATGTTCCCGGACGAGCTCTCGACGATCGTCTGCCCGGGGCGCAGCCTGCCGTCGCGTTCGGCGCGCTCGACGATCTCCAGCGCCGCCTTGAGCTTGATCGACCCGGCGAAGTTGAACCCCTCGCACTTGACGAACAGGTCGCGGCCGACGAACCGGCGCAGGTCGACGTACAGATCCGGGACGGTGAACTCCTGAGGGGCGGATATCACCCGCACGGCAAACCTCCGCGGTTCAGCGCCGGGAACGACTCGCCCTGGCCGACTTTGCCGGCGAGCAGCCCGGTGAAGACGATGAGTTTCTGGATGTTCGCGGCGCCTTCCATGAATTCGACGCCGCGTGCGTCGCGAATCAGCTTGTCCAGCAACGGATGCGTCCAGCGCGCGCCCGGCCCGAAGAACCGGCAGGCCGCCCTGGTCGCGTCCTCGGCGAGCCTGCTCGCTTCGGCTTTGGCGGACGAGGCGAGGTGCCCGCCGCGGCTGCCGCCCGCGTCCACCTCCATCGCCGCGAGGTGCACCAGGTTCCGGACGCTCTCGATCCGGTAGCCCAGCTGGTCCCATTCGGCTGCCGCGCCGCCGGTGAGCAGGCCGCCTTCGGCCCGGACGTACTCGTGCGCCGCTCGCGCGATGCCGATCGCGATCGCCGCGACGCCGGGACGGAGGCGGTTGAACGTCAGCGTGGCGGCCCACATCCCGCGCCTGGCCGGGGAAAGATGGCGGCCCAGGACCCGGTTCGCGGGAATCCGCACGTTGTCGAACTCGAGGGCGCAGAATCGTGCGCCGCGCAATCCGAGCATGCCCAGCGGTTCGGCGTGGAAGCCGGGGGAAGCGGTGTCCACGAGGACCGCCCGCACGCCGAGCGGGCCGGGCGCGGTGCGGGCGAAGACGACGCCCATGCCTGCGCGGGAAGCGTTGCCGACATACCGTTTCCGGCCGTTCAGCACGAAGTCGCCGTCCGGTCCCGGAGTCAGGCTCGTGGTCAGCGCGTTCGCGTCGGAACCGGCGTCCGGTTCGGTGAGCGCGAAGAAAGTCCACGTTGGACGGTCGACGAGCCGGCCGTAGAACCAGGCTTTCTGCTCGTCGTCGCCGAGCACGTCGAGCAGCACGCCGGACATGGACGCGCCCGGTGCCGCGAGCGTCGCGCCCGCGTCGCCCCGGGCGAACTCCTCCAGCAGCACCGTCCGTTCCAGCGCGCTCATCCCGTGGAACCGGTGCCCGGCGACGTTGATGCCCTCCGAGCCGTACTCCCCCGGGACCAGCAGCTGCGCCATGCACCGCACCGCGGGCAGGTCAGCGAACTGGTCGACTGCCTCGGGATCGCGGTCGAGCACCGCACCGGCGGCACGCAGGCCGGTCGCCCACTCGGCGGCGAGATCTCGCAGCGCCAGCAAGGGTTCGGTCAGCACAGTGCCCGTCACGTCGTCCCCTCGGCCATTTCGTGGACGCTCGCGAGCAGTTCCGAGACGTCGGCGACCTCACCCGGTCCACCGGCCAGGAAACCCTTCGCCCCCAGCAAGCCGAGCAGTTTCCGGTCCACATCGGACAGCAAGTGGTGCAGATACCGCACCCGCGCGGGAGCCAGCGTGCCGCCCGCGGCCAGCAGATCAGCTTCGACCGCGAGCTGGCCGTTGAGCGCCGTGGCGAGGCAGTCCTGGATCATCTGCTTGCGCAGCAACGACTCTTCCCCCGAACGCCGCTCGCCCAAGTACCGGACGCACTCGTCGAGCAGGGCCTGGGAAAGCCCCAGCCGCACCCACACCAGGTCCGGCCCCGCGGGCGCGCCCGGCAGTCCCCGGGCGAACGCGACCGCGCCGCCGGGCAGCTCGGCTTCCCGCAGGATCTCCGTCCCGGCGGGCAGTTCTCCCGCCGGGACGGCCGCGATCGCGGTGTTCCGGGGCCCCGTCCGCAGCAGCTTGAGCGCGGGCGCGACGCCCTGCTCCCGGGCGACGCGCCGGCACTCCTGCCACGACGCCTGGTCAGGCACGGATTTCCGCGATGACGAACGCGGCGAGCGAACGCACCGATTCGAAGTGCTGCATCTCCAGGTTCTCGGTGTCGAACTCGATGCCGAACGTGTCCTCGAGCTGCATCAGCAGCTCCAGCACGCCGGTCGAGTCGAGGCCCGCGTCGGACAGCCGGGTGTCCTCGGACAGGTCGGCGACGTCGCGTTCGAGCACCGCGCCCAGCGCGCCGGTGATGCCCTCGACGACCCGGTCCTCGGTCAAGGTCTGCGTGGTCTGGGTTGTCTCAGTCATGGCTCTCCTTCTCCTTACACAGGGTTCAGCGCGCCGTCGGAGCGAATCCGCGGGCGTCGCGGCGGGCCTGGCCGCGGGAAATCCGCAGCGGATCCCAGTCGTGGCCGCGTTCGGGCAACAGGGCGCGGTCGGCGAAGACCGCGCCGTCGTAGGCTTCGGCCAGCACCGGCCGGTCGAGAATCGCTTCCGCGCATTGCGCACCGCCGACCGCGGCTCCGACGACTCCCCCGCCGTGGACGTCCTGTCCGGCGACGAACAGTCCTTCCACCGCGGTCCGCACGTCCGGCCGCCGTCCGTGCGGGCCCCAGGACTGCAGTCCGTACGCGGCTCCGCCGGTGGCGAGCGTGTAGCGCTCCTGCGTGAGCGGGGTAGCGGATTCGAGGTAGACGATGCGGTCCCGGAACGGGCCGAGCACCTCTTCGGCGCGGTCGAGCAGGCAGGCGGCGAGTTTCTCTTTGGCCGCGCGGTATTCGGCAACGCGTCGGTAGCGGAGACCGGACGCCGGTCCCTCGGTGACGCCCCACGGTGCGTAGCCGGGCGGGCACGCGGTCATGATCTGGAGGTTCGTGTGTCCGGGCGGGCAGACCGCGGTGTTGCCGGGATCCTTGTGCGACGCGGACGAGATGAACACGAACGGCAGCTCGTCGAACTGGCCTGCTTCCGTTCGGGCGTAAGCACTTTCGACGTCACCGCTCGGCCAGTACCAGATATTGGCCTCGGAAGCTTCGGGCAGTTCCGCGGCCACCACCGCATAACTGGTGACCAGCGGCAGCCGCATGACCGCGTCTTCGGTTCGCCGGACGACGCCTTCGGGGAAGTTTTCCCGGCCACCGCACAACTCCAGCACGGTGCGCCGATAGTCCGCATTGGACACGACAAGCGGCGCGCGCAGCACGTCTCCGTCGGTCAGCTCCACGCCGGCCGCGCGACCGTCCTCGATCAGGATCCGCGCGGCGCGGGCTTTGGTGCGCAGCTGGCCGCCGTGCGCTTCGAGCTGCTCCACCAGCGCGGCCGCCAGCATCTGGCCGCCGCCGACCGGATAGTATGCGCCGCCGGTCAGGTAGTCGTCGAGCATGCGAATGTGCGCCGCGACAACGGTGTTCGCGGGCGAGGAGGCGTAGTTGCCGGACTGCGCGGCCAGCACCGTGCGGGCGGCCACGGACAGTCCACAATGGTCGAACAGGCGGCTCAGGCTGCGCCGGCTCCAGCGCACCACCGCGGGCGAACCGCCCAAAACCGGCTGAGCGCTCGCCGAATAACGGGCCGACGCGGCGATCTCGCCGCAGATCGCCAGGTACTCCTGAAGTGCGGCGGCCTCCGCGGGAAAGGTCTCGAGCAGCCGGTCCCCGTACCGGGACCAGCCTTCCGGCACGTCGAACCGCACGCCCGGCAGCACGATCCGGTCGAAGCCGTCCGGGTCGAGCCTGCGGAACCGCACCCGGTCGCCGACGCCGAGCCCGGCCAGCAGCGACGGGAGCAGCCCGCCGGGCCCGCAGTCGCCGAGGTAGTGCACGCCGATGTCGAACTCGTAGGAGCGCCGCCGCCGGAACATGTGGCAGTTGCCGCCCGCGACGTCGTGCTGTTCGAGCACCAGGACCCGGCGGCCGAAGGCGGCGAGGTAGCCGGCGCAGACGAGGCCGCCGATCCCGGACCCGATCACGATCGCGTCCCAGGAAGGGCTTCCCGCCTCGTTCGGACTCATGCCGGTGACGCTACGGCGGGGCGGTGACCCCGGGCTGACCGCGCGCTGACAGCTGGGGGCAGTCAGCGGCGGGCGGCCGCCCAGGGGTCACCTATTCAGGAGAGAGCATGGCGATCGAGGTCTTGCCGCGCACCGCGAGCCACGTCGGGAAGAGCGTGGCGACCATGCTTACCACGACCGCGAGCACGACCACCACCCCATAAATCCACAATGGACCATACGGCAGCCAGCTGTCGGACACCGCCTGGCTGAACGGGACCAGCATCGCGAGCGAGACGGCGGTGCCGAGAACCACGCCGATGATCGCGACGACGATCCCCTCCACGGCCATCACGCCGAGCACCTGGCCCCGGCTCGACCCGGCCAGCCGTTGCAGGCCGAACTCGCGCCGCCGGTGCGCGGTCGAGAGCACGAGCGTGTTCACCACCGAGATCGCCGCGTAGAGCAGGATCATGCCGACCACCAGGTAGTTGACCCACGCGTTCGCTTCCTGTTCCTGCACGAACTTGGCGGTGAGCGTGTCCCGGTTCGCGACCTGCACGCCGGGCGAGGACTGCGCCAGCCCGTCGAGCGTGCTCATCAGCTGCGAGACGCTCGTGCCCGCCGCCGCGGTGACGAGCACCTGCGACGCGATCCCGTCGGTCGTGTGCGGAGCCAGCGTGCCCGCGGGCAGCAACGCCGTCGCGAACTCCGCCGCCGAGCGCAGCGTCGCCACCACGCGCAACCGCACCTGCGCACCGTCGCCGAGCCGCAGGCCGATTTCGTCGCCGACCTTGACGTGCAGCCGGGTCGCGTTGTCGACCGGAAGCGCGATGGTGTTGCCCTGCAACGCGTCCAGCGAACCGGTCGCGACCTCGGACGCCCGGGTCTTCGCGACCGCGTCACCGGTGACCCCGGTCAGCGCGAGCCCGTCCTCGTCCTGGCTCGAGTCCGACGGCTTCTCGTTGTAGCCCTTGCTGGTCACGTACGCCGAAGCGGTTCCGACCCCGGGCAACGCCCGGACCTTGTCGAGCAACCCGGTGCCGACGTCGCCGGTCGACGAAGTGACGACCGCGTCCGCCGAAAGGTTCGACGCGTACTTCTGCTTCGCCGATTCCACCTGCGTCGTCTGGAAGTAGAGCATGAACACGGCCAGCGTCGTGGCCAGCATGACCGGCACGACCGCACCCGACATCGGCAGCCAGCGCACCCGGGCGTTGGCCATCGCGAGATAGCCGGACAGCCCGCTCACCGCCCGCACCGGAACCCGCAGCACCGCGACCATCACCCGGGTGATCCCCGGCGCGAAGAGCGCGACCGCCGCCGCGACGAGCGTGACCGCCGGCCCGGCCGTACTGGCGGCGAGCGGTCCGTCCATCACGGTGATCGTCAGGTACGCGAGCGCCACGCCGCCGATCAGGCTGCCGATGCCCCACCACAGCCGGAACGACGTCAGCCAGCGCTTCGGCGAGACCAGTTCCTGCATCGCCTCCACCGGACGCGTCCGCCCGGCGTACCGCGCCGCGACGAATCCCGCGCCCCACGCGGACAGCAGGCCCACGAGAACGCCGGCGGCGGTCGGGATCCAGTCCTGGTGATACGCCAGCACCGGTTCGAAGACGCCGAACCCGGACAGCCGGTCGAACAGCCAGTTCCCCAGCAGTTCGCCGGGGAAAGCGGCCAGTACGGTCGCGAGGATCCCGATCACCATCGACTCCGCGGTGATCATGCGGCTCACCTGTTTGGGCGTCGCGCCGACCGCACGCAGCAACGCGACCTCGCGCCGCCGCTGCTGCACCGACAGACCCAGCGTGCTGGCCACCACGAACAACGCGACCTGCACGGCCAGCCCGCCGAACACCGCGGCCAGGATCACCAGGATTTCGCCGCCGTCGCTCGCCTGCGCGAACTCGGCCGTCCCGCGCGCTACTCCGGTCAGCGCGACCGCGTGCTGGTCGCGGACCACGTTCGCGATCTGGGTGCTCAGCGCGGCCGGATCCGTGCCTGCGGCGGGAAGCACGCCGAACGCGTCGACCTGACCGGTCGCGGGCGTAAGCGCGAGAGCGTCTTCGTGAGAGAAGAACACGGCGTCGGAAGCTATTTTCCCGCCCGCGACGGCGATTCCGACCACCTGGAAGGACCGGACCCCGCCGCGCACGGCGATCTGCACCGAACCGCCCGAGGCGACCCCGGTGGCCGCGGCCGTCGACTGGTCGAGCACGACTTCGCCGCTTCGCTGCGGAGCCCGCCCGTCGGTCAGCGAATACGGGGCCAGCTCGGCGGTCGCCCAGTCGTGCCCCAACGCGTTGCCGCGCACCAGTTTCACGTCGGGATCCGCGGGCAGCGTCGCCGGGATCGACACGTCGGGAATGACCTTGGCGACGCCCGGAACGGCCGCGATCTTGGCCCCGAGCGACACGTCGAGCCGCACCCGTTCGGGCAGCGTCGCGGATTCGTGGTCCTCGTCCTCGGTGCCCGGGTTCGTCGGCGGCAGGTTGTAGTGCTGGTCGCCCGCGACGACCACCGGAGCCTCGGCCAGCCGCTGCGGCGGCACCCGCGGCGAGATCCCGGTCTGCATGAGGCCGCCGCACGCCATCACGATCGCGGTTCCGACGAGCAGCGCGACGAACGTCGCGGTGAATCCGGCCTTGCGGAACCGGAGCGTGCTCAGGGCGAGGCGCAGCATCAGCGCACCGTCCCGACGGTGTTCCGGCCGTCGCGGCCGAGCCGCGTCGTGCGTGCGCTCAACGCGGTCAGGCCGCGCGCGACCTCGTCCACGGTCGGTTCGTGCAACTCGCCGGCGAACTGCCCGTCGGCGAGGAACAGCACCCGGTCGGCGTAGGAGGCGGCGACCGGATCGTGCGTCACCATCACGATGGTCTGCCCTTCGGCCCGCACCGCCGCGCGCAGCAGGTCCAGGATCTCGCTCGCCGACGTCGTGTCCAGCGCGCCGGTCGGCTCGTCGGCGAAGGTCACGTGCGGACGGCTGACCAGCGCGCGGGCGATCGCCACGCGCTGCTGTTGGCCGCCGGACAATTCGCCGGGGCGGTGCCCGCGCCGTCCGCCGAGCCCGACCTGCTCGATGATCCGGTTCACCAGCGCCGGATCGGCCTTCTTCCCCGCCAGCCGCAGCGGAAGCGTGACGTTGTCGACCACGTCGAGCGACGGCAGCAGGTTGAACTGCTGGAAAATGAATCCGATGTGGTCGCGGCGCATCCGGGTCAGCTGCGCCTCGTCGAGCCGGCCGAGATCCTGGTCGGCCAGCACGACCGTGCCCGAATCCGGCTGGTCGAGCCCGGCCGCGCAGTGCAGCAGCGTGCTCTTGCCCGAACCGGACGGTCCCATCACCGCGGTGAAACTGCCGCGGGCGAACGAAACCGAGATCCCGTCGAGTGCGACGACGCGGGCCCGGTTCCCTCCGTAGAACTTGGTGACGGAGCGGAGCGTCACCGCATCCGTGCTTGGCTGTCCGGACTGGTACATCGGTCACTCTCCCAGGCGCGTCGGGTACAGAAGAAACCTACGAGCGGCAAGGGCGGATTCCGATGGTGCTAACTCTTCGATCCGGACTGGTCCTAGCACCCCTGCCGGGAAAGCCGGGAACAGCACATAATCGGGACATGCCCTCCACCGATGCCCGCGAGCCGGCGGCGCCGAAGCCCTGGTTCGCGCGGGGCGGCCTCGCCGTGCTGCACAGCACCGCGCTGGGTCTGCTCGCACCGGTCGAGGTGGTGCTTTTCGCGCTCCTGGCCTGCGCGGCTTCCCTGCTGGGCGTCGGCGTCGGGGTGTTCCTGATTCCCCCGGTGGTCTACGCCGTCCGCGCGGTCGCCAACCTGCAGCGGAAACTGCACGGCGCCTGGACCGGACGGGAGGTGCCGCAACCGTATCTCCCGCTGCCCGAGGGCACGCGGTTCTTCCAGGTGTTCGCGCGGTTGCTGGCCGACCGTGCCACCTGGCGGGACACCGCCTGGCTGCTGGTGGACAGCACGATCGGGTGCCTGCTCACGCTGGCCCCGCTGGCGCTCGTGGTCGACGGCGTCCGTGGGCTGTTGATGCCGTTGCTCTACCCGGTTCTGGACGACTTGTGGCTCGGCGACTGGTACGTGGCACTGCCGGTGGACAACCCGGCCGTCGCCTGGATCGCGGTCGTGCTGGGCCTGCTGCATTTCCCGCTCGTCCTGTGGGCGGCCCCGCACCTGCTGAAACTGCACGCGGCGCTGGCGGCCAAATTCCTTTCCCCGTCCGAAAGCACCGTGCTCGCCCAGCGCGTCCAGCACCTCACCACCACACGCGACGACGCGGTCGGCCACCAGGCGCTGGAACTGCGCCGGATCGAACGCAATCTGCACGACGGCGCGCAAGCCCGGCTGGTCGCGATGGGAATGACGCTCGACGCGGCCGCGAAACTCGCCGAACGGCAGCCGGAAGCCGCGAAGAGCCTGCTGGAAGAGGCCAAGGCGAGTTCGGTGAAAGCACTGCAGGAACTGCGCGATCTGGTCCGCGGGATCCAGCCGCCGGTGCTGGTCGACCGCGGTCTCGCCGACGCGGTCCGCGAACTCGGGATGGAAGCGACGCTGGAGATGGAGACCACCGTCGACCTCCCCGGCCGGTTCGCACCTGCCGTCGAGACAGCCGCGTATTTCACCGTTTCCGAGGTGCTCAACAACGCGATGAAGCATTCCGGCGCGGATTCCGGGAAAATCGACATGCACCATTCCGCCGGACGGCTGTCCATCACGGTCACCGACTACGGCAACGGCGGCGCGGACCCGGCCAAGGGCACCGGCCTGCGGGAACTCGAACGCAGGCTCGCCCCGCTGGACGGATTCCTCACCGTGCTCAGCCCGCTCGGCGGCCCGACCTCGGTGGTCATCGAAATCCCGTGCCGGCCGATCGGCTGAACGCAAGAGGGTGTCGCGCGGTATCGGCGCACAGTCAGCGGCGCAGGTAAGCCAGCACCGCCTGCACCCGCCGGTTGCTGTCCTCGGACACCGGCAGCTGCAGCTTCGCCAGGATGTTGTTGATGTGCTTGGACACCGCCTTCTCGGTGACGAACAGCTCGGCGGCGATGTTGCTGTTGGACCGCCCCTCGGCGATCAGCCGGAGCACGTCGTTCTCGCGCGGGGTGAGGCTCTCCAGCGCGACGTCGCGCGTGTTGTGCGTGAACAGCCGCGACACCACTTCAGGGTCCATCATCGTGTTGCCCGCGGCGACCCCGCGCAGGACGTCGACGAAGTGGTCGCCGTCGAGCACCCGGTCCTTGAGCTGGTAGCCGACCGCGCCCGCGCCGTCGGCCAGCAATTCGTTGACGTACAAGCGTTCGACGTACTGCGACAGCACCAGCACCGGCAGCCCCGGCACCTGGCGGCGCGCCTCGATCGCCGCGCGCAACCCCTCGTCGGTGAACGACGGCGGAAGCCGGATGTCGACCACGCCGACGTCCGGCTTCTCCGTGACCAGCGCGTTCAGCAGATCCGGCCCGTTGTCGAGCGCCGCGACGATCGTCATCCCGTGCGCTTCGAGCAGCCGGACCAGCCCGTCGCGGAGCAGGAACTGGTCTTCGCCGATGACCACGCGCACAGATCTTCACCTTTTCTTCGCCGCGGCAGTTCCGCTCCCGATTATAGGGGCGCGGAGGGCTCGCTTTCCCCGGCGAAGGCGCAAATTCCCAGAGTCCCGCGAATCGGGTCGTAATCAGCGAGAACCGCAGGCGGCTCGGCCCACAAGGCGGTAGCGGAGCGTCCTTCCACGACCGACCCGCCAGTCAAACCTGGCCCATAACGATCCGCCGACGCGAGCCGATCAGCCTCGGCCCGAGCATCAACCGGGTCGATCCCGGGCAGCAGCGCAACACGAGTACTGCCTGCTCCGGACTCGAACAGCAGCGCGGCAGCCGCGTCCACGGGCGGGCGGGCTCCGGCGTACGGCATTCCTCGCTGCTCCATGACGAGGATCAGCACGCGCCGCATCGGCCTGCGGCGCGCGTATCCGGCCGCCACCCGCAGGGCGAGGAAACCGGCGAGCGGGCCCTGTCCGGAGACCGAGTACGTCATCGGGCCGCCCGGCAGCACCGCGGTCAGGTTGACCGGAGCGGACAGCCGCGGGTCGAAATCGGGGCCGTCGTGGGCGACGACGACCAGGTCGATCGGCTCGCTCACCTGGTCGTGCAGCAGTTCCCGGGCCAGGGAAATGAACGTGTTGCCTTGCGCTTGGGCGACCAGCTCCGGCGAGTAGCCGACGTCGTGTCCGGCGGCCAGATCGGTGAAGTACCGCGTCATGATTGGGCCGTCGAGCCGGTCGGCGCCAGAGCTGAAACGCCGGTGCAGCACGGTTTTCAGCCCCATCGGCAGCACGGCGAACGGCGAGGTCCGCGTGGCCGCCACGGGAGCGCCGGCACTGAACATCAGCCCTCCACCGCGGGAACCGGCAGCCGGTGCAGGTGCTGGCGGCGCAGCAGGTCCTCCGGCTGGTCCCGTTCACTGATCACATAGGACTGTCCATCATGGACCAAAACCTCAGCGGGATAGCCGTGACTGAGGAACAGCACCGGTGACGCACTCGGGCCATAAGCACCGGAGCGTTCCACTCCGATCAGATCGCCCGGCTGCACCGGCGGCAACGGGATCTTCTTGCCCAGCACGTCGTTCGGCGTGCACAGCGGGCCGGTGATCTGCCAGGTTTCGGTGGCCGGTTCGTCGATCCGGTTCAGCAGCCGCACCGGGAAATCGCGCTTGACGTAGGAGCCGATGCCGACCGCCGCCATGTGGTGGTTGGTGCCGCCGTCAGCGACCGCGAAGTTCTGTCCCAGCGAGGTTTTGACGTAACGGACGCGCACGACGTAGGTGCCGCTCATCGCGGTCAGGTAGCGGCCCAGCTCCATCACGAGCCGAGTGTCCGGATGCCGCGTGGCGAACTCGTCGATCACCGGGTTCAGCCGCGAGGTCAGCAGATCGAGGTCGAGGTCGCGTTCCCCGTCGAAGTACGCCACGCCCAGCCCGCCGCCGACGTCGACCAGGTCGAGCCCGAAGCCCAGCCGCGCGGACAGCTGTTCGGCCAGCGCGAAGATGCGCGTGGTGTTCTCCACCACCGATTCCTCGCTGAGAATGCGCGTGCCCATGTAGACCTGGACGCCCATGATCTGCACATTCGTGTGCCGCGAAACCAGGTCCTCGGCAGCGAACAGCTGTTCCTCGTCCATGCCGAACTGGCGCGGCTTCCCGCCCATCGTCAGCCCGGACCCCTTGACCGCGAAGCTCGGGTTGACCCGCAACGCCACCCGCGCTCGCACTCCGCGCGCCGCGGCGAGCTGGTCGATCAACGCGAGTTCCCCGAAGGATTCGCAGACGATCGCCGCGATGTCCTCGTCCAGACAGGCTTCGAGCTCCGCCTGGCTCTTGCCCGGACCGAGGAAAATGATGTCGTTCGGCGACACTCCAGCACGGCGTGCGGTGCGCAGTTCGGCGAGGCTCGAAACCTCCGCGCGAGCCCCATTGTCGTGCAGCACAGCCAAAATCGACACGTTCGGGTTCGACTTGAGCGAGAAGAAGACCTCCATGCTGTCGTGCAGTTCCCGCCGCAGCCGGGCCATCCGGCCGGACAGCTCGCCGCCGTCGTAGACGAACAGCGGGGTGCCGTAACGGTCGGCCAGCTCGGTGATCCCGACGCCCTCGATCTCGAGTTCCGTACTCATCAGGTTCTGCTCCTAGTGTTCGAAGACCATCGCGGAAAACGTCGAGCCGAGGCCGACCGAAACCATCAGGTAGCGCTCGCCCGGGTTCAGCAGCCCGAGCCGGGTCGCGGTGTGGTAGTTGAGAAACGGGTCCGCGCAGAAACAATGGCCGGTGCGCGGGACGTTGCCGAGGAAGATCCGCTTCCGCGGCACGTCCATCGCCTCCGCCGCGCGGATCCACGAAACCTTGTTGACGTTGTGCGGAAGGACGAGCGCAAGATCGCCCGCCGCGCACCCGGCGGCCTCGAGGGCGGCGCGCGTGACGTCGCCCAGCGCGTCCGGATAGATCTGCCGGAACACCTTGTTCTGCTCTTCGTTCGTGATGACCTCGCCGCCGGGACCGCCGAGCGTCGTCGTCGCGTAGCCGAGCAGCCGATCCCGTTGCCCGCCAGGCGCGACCAGCACCGCGGCGGTCCCCTCGCCCATCACCGCGACGTCCGGGATGATCTGCGCGGCCGGGGTGAAAGCCTTCTCCCCAGCGAGAATCAGCGCCAGCGCGTCCGGGTCGCCGTCCTGTTCGAGCAGTGCGCCGGCGAGGTCGAGGGCGAGCAGCCCGGACGCACACGCGTGATCAGTGACGGTGAAGGCGAGCGCGTTCTGCAGCCCCAGCCGCTGCTGCACTTCGGCCAACGGATCGAACGGATGCGGCGACGCCGCGGGCACGGTCTTGGGCCGCAGCACGTAGCGGACGCGTTCCTCGACCCCGGCGAACCCGTCGAGCTTCGCGACCGCGCCGAGCAGCATCTCGGCCTCGGACTCGGGCGACCGGCAGACCTCGGACAACCCGTAGATGCGATGCAGCCTGCGCAACTGGGCGTCGGTGAGGCCGAGCGCGTCCTGCAGCGTCGCGATCGGCACCGCGGCGGGCAGGTAACTGGACACAGACATCAGGCACGTCACCCCGACAGCGTCGCAACCGGCACTGACGTGACGCTGACGCGCGGCTTTCAACCGGCTTCGTTCACCACAGCACGACGGCGGTGAGCACATGCACCGCGCCCACCACGGAGCTTCCCGCGATCATCCCCTTTTCCCCGCGGAAGATCCCGATGCCGACGTCTCCGGCCTGCGCGACCGCCGCCGCGATCAGGACCACCGCGCAGACTGGTCCAGACCAGATGAACGGCACCACCGCGGCCGCGCAGCCCAGCGGCACGGCTCTGACCGCGTACATCCAGCTGTAGAACTTCTCGCCGTTCGCCGGCGCCTCGCTGTGGCTCAACGCCGCCGGCCGCACGGCCGCCACCACCGCGAAAACAACGCTGACCACCGCGAGCACGGCATTGGCCACCACCAGGACGATCATCATTACCTCACTCATCAACTATTTACAAATTGAACTGTGCACAGATGATAGAGTACCCGCGTGGCGACCGACAGCTCCTTGCCCGAGACCGCGGCCTTCCGGCTCATGGTGCTCGGCACCGACCTGGCCAACGACTTCGCCGGGCACCTGCGCGAAACCGGGCTGACGCCCAAACACCTCGGGACGCTCGCCATGGTCGACCAGGGTTTCGCCCGGACCCAGGACGACATCGCCCGGCTCATGCGGGTGAGTCCCAGCCTGGTCGTCCGGCTGGCCGACCAGCTGGAGCAGCGCGCCCTCATCGAGCGACGCCGGGACCCGGACAACCGGCGCAAGCACATCCTCACCGTCACCGCGGAAGGGAAAACCCTGCTGGCCGAGATGGGTTCGCTCGCGGCGGCCGTCGACGCCGATCTGGACGCCGTGCTCGGCTCGCGGCTCG
Organism: Amycolatopsis sp. VC5-11; assembly: GCF_037034185.1. NCBI lineage: Bacteria > Bacillati > Actinomycetota > Actinomycetes > Pseudonocardiales > Pseudonocardiaceae > Amycolatopsis > Amycolatopsis sp. VC5-11. The sequence continues at coordinate 212,645 of NZ_JBAGKF010000004.1, read as the reverse complement.
GCGGCCAACTGGACGAGGCGCTCTCGCGGCTGATGGGCAAGCTCATGACGGACCGGCAGCGGTGATCAGCGGAATTCCGCTCGTCCGGCTACCGTCGCAAGCATGCGGGTACTGGTCGCCGGAGCCTCGGGGTTCGTCGGCAGACGGTTGTGCCCGGCGCTGACCGACGCCGGGCACGACGTGCTCGCCATGACCCGCCGCCCGGACAGCTACCGCGGCGCCGGTCAGCCGGTCCACGGCGACGTCGCCGACATCGGTTCCTTGCGGGACGCGCTCAAGAACGTCGAAGCCGCCTACTACCTGGTGCATTCCCTGGACAGCACCGATTTCCAGCAGCGCGACGCCGCCGCGGCCCGCGCGTTCGCTCGTGCCGCAGCGGAAGCCGGAGTGCGCCGGATCGTCTACCTCGGCGGTCTCGGCGACGACGCGGACTCGCTGTCGGCGCACCTGGCCAGCCGACGCGAGGTCGAACAACTGCTGGCGGAGACCGGAGTACCGGTGACCGTGCTGCGCGCGGGAATCGTCATCGGGCACGGCGGCACCTCGTGGGAGCTGACCCGCCAGCTCGTCGAACGCCTGCCCGCGATGATCACCCCGCGCTGGGTCGGGACGCGCACCCAGCCGATCGCGCTCGCCGACGTCGTCCGCTACCTGGCCGGCGTGCTGGAGCATCCCGAGACCGAGGGCCGGACGTTCGACATCGGCGGCCCGGAAGTGCTGACCTACCGGGACATGCTGCAGCGCGTCGCGGTGATCGAGGGCCGGATGCTGGCGATCGTGCCGGTCCCGCTGCTCACGCCCCGGCTGTCGTCCTACTGGCTTTCGCTGGTCACCGACATCGACGCCACGACCGGGCGCGCGCTGATCGACTCGATGGGCAACGAGGTCGTCGTCCGCGACGACGCGATCCGCCGCATCGTCGACTTCGAGCCGATGGGCTACAACGACGCCGTGCTGCAAGCACTGGGCGAACGAGCGCGGCGTCGGCGGGCCAAGTGAAGAAGCTCCTGACAGCGGTGACCGTGGCGGGCTCGGGGCTGCTGGGCGCGTCCTTGGCGAGCGAGCCGGGGTCGCGCCGATTTCACGCGCTGACCGCGTCGGTCGCGGCGACCTGGTTCGCCGGAGCGCGCGCGGCCGGCCCGGTGCCACGAGGTCGTACCGCCGTCGTACAGCCGGTGTTGGCGGGCGCGGGCGCGTTCGGCGTGTTTTACGGCTGCGCATTGGTTGCTCGCCGAATTCCGTTGCTGCGCCGGGCAATCACCGGCGTGCTCGGCCACGCCCATCACGGCTCGACACCGACCGTGGTGACGACGACGCTCGTAACCGGTGCCGCTGAGGAGATTTTCTTCCGCGGCACGCTTTACGACGCGTTCGGCGCGCGAACATCGACCGCGATGTACGTGCTGTCGACCACCGCGACACGGAATCCGGCTTTGGTGCTGGCGTCGGCGGCCATGGGGACGCTCTTCACGCTGCAACGCCGTTGGGGCGGCGGTGTTCAGGCACCCTTGTTGACGCACGTGACCTGGTCCGCCCTGATGATCGGCTTCCTGCCGCGGCTTTTCCCGCCTCAGGATTCCAGCACCGGCGGAGTGGGTCCGTAAGCATTGGCGCGGGCGGCGCGAGCGCGGGCGCCCGGGATGCCGGTGAGCAAACGAAGCAGTCGATACGGCGGGGCGGCGGGACGACCACGCTCCCTCGCGCGAGCGGCGCGTTGTTCCAGCCGGACCTGCTGTGCCTGCACCTGCCGGATCGCGGGTTCGCGTTCGGCCTGAATCCGCGCGAGGGCAGCGTCGGACGTATCCCGCACGAGGTGGTTGGCCGCGGCGACGGCGTCCTGGATCGCCATGAGGATTCCGTTTCCGCCGACCGGCGAGATGACGTGCGCGGCGTCGCCGATGAGCAGCAGCCCTGGCCGCCACCAGCGCTCCACCCGGGAGATGTCGACCGACAGCAGGGTCGTCTGGCCGAAATCGGTCAGCAGCTCGGCACGGTCGGCCAGCCACGGCACGTGCTCGGCGAGGAACGCCCGGATCGGGCCGACGCCCTGTTCGCGAGCCTCGGCGTAGCCGCCCTTGGGCAGGCTGTACCCCACCTGCCAGCCGCTGGTCCCGGCAAGGAGGCCGACGTAGTGGTGCCGGCCGAAGAAGAGGTCGACGTCGGCGTCCGGCGGGTCCTCGGGACGGTGCGGCAGCCGGAACCACAGCAGGTCGGTGGTGGCGCCGAGGGAGCGCGCCGGAGCGTCTGCCAGGCGGCGGATCCGGGAGAAGCGGCCGTCCGCGCCGACCACGAGCGCGGCGGGCTGGTCGTGGGTACCGGTGTCGTCGCGGTAGCGGACGCCGATGATCCGGCCGTCGTCATCGCGGTTCAGATCGACAACTTTGGCACCGGTCCGCACACTCGTGCCCGGGAGCGCGGCGGTTTCGGCGGCGAGGAAATCGAGGAAGTGCGCCTGCGGCATCAGGGCGACGTAGTTGTACGACGAGGAGAGCTTGCCGTAGTCGGCGGTGGTGATCGACCCGGCCGGGGTGTGGAAGCGGAAGAAGCGCGCTTTGTGGTGCGGAATGGCGAGCAGCCGGTCGGCCAAGCCGAGACGGTCGAGCAGTTCAAGGATGTAGGGGTGCAGCGAATCGCCGCGGAAGTCGCGGTCGAAGTCCTGGTGCGCTTCCAGCAGCGTGACCGGGACTCCGGCGCGGCCGAGCAGGTAGGCGAGCATCATGCCGCCGGGTCCGCCTCCTGCGACGACCACGCCGGTCATTCCGCCCCCGGTTCGAGGCCGTCGAGCAGCTTCCGCACCATCTCGGCATTGACGTCGGCTAATTCGCTAGATTTTCTAGCCATAGTCGGCACTGTACCTCGTCGCTAGAAGTTCTAGCTACCATGCCGACGTGGCGGACGAGCAAGCGGCGCGGGACCTCTCCCTGGCAGTGCGGCGGCTGCTGCAAGCGGGCCGGGGCATGCAGGCGGCGCTGGCGCGGAAACTGTCGCTGCGGGTCACCGACGTGCAAGCCCTCGACCAGGTCGTTTCCAGTCCGGAGCCGATCGGGCCCGGCGAGCTGGGCACCCGGCTCGGCATCACCTCGGCGTCGGCGACCGTGCTGGTCGACCGGCTCGCCGCGGCCGGGCACCTGGCCCGCCACGCCGATCCGGGCGACCGGCGGCGCGTCCACCTCGAGGCCACCGACCACGCCCGCGAGGACGTCCGGAACGCGCTGGGCCCGCTGCTCGCCGAGATGGAAGCCATCACCGATCGGCTCGAGCCCGAGCACGTCCCGGTCGTCCTGTCCTTCCTGGACGACGTCGCGGCCGCGATGCGCGCCTACGACCGACGCTGAACCGCCTGCTCGCCCCGCCGCCGGGTCAGCAGCGTCCACCCGATCAGCCCGGCGAACGCGACGACCATCAACGCCTGCGAAAAAGCGGCCGCCGTATCGAACGGCAGCGTGTAGACGCCCACGATGCGCAGCACGGAGTCGGCGGTCAACCCGAGGCCCCACACCAGCGAGACTTGGTACCAACGCCGCCGCAACCTCGCGTCGCCCGCGGTGGCCTCGAATTCGCGCTGCTGCTCGCCGCCTGCCGAGAGCGCGAAGCGTCGTGCCGCGTAGTACGCGAGCGGCCGGTTGAGCACGCAGCTGCCGACCAGAGCCACGCCAGCGCAGAAGGTCGTCACCGATTCCTTCGCCAGCAACAGGCGCGGGTCGCCGGTGAGGAAGCTCAACCCGAGGCCCAGGCCGAAAAGCAGCACGAGGAACGACGAGAAGAGGTCGAGCCTCCGCTGTGCCACCGCGACCCAGATCGTCCGCAGTCCCGCGACGATCGTGCCGATCAGCAGTGACACGTAGGCGCTCGCGCCGAGCAGGTTGGCCGCGTAGTAGGCGACGACGGACAGGCCGACGTCCAGGAACAAAGTGGTGATCATCGTGCGGGCGTGCGAGGTCATGCCGTACTCCCCGATTTTGGCTTGGCTGCTGGGATTCGCCAGGAAAACGCTACGGTCGCCGCGCCCGGCCGTCTTGGCGCCGCGGGCGTATCCCGGGTGGAGAAATCCAGGGCCGGGTGGAGGCGTTTCTCCACCCGCGAATACGCCGCTCACCGCACGACTTCGCCGCCGTTCCGCCGTAGTTTTCTCGGCATCGGAACGAAATCGAAAGGCAGGAACAACCCATGAGCGGACCCGTGGAGATCGTCCTGATCGTGGCGGCGGTCGGCTACCTGATGGTGCGGCGGATGATCGGCGAACCCGCGCAGGCCAAGCAGATGCTGATCCTGCCCGCGATCCTGTCCGTCGTCGGCCTCAGCACGGTGTCCGGCGACGTGAAGACCGCGGCCTCGCTGGTCTTCCTGATCGGGACCGCGGCGATCAGCGTCGTCCTCGGCGTCCTGCGCGGGTACAGCGTCCGGATTTCCCGGCGCGACGGCACCGCCTTCGTCCGCTACACGCCGGTCACCGTCGGGCTGTGGGTGGCGAACATCGTGGTCAAGATCGGCGTGAACGTCGCGCTCGACGCGTTCGCCCCGCAGGACGCGGGCGGCGTCTCGAACAGCATGCTGCTCACCATCGGCGTCGGCATCCTCGCCGAGGGGCTGGTCGTGCTCTACCGCGCGCTGCGCGCCGGGCACCAGGTCATGTGGACCCGCGGCAGCGACGGCGCGCCCGGGCAGACCTCGCCGCTGCTGGACAACATCCAGCGCAACCTCACCAGCCGCCCGGCCGAGTGGAACACTCAGTCCGCGCACGACGCCGGCCAGACGAGGAGGAACCTGGTCCCATGAGCACGACGGACCGGCGGTCGCTGTCCCTTCTCGGGCAGTACCGGGACGAGCTGATCCAGCCAGCCCTCGTCCTCACCGCGATCGCCTGCACCGCGGTTCAATGGCCGGACGCGACCGTCGCGTACCGGCCATTGGCCTTGTCGCTGTTCGTGCTGTGCTCGGTCGCCGGGATCGTCTCGCTGCTGCCCTGGGCGCGGGTCGCGGAGAACCGGCAGATCACCGTGATGGGCGCGTACATGCTGTTCGGCGCGCTGCTCCTGCCGCTCGCGCACGGAACGTTCGCGGCGATGTTCCCGTTCGTCGCCGCGTCCGCCTCCGGGGTCAAGCTCGCGTCCCGCCGGGCCGCGGTGACCATCGCGGTCGCCGGATCGGTCATCGCGGCCGCCGCGACCTGGACGGTCGGCGAGCTGCTGCCGGGCTTCCCGGTGTGGCCGGTGTGGGTGCCCCTGACCGTGGGTCTTCCGGTCGCGGTCGGCATCTCGCACCACGACCGTCTCGACGCCGTCCGCAACGCCCAGCTCGCCGCCGACTCGGCCCAGCGCGCCCGCGAGTCCGAAGCCCGCGAGGCAGCGCTCGTCGAACGCGGCCGGATCGCGCGCGAGATTCACGACGTCCTCGGTCATTCGCTCTCCGGGATCGCCCTGCAATTGGACCTGGCCGACGCACTGCGCGGCAGCGGCCGCGACGACGAGGCAGCCGCCGCGGTCCGCAAGGCACGCGCCATCGCCGTCGACTCGATCAGCGAGACCCGCCGCGCGGTGCACGCGCTGCGCGAAGACACCTTGCCGCTGCCTGAGACGTTGAGCCAGCTCGCCGAACACGCGTCGGCCGAGTACGCGATCGAGGGCGAAGCCGGCGCGGTCGGCCCGGAGACCACGCACACCATGGTCCGGGCGGCGCAGGAGGCGATGACCAACGCGGCCAAGTACGCGCCGGGCGCGACTCGCAGCCTCCGGCTCGCCTTCACCGCCGATCATGTCAGGCTGACCGTGCACAACGGGCCCGCGACCGAACCCCGCCGCGCCGAACTGGCCAGCGGTTCCGGGGTCGGGCTCGTCGGGATGCGCGAACGGGCCGCCCTGCTCGGCGGCACCCTGAAAGCAGGACCGGCCGGCGACGGCTGGACCGTGGAACTGGAGCTGCCTCGATGACCGACCGCCCGATCAGTCTCGTTGTCGTCGACGACCAGGCGACTGTCCGCGAAGCGCTCGCGGTCATGCTCGACCTCGCCGAGGACGTCAACGTCGTCGCGACCGCGACCAACGGCGCGGAAGCGGTCAAGGCGGCGCAGGAACACCGTCCGGACGTCGTGCTGATGGACCTCAACATGCCGGTGCTCGACGGGGTCGGCGCGACCGGGCGCATCCGCGAAAGCCAGCCGGACACCACCGTTCTCGTGCTCACGACGTTCGACGACGACGAGTCGATCCTGGCCGCACTGCAGGCGGGCGCGAGCGGATACCTGACCAAAGAAGCGGACCGCACCACGATCCTGCACGCCGTGCGCACCGCGGCGCAGGGCCAGACCGTGCTCTCGCCCGAGGTGCAGCGACGGTTGCTCGCGCTGGCCGCCAAACCGGCCCCGCCCGCCGAACCGGATCTGGCGCTGACCGCACGCGAACGCGAAATCCTCGGCCTGATCGGCGACGGCCTGCGCAATCCGGAAATCGCGGCCGCCTTGGTCATCAGCGAGGCGACCGTGAAAACCCACATCAACAACCTTTTCGCCAAGGCCGGCTTCCACTCGCGCGCCGACGCGGTCCGCTACGCGCTCAACTATCAGAACGGCCAGCGTCGGCCGTAACTTTGCGGCGCGGTTCTTATCCAGGCAGGTCTTCGAGACTGAGCCGGTACCAGTCGTCCCGGGTCACGACGTGCAAGTCCGCGCCCCGCCCGAAAACCCGGGCATCTCGCGGTACTTCCTCCCCATCCGGCAACACGAGCCGGTACTCGCCGGTGACCCGGAACCGGTCGTCATCGAGCACTCCGGCAACCAGCCGATCCCGGTACGCCTCGTAACCGCCGTAGAAGGCCAGCCGGGAACCACGCACTGCCAACGCGGTGGCGCTGCGGATTTCGTTGCGCCACCCGGTCACGCCGCCGTCGTGGATCCGGACGACGGGCCATTCGGTGCCTTCGTCGAAGTAGCCGACCCAGATCTCGCCGTTTCGGGTGGTTTGCACGTGATCGATGCCGTCGCCGAAGGTCTGCTCGGCCACGGCTTCACCGTCGGAGTCGTAGACGATCGCGTTGCGGTCCGGCCCTTCAGACCGCCAGGTGCACCGCGCGTCGACCATGAGCACGCGACCGTCCGGCAGTGGCTGCACCGTCGGATGCGCCAGCCGAAAATCCGGAATCCGCGCGGCGACCGCCATTTCCGGCACATGCACGGTCACCCGCACCGGACGCGAGGCGCGCACTTCCGGAAGCTTCACCGCTCGGTCCGCAGGAGCCGTCCAGACCGCCAGCAGCTCACCGAGCGGCCCGATGGACTCCGAGATCCGCACGTCTCCCGGCTGTGGCGGCACGATTCGCGCATGATGCCAGGCGTGGACGGTCGGCAGGGCCAAGACGGTCGCCCGGCGCGCGGCGTTCTTCCGCTCCCACTCCCCCATCCGCGTATCCGACCACGCCGAGGGCTGCGAGCTCCACCGGTTTTCCCCACCATCCCCCGGCGACCCGCGATCCGCATATCGTCCGTGTATCGGAAACCGCATACGTGCTGGCAACATCCTCCTGCCTTGACTGGCACCCATGACCTACCGCGAACCGGCACGTGCTGCGGGGCTTCGGGTTCGGTCGCTGGTTCCGGCGGCCGGGATCACGATCTACGGCTGCGGGCCCGACGAAGCCGCTCTGGTCGAGGAGGCGGTGTCTCGTTTGGGGGTGACACCGACTGTCACCGCGGCGGCGTTGTCCGAAGCCACCGTCGAACTCGCCGCCGGGAACCGGTGTGTCAGCGTCAGTCACAAAACCCGCATCACCAATGGCACCTTGCGCGCGCTCAGCGAGGTCGGCGTCAAGTATCTCTCGACGCGGAGTATCGGCTGCAATCATCTCGACGTCGGATACGCCGAGAAAATGCGCATAACGGTGGAAAACGTGGCGTACTCGCCCGACAGTGTCGCTGATTACACGCTCATGTTTATGCTGATGGCGATCCGAAACGCGAAGTCCCTCATCCGCCGGACCGACGCGCACGATTACCGATTGAGCCATACCCCTGGAAAAGAACTGCGCGACCTCACCGTAGGCGTCATCGGAACCGGACGGATCGGCGCGGCGGTCATCGACCGACTGTGGGGTTTCGGCGGGCAGAAGCTGGCCTACGACCTGTACCCCCGGACGTCAGCCGATTACGTTCCCCTCGACGATTTGCTGCGGCAGAGCGACATCGTCACCCTGCACACCCCGCTCACTCCGGAAACCCACCATCTCCTTGACCGACAAAGGATCGAGCAGATGAAACCCGGCGCGATCGTCGTCAACACCGGCCGCGGCGGGCTGATCGACACCGACGCTCTCCTGTCCGCACTGGAAAACGGCAGGCTCGGCGGCGCGGCATTGGACGTCCTCGAAGGGGAGGAAGGGATGTTCTACGCCGACTGCCGCCGCAAACCCCTCGAGAACACGAATCTGGCGCGGCTGCAAAACCTCCCGAACGTCCTGATCAGCCCGCACACCGCCTATCACACCGACCACGCCTTGCGCGACGCGGTGAAAAACAGCCTCCTCAACTGCCTGAATTTCGAAAGCTGGACAAACCATGCCTAAACTCAAGGTCGGCGTCATCTTCGGCGGAATCTCCGAGGAACACCCCGTCTCGGTCAAATCCGCGCGAGAGGTCGCGAAGAACCTCGACCCGGAAAAATACGAACCGTACTGGGTCGGGATCACCAAGGACGGCTCGTGGAGGCTCTGCGACGGACCCGGCGAGGCGTGGGAAGACAGCGGTCGCCCGGCGATGTTGTCGCCGGATCGAAGCGTCCACGGGCTGCTCGTCGAGGAGCAGGGCAAGTACGAACCGGTCCGGCTGGACGTGGTGCTGCCGGTGCTGCACGGCAAACTCGGCGAGGACGGCGCGATGCAGGGCCTCCTCGAACTGTCCGGAATCCCCTACGCGGGCTGTGACGTGCAGAGTTCCGCGCTGTGCATGGACAAATCCCTCGCGTACCTGGTCGTCGACAGCGCGAGCATCGCGACACCGAATTTCTGGGCTGGCACCGCGGACGAGGATGTCGACGCCAGCAAGTTCTCCTACCCCGTCTTCGTGAAACCGGCCCGGTCCGGTTCGTCGTTTGGCGTCACCAAGGTCTCGCGCGAGGAAGACCTGCCGGGTGCGATCGCGGAGGCGGCGCGGTTCGATTCCAAGCTGCTGATCGAGGAAGCGGTCGAGGGCAGCGAGGTCGGGTGCGCGGTCCTGGGCAACGGCGCGGACCTGATCGTCGGCGAACCGGACCAGATCCGGCTGTCGCACGGGTTCTTCAAGATCCACCAGGAGGACAACCCGGAAAGCGGCTCGGAAAACTCGACCATCCTCGTCCCAGCGGACATTCCGGCGGAGTCGCGCGCCCGCGTCCAGGCGACCGCGCAGACCATCTACCGCGCCCTGGGCTGCAAGGGACTCGCGCGCGTCGACCTGTTCCTGCTCGAAGACGGCACCGCCATGCTCAACGAGGTCAACACCTTCCCGGGCTTGACCTCTTACAGCCGATACCCGCGAATGATGGCGGCGGCCGGACTTTCGTTCGCCGAAATGCTCGACCGGATGGTGTCGCTCGCGCTGGCCGGGACGCCCCGATGAAGCCCGGTTTCGCCTTCCTCGACGAAGCTGTGCCCGGGATCCGCTGGGACGCCAAGTACGCCACCTGGGACAACTTCACCGGCAAACCGGTCGACGGCTACCTGGCGAACCGGATCGTCGGCACCCACGCCTTGTGCAGCGCACTGCAAAGCGCGCAGGACAAAGCCGCGACGCTGGGCTTCGGCCTGCTGATCTGGGACGGCTACCGGCCGCAGCGCGCCGTGGACTGTTTCCTGCGCTGGGCGAAACAGCCGGAGGACGGCCGGAAAAAGCGTCAGCACTACCCGAACCTCAACCGTGCGGAGATGTTCGAAAACGGTTACGTGGCAACCAAATCCGGACACACCCGAGGCAGCACAGCGGATTTGACGCTGTATCACCTGGACACCGGCGAACTCGTCGCGATGGGCGGCGGCTTCGACCTGATGGACGCGGTCTCGCACCACGGCGCACCCGGCCTCACCGCGACCGAGGCGGCGAACCGGCAGCACCTCCGTTCCCTCATGGAGGACTGCGGTTTCGGCGCCTACGAATCCGAGTGGTGGCACTACACGCTAAAGGACGAACCCTATCCGGACACGTACTTCGATTTTCTCGTTGCCTAGATGGACATCAAAGCACCACGCGTGGTCGTCGCCGGAGGCCATTCGGCCGGGCACATCGAACCCGCGATGAACTTCGCCGACGCACTGCGGAGATTGGCCCCCGCCGCGGAGATCACCGCGCTCGGCACCGTCCGCGGTCTGGACACGACGCTGATCCCGGCGCGCGGGTACCCGCTGGAACTCATCCCGCCGGTCCCGCTGCCGCGCAAGGCAACCCGGGCGCTGCTGCACATTCCGTCCCGGCTGCGCGCTTCGATCCGGGCCGCCAGCGCAGTCCTCGACCAGGTTCAAGCCGACGTCGTGGTGGGCTTCGGCGGCTACGTCGCCGCACCGGCCTACCTCGCCGCCCGCCGGCGCCGGCTGCCGATCGTCATCCACGAAGCGAACATCCGCCCGGGAGCAGCCAACCGCATGGCCGCCAGGCTGACGCCCCACGTGTACACCGCTTCCCCGGATGTCCGGCTGAAAAACGGCACCGCGATCGGGATCCCGCTGCGCCCAGCGATCACCGGACTCGACCGTCTCGCGACCCGCGAAGCAGCTCGCCGCAAGTTCGGCCTCAGCACCGATGGCCCGGTCCTGCTGGTCACCGGCGGTTCGCAAGGAGCCACCACGATCAACGCCGCCGCCTCCGGCGCAGCTGCCGCCTTACGGAAGGCCGGGGTGCAAGTCCTGCACATCACCGGCCCGCGGCACACCGTCGAAGCGGCCGACCCGTCGTATGTCGTCCTGCCGTTTGTCGACGAAATGCAGTACGCCTACGCCGCCGCCGACTTCGCGATCTGCCGTTCCGGCGCGATGACCTGCGCCGAACTGGCCGCCGTCGGACTCCCCGCCGCGTTCGTCCCGCTGCCCGACCGCGGCGGCGAGCAACGGCTGAACGCCGGGCCAGTCGTCGCGGCAGGCGGCGCACTGCTCGTCAACGACGCCAACCTGACCCCAGCGTGGATCGAATCCGCCCTCGTCCCGATCCTCACCGACCCAGCACGTCTCGCGACGATGTCCGCCCGCGCCTCCGCGACCGGAGCACCCGACGCCGACATTGTCCTAGCGCGACACGTCCTGTCGATCGCCCAACAACATCGACCCGCCAGGTAGCCGCACCGTCACCCGAAGCCCGCCCGCAACGCCCGGCGCGAGCGAAAGCGTCCCGTCATGCGCCTGCGCGATGCTCTTCACGATCGCCAGCCCCAGCCCGACCCCAGCGTGATCACGACGGATCCGCTCGGTGCCGCGCTGGAACGGCTCAGTGAACGTCCAGATCCGCTCCGGGCTGACTTCCTCCCCGGTGTTTTCCACGATGAGCGTGCTCGACGTCGCAGACGCAGTCGTGCGGAGCTGCACGGTCCCGCCTTCCGGCAGGTTGTGGACGATGGCGTTGTGCAGCAGATTCGTCGTCAGCTGCAGCAAAAGCGCCCGGGACCCGTTCACGCCAGTGACATCGCCGGAGGTCTCAATGGTCACCCCGTGTTTCTCGGCAAGCGGGAGCAACGTCTCCGCGGCTTCTTCCGCCAGCAGCGACAGGTCGACGGGCTCCCGGGTGAACGACCGCTGATCCGCGCGGCTGAGCAGCAGCAACGCTTCGGTGAGTTCGATCGCCCGCGCGTTCACGACGCGGAGACGCTCGTGCAGTTCGCCGATATCGCGCTCCGGGTCGTCGCGGGCGACTTCGAGGAGGCTCTGCGTGATCGCCAGCGGCGTGCGCAGTTCGTGGGAGGCATTGGCGGCGAATCTCCGCTGTTCGGCGACGTGCGCGTCGAGGCGCGCGAGCATGGCGTCGAAGCTGTCGGCGAGTTCGCGGAACTCGTCATCGCGACCTTCCAGTTCGATCCGGTGCGCGAGCGACCCGGTCGACGCCTGCCGAGTCGCGGCGGTGATCCGGTTCAGCGGGGCGAGCATGCGCCCGGCGAGAATCCAGCCGCCCAGCAGGCCGAACAGCAGCAGGAGCAGCATCACGACGGCGGCGTCGGGCGCGAAATCCTTGATCAGGTCGCGGCCGGACGGGGCCATCACCACCGGCATGACCTCCAGCGCCCGGTCCTGGTAGTCCAGCAGGAAGAAACCCACCGCGCCGAGCAGCAGCGTCCCGGCCAGCATGAGGAATCCGGCGTAGCTGAGGGTCAGTTTGAGCCGGACGCTCATCCCCGGCTCGCGGATCACGTGCGGTCCGATCCGTCGTCGATCCGGTAGCCGACCCCGGGGACGGTCGCGACCAGCCACGGTTCGCCGAGCCGTTTGCGCAGCGCCGAAACCGTGATGCGCACGGCGTTGGTGAACGGGTCCGCGTTCTCGTCCCAGGCCCGTTCGAGGAGTTCTTCGGCACTGACCACCCCGCCCTCGGCCGCGACGAGCACCTCCAGGACGGCGAACTGCTTCCGGGTCAGCGCGACGTACCGGCCGTCGCGGTAGACCTCGCGGCGGAACGGGTCGAGCTTCAGTCCCGCGATTTCCCGCACCGGCGGCCGGTTGTGCGCGCGCCTGCGATCGAGCGCGCGCAGCCTGAGCACGAGTTCCCGCATCTCGAACGGTTTGGTGAGGTAGTCGTCGGCGCCGAGTTCGAAGCCGGAGACCTTGTCGTCGAGCCGGTCGGCGGCGGTGAGCATGAGGATCGGCATGCCGCTGCCGGACGCGACGACGCGCTTCGCGATCTCGTCGCCCGAAGGCCCGGGGATATCCCGGTCGAGCACAGCCATGTCGTACGCGTTGACGCTCAGCATTTCCAGCGCTGTGTCCCCGTCCCCGGCGAGGTCGGCCGCGATCGCCTCCAGGCGCAACCCGTCCCGGATGGCCTCAGCCAGGTAGGGCTCGTCCTCGACGATCAGCACACGCATGCCGTCGATGCTACGAGCAGACACGTATCGCTGGCATATCCGAAACCGCGTACGTGCTGGCAACACCGGTTCCCCTTGGCTGGACGCCATGACCCGCAGCGAATCAGCACGACGCCCGGCTCTCGCCGTTTTCCGGCGAACCGTCCGCCAGGTGCTTCGCCGTCGTGGCGCATTGAGCGAGGCCGACGGAGCCGTCCCGCCCGGCACCACGGTGTTCGCCGAGATTCCGGCCGTGGCCAATCTCGACCCGGTTTTCCTGGATGCGCTGCGTCGAGCGGCGAAGGACGCCGCGAACGACGGCGTCGAATTCCGCGTCAACAGCGGCTGGCGTTCCCCGGCGTATCAGAATCAGCTTCGGCACAAGGCGATCGCGAAGTACGGCTCGGAACAGGAAGCCGCCCGCTGGGTAGCCACCGCCGACCGGTCCGCGCACGTCCTGGGAAACGCGATCGACCTCGGCCCCTCCGCGGCGACGGCGTGGCTGTCGAAACACGGTGCCGCGTATGGACTGTGCCAGATCTACCGCAACGAACCGTGGCACTACGAACTGCGGCCCGAAGCCATCGACCAGGGCTGCCCGCCGATGTACGCGGACCCATCGCAAGACCCGCGATTGCAGCGTTAACCCGGATCCGCCGCGAGCCGTTCCTGCAACCGCGCGTGCCGGAACTGGTAGACCTCGCCGACCTGACGCAGCACGCCGCGGCGATGCGCGTCGTCGAGGAAACCCATCAGATCCACCGGGATTCGCTTCCGCGATGCCAGCCACAGCCGACTGAACGTGTACGCGCCCCAAGCCCGGGAGATCCACACGCTCAGCCCCACGGCCAACCCGAACATCAGCCCGGCCGCCACCGCCTGTGCCGTGCTCGACGCCCGCGAGAAGACCTGGCCGCCGATGATCACGCCAGCGATGCCGTAGGCGAGACTTCCCGGACTCCGCACCAAAAACCGGCCCAGCAACGCCGACGCCAGCCCGCCGGCGAAGGCCAGCGCCAGGTCGTAACGGTCGTTGAAGACGCCGAGGAACCGCGTTTCCTTCGTGAAGGCGAACGCCATCCCGTAGAACAGGCCCAGCGAGACGATGAAGGACAAGGTGAACGACAACGTCGCGGCGCGGTCGTTGCGCAGGACGCTCGCCGGACTCGACACGCGGCTCGCCTCCAGCGGCGTATCCAGCCAGACGTGCACTCCGATCGCCAGCCCGAACACAATCGCGAGCAGGGCGATCACCCCGACCGACAGCGACCACGCCAACCCGAGGCACACCCCGATCAGCACCCCGACCGCGAACCGGCGCAGGAACCGGCCCGCAGTACCGCGGAACCGCGCCTCCACCCGCAACGGCCCCGGTCGGCTGCCGACTGTATGCGTTACACAACCTGCCACCGCGAACGACAGCCCGTAGATCGCCCCGATCACCGGACCCGCGGCGATCCAGCCGGTCAGCGCGAACAGCAACGCCGGCGGCAGTCCGAGGCACAGTCCCAGCACCAGCCTCGGCACCGCCCGGTCCAACTGCCACCACGCGAGATCGCGGCTTTGGTCGCGTTCCAGCTGCCGGGCGAAGAAGCTCAGCCACCGCTGCGCCTGCTCCGCCGGGTAATCGCGCGGGCGGGTCGGCCGGTCGAGCCGGGCGGGCGGGGCCGGTCGCGAGGTGTAGACCACGGGCAGGTACTCGTCCAGCAGATGTCCCTCGATCGCCGCGCGGTCGGGAAAGCGCGTCGTGTCGCAGAGTTCGCCGGGATCGGTCGACGGATGCGCGTACGCCGTCCTGGCCAGGTCGACCATCAGCGGCGTGCGAAGTGCCTGCGCCAGCGGGCTTTCCGGATGTTGCCGCAACTGCCGGACCACCGGGTCCCAGCGGGTTTCGCCGAAGCGCTGCCGGGCGGTGAGGAAGTCGATCGCGTCCTCGGTCTCGACCGGTTCGATCTCCACCACCGCCGCGCGCGACAGAAAGGTCCCGGACTGCTCCACCGCGGATTCGTACTCGGTGCTGCGGCAGGTCACCACGAGCGGACGACCGCCGGAAACGGCCTGGTCCAGCGCGTCGATCGCGGCGGTGTGCAGTCCGGGAGCCAGCTCGTCGAGACCGTCGAGCACCGGGATGACCCGGCCTTCGAGCACTAGCCGCAGCGCCGCTCCCTTGCCGTACGCGCCGGTATTGGCCAGGCCCGGATACTCCTCGACCAGCCGTCGGGCGAGCCAGCCGTGC
Source organism: Amycolatopsis sp. VC5-11 (assembly GCF_037034185.1). NCBI lineage: Bacteria > Bacillati > Actinomycetota > Actinomycetes > Pseudonocardiales > Pseudonocardiaceae > Amycolatopsis > Amycolatopsis sp. VC5-11. The sequence goes on along the minus strand of NZ_JBAGKF010000004.1, from coordinate 197,414 downwards.
AGGTGTTCCTCGCGCGGATTCCACGACGACAGCGGCAGCAGTACCGGCACCGGTTCGCCCGGCGGCGGGTCGGCCAGCAGCCCCAGCGTGAGCAGGATGGCCAGCACCGACTTCCCCGCGCCCGGCTCGCCGAGCACGACCAGCTGCCGCGCCGGGACCTGCCGGAACTTCGCGACGACGTCGGTGAGATCGCCGCTGAACGTCAGCCGCTCCGGGTCGCCGGGCCGGCCGAGCACCGCCGACGCGGCCGCGGCCACCGGACGCTCGGTGCTCGTCCAGGTCAGCGGCACCGGCTCCGGACGGTGCAGCGAGCGGATCTCGGTCTCGGCGGTCCACTGCCGGACGATCGCCGCCGCGAGTTCCTCGGCCGCCCGATCGAGCTGACTCGAGGGCTGCTCCGGCTGCACCTGCTCCACGACAACCGGCTCTTCGGTCTCCCCGCGCAGGATCTGCTCGTGCAACCGGCGCACCTCGGCACCGGGATCGACCCCGAGTTCCTCAGCGAGCTGCGTCCGCAATCGCTGGAACACCGCGAGCGCGTCCGCCTGCCGCCCGCTGCGGTCCAAGGCGAGCATCAGCTGCGCGTACGGCCGTTCCCGCAGGGGATGTTCCTCGACGATCTCCCCCAGCTCGTCCACGACCTCGCGGTGCTGGCCGAGCTTCAGCTGCCAGTCGATGCACAGCTCCACCGCGTTGAGCCGCTGCTCCTCCAGCCGCGCCGCCCGCCCGGCGAGCGCCGCGGCGTCCAGTCCGTCCAGCACCGGACCGCGCCACAACCGCAGCGCCGACCGGATCTTCTCGACCCCGTCCGCCAGCGCGCCTGCCTCCGCCGACTGCCGGGCGGCGGCAACGGCGTCGGTGAACCGAAGCCAGTCGACTTGCAGATTGTCGACCGTGATCCGGTAGCCCGAGCCGTCGGTGACGATGAGCTTCTGCTTGGGGTCGCCGAGCCGCTCGCGGAGCACGGACACACAGTTCTGGATCTGCTTCGTGGCGGTCGCGGGCGGCTCGCCGTCCCACGTCGCCTCGATCAGCTTCGGCAGCGGGACGACCGAGTTGGGCGAGAGCAGCAAACAGGCCAGCACGCGGCGATGGCGCGCGCCGGGCAACGTCAGCCGGTCGGTCCCGTCCTGGATTTCCAGCGCTCCGAGCACGCGAAAATCCATTCCGCGACTTCCCTCCTCCGCTCCGGGTTACGAGCATACCCGCGCAGGTCACCGGCACCGCGAAGATCGAAAGGACAGACCGGGGACAGCTTGGGGACGGCGCCGGGCAGGGTGGGAACCACGTCCGGCCCCCGAGGTGGGGACCTGGTCGCCGGCCTCCGGGCCGGCGGCGGTGGGGCCGGGCGGACAGCCTCCGCGGGAGGGGCGAGTGCTGGGGGTACTCGCCGCGGCGTGCCGGAAAATGGGGCGACGCGAGTGATCGTCTTCGTGACAATCGCGGCCATGGAGGAAGTCGAAGTCATCGTCGCCCACCACGAACGCGCGACCCTGCGCGTCGGCGACGTGTTCCTGAAGGTCGACACCGATCAGGCGCGCGCCGACGCCGAGGTCGCGGCGATGGCGCTGGCCCCGGTCCCGACGCCGGAGATCCTGTGGCGGAAACCGCCCGTGCTCGCGCTCGCCGCCCTGCCCGGACGCGAACTGGGTCGCCCCGGCAAACCGTCAACCGCGTCGCCCGAGGCCTGGGCCGCTGCCGGAGCCGCCGCCCGCAAACTGCACGAGGCGCCGCTGCCGCCGTCGCCCGGCTGGGACCCCGACGAACTCGCCGCGGAGCTCGACCGCGAATGCGCGTGGCTGATCGCGAACGACGCGCTCCCCGCCGACCTGGTCACCCGCAACCACCAGATCGCCAAGGCGGCGCTGCGGCCGTGGACCCCGGTGTTCGCCCACGGCGATCTGCAGGTCGCCCACATCTTCGTCGAGGGCGACGAGGTCACCGGCGTCCTCGACTGGTCCGAAGCCGCCCAGGGCGACGCCCTCTTCGACCTCGCCGCCCTGACCCTCGCCCACCAGGAACACCTCGCCGACGTCGTCGCCGGTTACGGCACGGACATCGACCTCGACGTACTCCGCGCGTGGTGGTCGCTGCGCAGCCTCCGGGTGGTCCATTGGCTGCTCGGGCACGGCTTCGACCCGGCACCGGAGGTCGCGGTCCTGGAGGCGCAGCTATTCTAGTACTAGAATAGCTGGCGTGCCCGCCCTCACCGACGCCGAACTGACCGTCCTCGGCCTGCTCGTCGAACAACCCCGGCACGGCTACGAACTGGAGCGGGTGATCGAGGACCGCGGCATCCGCGCCTGGACCGCGCTCGGCTTCTCCTCGATCTATTACGTCCTCGACAAGCTGGCCAAACGCGGTCTGATCGAAGCCACCGGCGGTCCGCGCTCCGGGAAATCGCGGGCGACCTTCCAAGCCACGGCGTCCGGCGTCGAACTCTGCGCGGACGCCACCCGCGAAGCGCTCGCCACCCTCACGCCGGTCCACGCGCGCGTCCTCATCGCGATGGCCAACAGCCCAGTCCTGCCGGACGCGGAAGTGCGTTCCGGGCTGACCACCCGGCTCGCCGCAGTACGCGAACAACTCGCCGAAGTCCGAGCGACGCGCGCCCGCCAAGAACCCCTGCCCGACGCCGCGGCGGCGATCTTCGACTACAGCGAAGCGATGCTCACGGCCGACCTCACCTGGACCGAGAGCGTCCTCGCCAAGGAGACCGCGATGGAGAAGTATGACGTCAAGAAGGCCCACCGCGCGCTGTATGCGCCGCCGTCGAAGGACTTCACCGTCGTCGACGTCCCCACGCTGCAGTACCTCGCCGTCGACGGCCACGGCGACCCGAACACCGCGCCGGAGTACACAAACGCCGTCGAAGCGCTGTACGGAATCGCGTATTCGGTGAAGTTCGCCAGCAAGAAAACCCTCGGCCGGGACTTCGTCGTCGGACCGCTCGAAGGGCTGTGGCGCGCCGACGACCCCACCGTCTTCCTCACTCGGGAAAAAGCGAAGTGGGACTGGACGATGATGATCAACCAGCCGGACTGGGTCACCGAGGAGATGGTCCGGGAAGCCGCCGAAAGCGTCGCGAAGAAGAAGGGCAACCCCGCCCTCACCAGCGTTCGGCTACGCACGCTGACCGAAGGCACGAGCGTCCAGATCCTGCACCTCGGCTCGTACGACGACGAAACGCCCACGCTGCACCGACTCCACGACGAATACCTGCCCGCGCACGAGTTGACCTTCAACGGCGACCACCACGAGATTTACCTGAGCGACCCGCGCCGCACCGCGCCCGAGAAGCTGAAGACCGTGCTGCGGCAGCCGGTCAAGCCTCTTCGAACACGATCTGCTCCGGCGGAGTCGTGAGCTTCAACGTCTGCCGCCGGACGGACAGGAGCGTGTGGAGTTCCGTCGCGTGCCCGTCCGGGATGGTGAAAAGCCGGTCGTTGCGGGTGTCGATGTAATCCGCGAACCCGGCGAGCGAGACGCCGCCAGTTTCGTCGAGGCTCAGGTAATCGACCAAACGGCGGAACAGTTTCGGCAAAAGCACCATATCGTCACGCAATTGGGCGCGGCTGCTCAGCTTGAATCCCTTGGTGGTGACGTCGTGCTCCCACACGCCTTTGCCCGCGCCGCGCGCCGCGACCGCCGCGTCGGACATCGCCTGCCGGAGGTCCGGGTAAAGCTTGGAGTAGAACGTCGGATACGCCAGCCCGGTTTCGAGAAGACGGAAATTCGCCGACGCCTTCAGCGCTTTCGGGTCGAGGTGCACGCTCCCGCCGTCCGTGGAACGCCCCGCGCGCTGCCCGGGAAACGCGAACGCGACCGCGCGGCCGTACTTGTCGGCGAACCGGGTCAGGATGTGCCCGCTCGTCTCCCCCGGCGTACTGGCGGAAACGCGCCCGCCTTCGTCGCGCTCGATCTTCGTGAAACCGAGGTACCGCAACAGTTCCGCCCCGGCGGCGTCCGCCAGTTCCTTGGGCTGACGCCACAGCTCGGCCCCGGCAACCCTCGGGCGGTAATGCGTTTCGAGCGCGTCGATCCCGTCGAGGCGCAACTGCACCCCGCCGCGGGAATTGGTCCGCACTTTGAGGTTGGCGGCGGAAAACGCATCGGCGCGGTCGGGATAGAACCGGACCGAATCCCCGTCCGGGGAGGCCCCGACGACCCGGAACTGACCTTTGATCAATGTCAACGGCACGAGAATGACGGTAACTGCCGGAAGGGCCGGCAGTTACCGTGTTTCCCGAGCCGTCACCGACCGGTCACTCGTGTTGTTACCACTTTGTCACGCAGCGGATTCCTCCGTGCGTGCGGTGTTACTGGCAGGCTTCGCAGTCCGGGTCGTCGATCCGGCAGGCAGCGCCGTCGACGAGCGGGAAATCGAAGTCGTCCAGAACGGGAACGACCGCGGCGGACTCTTCTGGCGTAGTGGGAGCAGACATATCCGTTGTAGCGCCCAAGATCGCCGAACATTCCGTGACGCCCGCCACAGCTCAGGCGACCCAGTCCGGAAGAATCTTGTCCCCGTCCGCCGTCGCACAGGCCGGCACCACACCCGTCCGATACACCCGAGTACTCCCCGACGCACACGCGATCGCCACCATGCCGCTCCGCGCGTCCGCCCGCACCCGCCGCTCCGCGTCCGCGGGCAGCACCACCGTCTCCCCCTCCTTCACGGCTTCAACGACACCGCCCACGGTGATCTCCGCCGCGCCGCCGAGGATCGTCCACACCTGCTCGGTATCGAACGCGTGCACCGGCCCGACCGCGCCGGGCACCATCTCGACCCTCCAGACCGCCTGCTGACTGCCGCCCTGCGTCGGCGAAGCCAACGTCGTCATCACCGCGTTGGGCGTCTCGGTCCGACGGCTGTCCCGGATCACTGCCATGCTGCTCTCCCCGTTAAGATAGACAATCAGGTTGTCCATATAGTCAACGAGGTTGTCTACCTATGTCAAGCGATCCGCCCGGATACGAGCTGCCGCTGCGCCTGCTGTTCGCCTTCCGCAGCCTGATCGACGACCTGCACGCCGAGCTGGCGAAGCAGGGCCACCCCGGTCTGCGCCCGATGCACGGCTTCGTCTTCCAGGCAATCGGCCCGTCCGGGACCACCGCCGTGGAACTGGGCCGCACGCTCGGGGTCACCAAGCAGGCCGCGGGCAAGACGATCGACACCCTGGAACGGCTCGGATACGTCCACCGAGAACGCGACCCCGAGGACGGCCGCCGCATGCTGGTGCGCCTGACCGACCGCGGTCTCGACTGCCTGACCAAGTCCGCACAGATCTTCGACCGGCTGCGGGCCGAGTGGGCTGAGACCTTGGGTGCCGGGCGGTTGCGGTCGATGGAAGAGGATCTGCGGAAGGTCGCTTCGCCGGACTCGGCACGACTGGATCTGCCGGGGTGGTTCTCCGGGCATTGATCACGTGTCGTGGGTGTCGATGACCAGCCTTTCGAGCTGCGAAACGAAGACGCCGCGCTCGGCAAGCACAGCCTGATCCGGCGGCGCTCCGGCTAGTTCTCCGAGCCCGAGGCTGGTGAGCCTCCGCTGGATCGACGGGTTCTCCCGATCCGCTGCACGCCGACGTTCACTACTGGTCCGGCACTCAGCAATCCGGTCACGTTCGTCGTCCAGCGCGGCTTGGAGGCCCGCATCAGCAGGCGCGAACTGCTGCGCGATCCGCCGCCGGATGCGATTGACCGCCACGGGGTAGGAAATCGCCTCCCAGCCGTGCGTCGCGGGAAGACTGGCGCGCACCGCCGCCGCCCCGCGCAGCACGCCGGACACCGCCTCCGCACGGTACCGCTCAGCAGTCTCCGGACCGACCAAAATGGACAGTTCACGCAGCGCATTGGCTGGATCGTCCGGGCAGTGCAGGAGATTGAGGATGACGTTCTCCCCGAGGTACCGCACCGTCCCCGGCTCCGCAGCGTCCGGCCGGGTCGCGCCCTTGCAGCGCGTCAACGTCGCGCAAGCGTCCCCGTCGGCACGATGCAGCAGGAGCAAACACGCCGCCCCCGAGCCGTAAAGCTGCGCGAACGGATCGTTCTCCAGATCAACCGCTTCCGACGCCCGGTACACCCGCATCATCGTCGGCAGATCCAGCTGAAGCACCCGACCCGTCACCACGACGAAGCCATTGCGCTGCACCAGATCCACAATGGAATCGAACGCGTCACTGACCACTCCGTCCGGAGTGATCAGCGCGAACGTCCACACATCCGTCACCGGCGAAGGCTGATCGGCGGAACCGTCGCCCCGCGCAACGTCAGCGCGTCGACCGACACCGGGCGGTACGGCAGCGTCTCCAACCGCGCCACCATGGTCTCCAGCGGCGCTTCCACGTCCGTCCCGAAGAAAAACGCCCATTCGTGCTCCGGCGACCCGAAGTACACCGGCGTCGGGAAGACCTCCTCGAACCGGCGCCAGCATTTCACCAAGGTCGAGTTCCGCCACAACGTCGGACACCCGCCCTGATACGCCACCACCCCGCCAGGCGTCAGCAACGACCGGCACTGCTCCAGGAATTCCTTGCCGTACAACCGATTGTGCTGAGCATCGGTGCCATCCTGCTCATCCGGCAGATCGACCAGCACCACGTCGTACTTCTCCGCACAGGTGTGGACGTACTCCCACCCATCGACGTAATGCACCCGAACCGGCCCCTCGCCACGCTCCGCTCGGGCCAGTTCAGCCGACGTGTACCCGTACGGAAGATGCTCCGCGCACAGCCGAACCGCCTCGGCATCGATGTCCACGTGATCGACCGAAGCCCCCGCCTCGGCCGCGATCTGGCACACCACGCCTTCACTGGACCCGACCACCAACACCCGGTCCACAGTGGACGCCAGCAGCAACGCCGGAACCAGCAACGCCTCGTGATACACCAGCTGACTGAACTCGGTGCTCTGCCGCTCGTCGTCGCAAAACAGCGAAATCCCCTGCGCTGTCTTGCCGATCACCAGGTGCTGATAGGCAGTCCGCGTGTCGACCAGCACGTCCGAGACGTGCCACGTCCGGGTCAGTCCCGTGCCGACTGGTTCCTCGATGTTCAACTGTCTTCCTGTCCTCTGTGGATAGTGGTGACCCGCGAAACGCTCGCGCCGAGCAAGTCCCGCAACAACTGAACCGCCTGCTCTGGATCCGCCTTGTGCCCGCACGTGAACACATCCACGAACGCCGACCCGCGCTCCGGATACGTGTGGATCGAAGCGTGCGACTCCGACAGCAACGCCATCGCCGTCACCCCGTGTGGTTCGAACTGCTTGTACGTCAGCTCGCACACCGTCGCGCCGGCCTTGTCCAGCACTCGTTCCAAGCTCTCGCACAGAAACACCGGGTCGTCGAGCAGCTCCGCGGACACTCCGGAAAACTCAGCCAGCACATGCCGTCCAGCGAATTCCCCGACCCCGCCGGGCTCCCCGCCGATGAAGTACGACCGCAGCGGCGGAAACCCGTTGAACGACACCGAAGAATAGCTTTGCGTGTACGCTCCAGCGTCCGGAATATCGACGTAATCCCCAGCCCGCAACGCCAACGGCAACCGATACGGCGTGCGCTGATAAAGCACGTCGTCCCCGTCGCACGTCGGCCCCGCAACCACGACAGGCCCATCCGGACCGCCGTCATGCGCGGTGACCAACCGGTACGCGATCGCCTCGTTCTCCGTCTCGGCGAGCCCGCCGTACCGGCCGATGTCGAGATACACCCAACGCTTCCCGTCCGCCGCGGACTTCCGCGACACCAGCACGACCTCGCTGCGAATCACCCCAGCCGACGCCACCACTGCCCGCCCCGGCTCGAACGACAACTCAGGCACCACCGCGAAATGCCGCCCGAGGGCGTCGCGAATAACCGCCGCGTACTCCTCCAACGGCGGCGGCTCAGTCCGATAGCCGACAGGAAACCCACCGCCGATATTCAGCCCCCGCAAGGAAACCCCGCGCTCCGCAACCGCACGAGTAACCTCGCCCGCGGCAGCGATCCCGACTTCCCAAGCCCGCGGATCGACATGCTGCGACCCAACGTGAAACGCGACCCCCTCCGGATCCAGCCCCAACCCCGCCGCCCGAACCAGCAGGTCGACCGCCATCTCGGGAGCACAGCCGAACTTGCGCCCGAACGGCGTCTGCGATCCAGGACTGTCCACGAGAATCCGGCACGAGACCGTCGCCCCCGGCGCGAACTCCGCGATCTTCTCCAGGTCCTCGAGGCTGTCGAAGGTAAACCGCCGCACCCCCACGCGATGCGCGAACTCGATGTCCCGAGCCTTCTTCACCGTGTTGCCATAGGACAGCAACTCGGGCCGCACCCCTTGCGCGAGACACAACTCGATCTCCTCGCGCCCCGCGACATCGAACCCAGCGCCCGCTTGCCGAAGAACCCGCACGACCTCCGGCGCCGGATTAGCCTTGACCGCGTAATACATCCGCGCTTCCGGCAGCACCTGCCCAAGCCGCTCGCAGTTCCCGCGCACCACGTCAAGGTCCACGACCAGACACGGCGTCGACGGCTGCCGCTCCTCCAGGAACGCCCGGCAACGCTCCAGCACCTGCGAGAACCCTTCAGTCACAACGCCCGAGTATAGGTGCCAGCTTCACCGAAGCAGCTCCGCGAGCCTGCGCCGCGCGAACCCTACGAACGGTACACAGTCCACTACTTGACACTCCGCGCTTCCGATCTTCCCCCGCCGGACGCCGCCCGTCGCCTCGAATTCCGCCCCGACCTGAGGAAAGAAGCGCCCGTTGTCGTCCCCGAGCAGCCGACCCGCACACGCGAGCGATGCCTACGCGCGTAGCCCGCCGTCCTGCACGCCCCTGCGAATGTCCGTGAGGGGACCCCTGAGGGAATCTGATTCCCTCAGGGACCCCCTCACGACACCTCGGTCGCGCCAAGGCCATCCCGTCCCCCGCAACTCACCAAGACGACCACTCCACCCCCATCCCCTCGCCCCCGCCGCAGTTAGCACTGGCTCGGCGCTGTCAAGGGTGGCCGTGCCAGCGGTCATCGCGCAGCGACGCCGAAGGCGCCCTTGATAGCGCCGAGCCAGTGCTAAACAATCAAAAGCGAGGGAGCCAACGCAACCCAGACTCACCAAGCAACAGGAATCCGGGAAACCCCGTAAATATTCTGCAACTCAGGCCGCAAAACAACCTCCCCCGCCACTCGCAGCTCAGGAAACCGCCGCACCAACGCAGGCAACGCCACCGTCATCTCCACGCGAGCCAACTGCTGCCCCAAACACTGATGAATCCCATGCCCGAACCCGACATGCCCCACCGCACCCCGCCGCACATCGAGCTCATCCGGCCGCTCGAACTTCAGCGGATCCCGATTAGCCGCCTGCACCGACAGCACCACCGACTCCCCAGCCCGGATAACCTGCCCGCCGACCGCGACATCCTCCAGCGCCGCCCGCACCCCGGTATGCGCGATGGACAGATACCGCATCAGCTCCTCAACCGCCCCGCCAGCAGCCTCCGGCTCATCCCGCACCGCCGCCCACTGCTCCGGATGGCGAAGCAACGCATAAGTCCCCAACGCCAGCATGTTCGCCGTGGTGTCCAGCCCAGCCGCCAGCAGGAACGTCCCCAGCCCCGCCAATTCCTCGTCGGTCAGATCGCTGCCGGTTAGGTCGCTGAACAAATCGTCCGTGGGCGCGGCCCGCTTAGCCGGTACCAGCGAAGCCACATACTCCTGCAGCTGTCCATAAGCAGTCATCCTCTCCGCTTCGGAAAGATCAACATCGCTGATCGCCGCGGCATACCCCAGAAACGAAGCCCGATCCGAATAAGGCACCCCGAGCAATTCGCAAATCATCACCGCAGGCACCGGATACGCGTAAGCTTCGAGCAGATCGACCCCCGGCCCAGCCTTCTCCATCGCGTCCAGATACTCGCCGGCGACCTCGGCCACCCGATCGCTGAGCAACCGCATCCGCCGCACCGTGAACTTGCCCGTCAGCAGTTTCCGGAACCGCGTGTGCTCCGGCGCGTCAAGTCCCGTCATGTCCCCCACCGGAGCCGGCGGCAATTCCGGGAACTGCTCCATCCCGGGAAACGGGTAGTGCCACAATTCGTACCGGCTGCTGAACCGCTGGTCCGCCAGAATCGCCCGGACCTCCGCATGCCCGGTGGCCAGCCAGCCGACGTGCCCGTCCGGGAACGCCATCCGCGCCAGCGGAGCCCGGTCCCGCACCGCGGTCAGCGACGGCGGAGGATCGAACGGGCATCCCCGCGCCCGCCCCATCGGAACCCCTTGCACGATCTCTTCGCCAGTCATCCCCCATGCCCCCTTCAGTGTGCGTATTCGCGATTGAAAAGCTTCTTGGACCAGAGATAGCCGCCGATGCCCATCACGGCGCACCAGCCGAGCGCGAACCACAGGTGGTTGCCCAGCGGCTTGTCGAGCAACAGCGCACGCAGGGTCTCGATGATCGGCGTGAACGGCTGGTACTCGGCAAACCACCGCAGCGCACCCGGCATCGAGTCGGTCGGAACGAACCCGCTGCCGAGGAAAGGCAGGAGCAGCAACGGCATCGGCGTGTTGCTCGCCGATTCGACGCTCTTGCTCACCTGTCCGAGCGCGACGCACAGCCACACCAGCGCAAGCGCCACCACCACCAGGAATCCGACCGCCGCGAACCACGAACCGACTCCGGCAGCGGGCCGGAACCCGACCAGCAGCGCGACCCCGGTGACCACCACGAGCCCGAACAACGCTTGCAGCACGCTGCCGAGCACGTGCCCGGTCAGCACCGAAACCCGCGCGATGTGCATGGTCCGGAACCTGGCGATGACCCCCTCGGTCAGGTCCATCGCGACCGAAATCGCCGTTCCCTGCACGGTGGCGGTAATGGTCATCAGCAGAATCGTCGGCGCGACGAAGTTGGCGTACTCGGCTCTGCCTCCGCCCGCCCCGCCTAACCCCGCGCCTAGAGTCCCGCCGAAAACGTAGACGAACAGCAGCAGGAACACGACCGGCATGCCGACCAGCATGATCGTCAGCGACGGATACCGGAGCATGTGCTTGAGATTCCGGCGCAGCATGGTCAGCGAATCGCGCACCGGGTGGAACCGCAGATCCGGTCCGGCGAGAACGGGAGCAGTCATCGGGAAGTCACCTTTTCGTCAGTGGGGTTGCCAGTCAGGGCAAGGAAAACGTCGTCAAGATCAGGGGTGTGCACGGACAGTTCGCCGACCTTCACCGGCAACGCGTCGAGCCGGTCGATCAACGCCTTGAGCGACTGCAGGCTCCCGTCGCTGGGCACGCGCAGCACCAGCGCGTCGTGCTGCCGCGACGCCTCGCTCAGCGCGCGCTGCGCCTCCGCAAGATCCGCCTCTTCCTCGAAGCGCAATTGGACGTGTCCGCCGGGAATCTGGCGCTTCAACTCTTCCGCCGTGCCCTCAGCGACAATCCGCCCGTGGTCGAGCACCGCGATCCGGTCCGCCAGTTCGTCGGCCTCTTCGAGGTATTGCGTGGTAAGGAAAATCGTGACCCCACCGGCCACCAGTTTGCGCACGATCTCCCACATCGCACGGCGGCTGCGCGGGTCGAGGCCGGTGGTCGGCTCGTCGAGGAAGATCACCTGCGGGCTCCCGACCAGCGTCAGCGCCAGGTCGAGCCGGCGCCGCATGCCACCGGAGTACGTCGACACCGGCTTCTTCGCCGCTTCGACGAGATCGAACTGTTCGAGCAGCTCCGCGGTGCGCTGCCGCCGGGCAGTCCGGTCGAGGTGGTGCAGATCCGCCATCAGCAGCAAGTTTTCCTCGCCGGTCAGCAGATTGTCGACGGCGGAGAACTGCCCGGTGACCCCAATCGAAGCCCGCACCCCGTCCGCTTCCGCGGTGAGGTCGTACCCGGCGATCTGCGCCGCACCGGCGTCGGCATTGATCAAAGTGGACAGAATCTTCACCGTGGTGGTCTTGCCCGCGCCGTTCGCGCCGAGCAGCGAGAAGACCGTGCCGCGGGCGACGGTGAGGTCGATGCCGTCGAGCACGACGTGGTCGCCGAAGGATTTGCGGAGTCCGGTCGCGGCGATCGCGGGCCGGGAATGGTTGCTGGACATAGGTTTCCCCTCAGATGTGAGTCAGGAGCGGTGGATGACGATCTCGCCGAACGCCGTGTGCCCGCGGACCTCGACGGTCTCCTTGGACTCGCCCGCGCCGGCAGACGTCTCCAGCTGGTTGCGCACGTGGCCGAAGTTGGTCTTCACGTCGAGCCAGGCCGCGGTGCCCTCGGCGATGCCGATCCGCAGGTCGCCGATCGCGCTCTCGAGCAGGACCGAACCGCGGACGACCTCGCCGAGCCGGATCGCCCCGTTGGACGTCTTCGCGTCGACCCCGGAACCAGCGTGCTCAACGGTGATGTCTCCGTTGGCCGCGCGCACCCGGACCTCGGCGCCGGCGGACTCGATCGTGGTTTCGCCGTTGGAGTTCTTGACCGCCACGGTCCCGTCGATCTGCCCGAGCCGAACCTTCCCGGACGACGTGGAAACCTCGGCGTCGCCCGCGACCCCTTCGACCGTCACGTGCCCGACCGAGGTGTCGACGCGCAGCGGACCGGTGCGGTCGAGGCTGACGTTCCCCGCCGCGGTCTTGAACCGCGACTGTCCGAGCTGCCCGGTGCCCTGGAACGCACCCGCCTGCACCTCGGCGGTGACCCGCGAGCCGGTGGGCAGTTCGACCGTCACGTCGACCGAGCGGGTCTTGCGGGAGAAGTCGAACGCCCGCATCTTCGGGCCGGTGATGTGCAGCGTGCCGTTGCTGTAGTCGACGCGGACCTGCTTCGCGGTCTTCACGTCGGACGAGTCCGCCTCGTCGGTCGGCCGGACCTCGACGACCGTGTCGGCACGGTCGCTCGCGGCGAACCGGACCTGGCCGACGCCCAGGTCGAGGGTGACGGAAATCGGGTCGGGAGTGTCGAATTTAGGCATGGTTGTCCCCACATTTCGGATAGGTGTGCCGTCTCCGCAGGTCAGAGACAGGTGAAGGAGTGCGCGAAGAAGAGAGAGCTACCGGACCCAGCCGGTGAAGCTCTGCTTGGAAAACGTGCCGCCGGGCGGCTCGAACCGCTGCTCGCGTTCGGGCCGCTGCTGCAGCGCCGCGGTGGCCGCCCGGACGAGCCAGGCGTTGACCGAACGGCCTTCCTTGGCGGCGGCCTCCTCGACCGCGGCCTTGAGCTGTTCGGGCAGCCGCACGTTGATCCGCGCGGACGGACCGTCCTCGGAGAACAGCGGTTCGGCCTCCGGAGCCGGTTCCGCCGCGGGCGCCGGAGCCGGAGCGGGTTCGGCGGGCGGCGCGGTCACGACGAAGTTCGGGTCGCGGCCGCGCAGGCGCAGTTCGACCGAGCCGGGCGCGAGGTCCCGGGTGATCTCGTCGACGGCGCCGGACAGGGTGTCCAGGAGGGTCATCCGGATCGCCGATTCGAGCGATCCGGTCAGCCGCTCGACCAGCGCGCGTCCCTCTTCGCCGCCGGCCTCGGCCAGCGTCGCGAATTCCCGCCCGAGGTTGCTTACGTACGTGGTCAAGTCCATGGCACCACTATGGCACACGCTTGGCACCACCACAAGCCACCATGGCTCAGTTTGGCACCACTATGGCACTGCAGATAGCGAAACACCTGGTCAGAGGGTGGTGCCACCTCGGAAAAATCCGGTGCCACGATGGCACCGGCTACTTGGTTGCTTTGGCGACCGGCAGCTCCACCCCGGCCCGGAACCCAGGGCACTCGTCCAGAGGACCGTCGTGCCGACACGTCATGAGGTGGTGCAGATAAGCCTGCGCGTCGAGCAGCCGCGTCACCTGTTCCTGGATCGACCCGATCCGGGCGGTCACCGTGCTCCGCCAGTCGTCGGACTGGCCGTGGACGCCGAGCAGCGCCGCGATGTCGTCGAGGCTCAGCAGGCCGGTTTCGCGCCAGGTGCGGATCAGCGCGATCCGGTAGAGCTGGTCCCGGTCGTAGAACCGCCAGCCGGAGCGGCGGCGCGGCTCGATCAGGCCGCAGCTCTCCCAGTAGTGCAGCGTCGACACCGGCACGTCGAAGCGCGCCGACACCTCGCCGATCGAGTACAGGTCCATACCTCATTGCACCGCACCTCGACCACTCGAAGCAAGGTTAGCCTAACCAAACAGTCCGCTGGCGTACCAGTCGGCCTGGTCGCGGACGCCGGGCAGCGTGAAGAAATAGCCGCCGCCGAACGGCTGGACGTAGTCCACCAGCGGTTCGCCGGCCAGCCGTTGCTGCACCGTCTCGAACTGCCGCCGGACGTCCTGCTGGTAGCAGACGAACACGTGCCCGGCCTGGAGTTCCCCGTTCGCGTCCACGCCGAGGTCGTAGTTGTAGGAACGGCGGACCAGGCGCTGGTTGTCGGTGGCGGGCGTGCGCGGGTTGGCCATGCGGATGTGCGAGGTCAACGGGATCACCGCGCCCTTCGGGTCGGCGGCGTAGTCCGGGTTGTCGGTCTCGGCGTTGCCGTCCAGCGGCGCGCCCGAATCGCGGCGGCGGCCGAACATCTTCTCCTGTTCGTTGATCGACACCCGGTCCCAGAACTCGACCAGCATCCGGATCAGCCGCACCACCTGGTAGCTGCCGCCGCGCGCCCACGCGGGTTCGGCCGGATCGTCGACCCACACCAGCCCGCTCGCCTCGCCGCCGACCGGGTTCGCCGTGCCGTCCTTGAACCCCAGCAGGTTCCGGCCCGCGCCGGACGGCCGCGGCGGCGGGTTGTAGCCGTGCATCTTCCACCGCAACTGCATCGCGCCGCGGGTGTGCCGGGTGAGGTCGCGGAGCGCGTGGTGCACGGTGTCCGGATTGTTGGCGCACAACTGGATCAGCAGGTCCCCGTGCATCCAGGCGGCTTCCGGCGCGTCGTCCGGGAAGATCTTCATCGGGGTCAGCTTTTTCGGTTTCCGCGCAGCGAGACCGACGCGGTCGAAGAGGCTCGAGCCGAAGGAAACCGTGACGGTGAGACCGTCGGCGACGACGGACGGGCCGAGCACCTCGCTGTCCGACGGCGGCCGTCCGACGCCCAGATTCGGCGGCGTGCCGCCGGCGGTGAGGAACCGGGCGCGGTCGGTGAGCGTGTGCAGGAGCGCGATCAGGTCCGTCTTCGAGCCGCTGAGCAGGTCGAATGCCACGAAGGCGGCGGAAGCCTGCTTTTCGACCGGAGCCGGAGTGAGCACGCCGGACTGGTTGGCGCCGTGGAACGGATACTCCGTCGCCGGGGTCGGCGCCGCGCCGGCGGAGCGTTCGTCGGCCTGGGCGCCGCCGATCAGCACGCCTCCGGTGAGCGCGGTGCCTGCCGCTCCGGCGGCCGCGCCTTTCAGGAAGTTGCGGCGATTGACGTTCGTCACTTCGGGATTCACCAGCCGATCAGTGGCTCGGGGGAACTTCGAGCAGAGTGGGCACCGCGGACAGCGTCTCGACGACAGCTCCGGCCGCGCCGTTCACCGCCTGCCGCTGAGCGAGAGTGGTGGGCGCATGGTTGACCAGCGCCTCGTGCAACGTGGTGAGCTGCTTTTCCGCTGTCTGGACCAGATTGGGCGCGCGCTCGTTGAGCAGCGGAGTCAGCTCAGCCAGAACCGTGCGGGTGACGTCGACGTCGGCAGCCGTTGCGGGGTAAGCGGTTCCGCTGCCTTGATCGTCCATTCCGGACAGATGATCGCGGATCGCGTCTTCGAGGATTTCATGCGCGCGGATCGGCAACTTCGTGGGATCGCCCGCGACGTCGTCAGTGGCGAGTTTTCCGCGCAGGGCCGCGAGATCCTGGGTGAGCTGGTCGGCGACCGGGACCAGGGACGCCGGAGTCTGACCGTGCCACAGGCCGTACTCCAAGCGGTGCAACCCGGTGAAACCGGGATCAGCTGTGTTGGCGGGCAACCCGTTGGGCAGGCCGTCGACCGCGGTACCCGCGTCGCCGAGGCTGTTGTAGGACGCGCCGACTCGCTCCCACGCGAGCTGCGCGGTCAGCCAGTCCTTCTTCGCCGCATCGGTGTTATTCGCGGCCAGGTCCGCGCGGACCGTGCCCACCGCGCTCGACACCGTGCCGAGCTGCTGGGCTGCGTAAGCGAGATATTTCTGATTCGGACCGGTGAGATCTTCAGTGGTGACCGGTTTGACCGGAGCCGGACCGTCGTTCGCCGCCCCGCCGCTGACCTGCACCGGAGCCGAGGCAGTGGTCGCCTGTCCGGACATCAGGCAGTGGAAGGTGTAGGAACCGTCGGCCAGCGTCGCGGACATCGTGGCACTCGTGGCCGGGCCGATCGTCTCGATCTCCGCGACGATTCCGCCGCTGCTGTCGTCGAGCCGGATCTCGCCCGCTTTCGCGGTTTTGTTGGTCACGGTGATGCTTTGCGTCCCGGCCTGCGCGGACTTCCACTCCGGCGCACAGTCGTGCTCGGACACCGAGATCGTGGAACCCGTTGCGGCTTGGGGAAGTACGGCGATCACCAACGCGGCCACCGCGACCGGTGCCAGCACCAGCGCGCCCGCGACGATCGCGGTGTGCTTGCCCGCGAGCCGTTCCCACTTCCCCGCCGGCGCAGGTTCGCTTTCCGGCTTGCGCTCGACGGGCTGCCGACCGGCCTTGACGAACAGCGGGAGCACGACGGCGAGGTAACCGAGCCAGGCGGTCACCTGCAGGACGGTCATCCGGGGCGTCAACTCGGTGACGCCGCTGATCAGCGAAACCCACCACGAGTTCGGATCGAGCGTGCCGGTGAGGTCGAAGGCGACCCAGCTCTGGCCGGGCAGCACGCCTCCGTCCTGGAGGTCGCCGAGGCCATAGGACAGAACGCCCGCCGCGATGACGATCAGCACGAATGCCGTGCGGCTGAAGAAAACGCCGAGGTTGAGCTTTACCGCGCGGCGGTAGAGCAGCCAGCACAGCAGGATCGCGAGGCCGAGCCCGAGCGCCGCTCCGGTCAGCGGCGCGACCGTGGTGCCGGACGCTTTCACCGCCGTCCAGAGGAACAGCGTGGTCTCAAGGCCCTCCCGGCCGACCGCCAGGAACGCGGTGAGCGTAAGCGCGCCCGCGCCGATCGCCACCGCGCGTTCGACTTCGCCGCGCAATTGTGCGGAAAGCCCCATCGCGGTACGCCGCATCCAAAACACCATGCCGGTTACGAGGAATACCGCGAGCACGCTCAACGAGCCGCCAACGATCTGCTGCGCCCGGGAGGATAGGACATCGGTAGAAAAGGTGAGAATTGTGGCGAAACTGCCCGCTACGGTCACCGCGCCCAGCACGCCCAGCCACACCGGAGCGGTCGAAACCGGCCCCGCTGTGCCATCTTCCGGCCGTCGGATCTTGCGCAGCGCGGCCAGCAGGATGCTCACCACGAGGCCCGCTTCCAGCCCTTCGCGCAAGCCGATCATCAGGTTCGGAACCGCGTCTGCCCACTGCACGCAGATTACGATAGGCAAACCTAAATTAGCGGTCGAGAGCGGGCCGGGAAACGGTTCTTTTTCTCCCGGATAGTCCTTATTCGGGGCCGATGATCCGTTCGACCGCCTCGGTGATCAAGTGTTCCCGTTCCGCTTCGGAGAAAACGTCCGGCAAGGTCAGTTGTTCGACGATCAGCCAGTTCAGCGCGAGAATCAGCAGCTTGACCGCGGTGGCGTCGCCGGGCAGCCCGGACGCCAGGTGGTACGCGACGTTCCCCTCGACGTCGTCCCGGACCCGCTCCGTCAGCACCCTCCGCAACTCCGGCCGTCGAGTGGCTTCGAGGCGGAGTTCCAGCAACGCCAGATACCCGGTGCGAAACGCCGCGATCCGACCGACCAGCTCACGCATCAGCTGGGCATACGACTCCCGGTCCCCGAGCCCCGGCGGCAGCGAGTCGTCCTCCGGCTGCAGCCGCTCGTACACCCGAGCCCCAGCCTGCGTGAAAAGCTCGTCACGATTGGCGAAGTAGTTCGACGCGGTGCCCGCGGGCACGCCAGCCTCCCCGTCGACCGCCCGGAACGTCAGCCCACGCGCTCCCTCGCGCGCCAGCACCTCGATCGCCGCGTCAACGAGCGCAGCCCGCCGCTGGTCGTTCCTCCGCGCCATTTGACACCACTCCAGCTGTAGTAGTACGTTTCAAACCACTTCAGGCATAGTACTACAGACGGAGTTACCAGATGCGAAAGCTCGTGTACTACATCGCAGTCACCCTCGACGGCCGCATCGCCGGCCCCGCGGGCGAGTTCGACTTCTTCCCGCAAGGCGACGCCCAGCAGACCGCCGCCTACATGGGATTCATGAACACGCTGTACCCGGAAACCATCCCGACCGCCTTCCGCGCCGCTGCCGGTGTCGAAGGTGCCCCGAACCGCCGTTTCGACACTGTCCTAATGGGCCGCGCGACGCATCAGCTCGATCCGAGCGTCCCCAGTCCCTATGCGCACCTTCGCCAGTACGTCGTGTCGAGCACCCTGAAACCGGACCTCGACCCAGCAGTAACCGTCGTCCCCGGCGATCCGGTCGGCCTGGTGAGAGACCTGAAGACGGAGGAAACCGGAAAAGACATCTGGCTCTGCGGCGGCGGCAAACTCGCCGGCGCGCTGCTGCCGGAGATCGACGAGATCGTGCTGAAGAGCTACCCAGTGGTGGCTGGTGCGGGCATCCCCATGGTGGAGGGAGGGTTCGATCCGACAGTGTTTTCGGTGGCGGAACGAACGGCTTTCCCGAACGGGGTCACGGCGACCCGGCTCGTACGGAACTAGACGGACGGGCCGCGATTTCGGGCGTGCTTCGGACAGGTGGGCGCTCGCTGACACGGCTACCCAGTCGGGGTACTGCGCATCTCCGCCCCAGCCGACACGGCTGTTCCGGCTCCTGTGCCGCACCACTCCGCCCCGGGCGACACGGCAACCAGGGTCAAGCGCCGCATAACTCCGCCCTAGCTGACACGGCGGCCCGGTCCAGGTGCCGCACCACTCCGCCCAGGCGGGCACAGCTGCCCGGTCCAAGTGCCGCATAACTCCGCCCCAGCTGACACGGCTGCCCGGCGTAAGTGCCGTATAACTCCGTCCCACCTGCCAGGGCGGCCCGGCGCAGGCACCGCACCACCCCACCCCGCCGGGCACAACTGCCCGGCCCAAGTGCCGCATAACTCCGCCCCACCTGGCAGGCGGCCCGGCCAAGGCACCGCACAACGTCACCCCGTCGGGCACAGCTGCCCGGTGCCGCATAACTCCGGCCCCAGCCGACACTGCCACCAGTTCCAGGAGCCGCACAACTCCACCCCGGCGGACAGCGCTGCCCGGTCCAGGCGCTGCACAACTCCGCCCCAGCCAACAGATCCACGCCCCGCCTCACTCTGCCCCGGCCAACACAGCGACCAGATCCAAATGCCGCACATCTCGGCCTCGGCGGTCACGTCGCCCGGTCCAAGGGCTGCGCATCTCCGCCCGACCAGGCTGCACATCCCGCCCCGGCCGAGACCGAGCCGAACCCCGGGGCGGCATGCGCAAAACGCCGCATCGAGTGCCTGGCGTGCACCCGATGCGGCGTCGAGGAGGCGGTGTCCGCTGTCTCGCGGCGATCCGTCAGTTGAACTGATCCGGGTCCGGCCCGGTGCGCAGGCCACGGTCGGCGGTGGCGATGGCGGCGAGGTCGCTGTCGGTCAGGTCGAAGTCGAAGACGTCGAGGTTCTGCCGGATCCGGGCGGGCGTCACGGACTTCGGGATCACAATGTTGCCCAACTGCAGGTGCCAGCGCAGCACCACCTGCGCGGCGGATTTCCCGGTGCGCGCGGCGATTTCGGTGATCGCCGGGTCGGTCAGGACGGCACCCTGGGCAAGCGGGCTCCACGCTTCGGTCGCGATACCGTGCTCGGCATGGAAGGCGCGCAGTTCGGCCTGTTGCAGGCCGGGGTGCAGCTCGATCTGGTTGACAGCGGGCACGAGGCCGCTGTTGTCGAGCAGGTGGAGCAGGTGCGCGGGCTGGAAGTTGGACACGCCCGCGGCGCGGATGCGGCCGTCCTTGGCGAGGTGTTCCAGGGCGCGCCAGGTGTCGAGGTAGCGGTCGCGGGCGGGGGTCGGCCAGTGGATCAGGTACAGGTCGACGTAGTCGAGACCGAGTTTCGCGAGGCTGGCGTCGAAGGCGCGCAGGGTGGAGTCGTAGCCCTGGTCTTCGTTCCACAGCTTGGTGGTGACGAAGAGGTCCTCGCGCGGGATCCCGGACTCGGCGATGGCGCGGCCGACGCCTGCTTCGTTGCCGTAGATCGCGGCGGTGTCGATGCTGCGGTAGCCAGCCTCGAGAGCGCTGGCCACCGCGGCGGTGGTCTGGTCGTCCGGGACCTGGAAGACGCCGAAGCCGAGTTGCGGGATTTCGACGCCGTTGTTGAGGCGGATCTTCATCGGTATTGCCTTTCTCAGTGCTGGACAAGGGGTTCGGGCACCGCGACGCGCGGTCGGCGTTCGAGGGCGGCTGACAAGACCGCGAGGCCGAGCGCGGAACCGGCGAGCGCGGCCCCGACCCAGTTCGGTGCTGTGTAACCGAATCCGGCGGAAATCACGACGCCGCCGAGCCACGCGGAGAGCGCGTTGCCGAGGTTGAACGCGCCGATGTTGACGACGGACGCGAGCGTCGGCGCGCCGTGCGCCTGGTCGAGAACGCGCTTCTGCAGCGGCGGCACAGTGGCGAAGCCGAGCGCGCCGATCAGCAGAATCGTTGCCGCCGCGAGGATTTTGCTGTGCGCGGTGACGGTGAACAGCGCCAGGACGATCGCGAGCCCGCCGAGGCTGACGTAGAGCATCGGCATGAGCTTGCGATCGGCGAACCGGCCGCCGGTCAGGTTGCCGAGGAACATGCCGATGCCGAACAGCACCAGCAGCCAGGTCACCGCGCCCGAGGAGTACCCGGCGATCTCGGTCATCATCGGGGCGATGTAGGTGATCGCGGCGAAGACCCCGCCGAAACCGAGGACCGTCATGGCCATCGCGAGCACCACCTGAACGTTCCGGAACGCGGCCAGCTCCTTGCGCAAATGCGCCCCTTCGGGCCGGGG
The DNA here is from genome assembly GCF_037034185.1 of Amycolatopsis sp. VC5-11. Classification (NCBI taxonomy): domain Bacteria; kingdom Bacillati; phylum Actinomycetota; class Actinomycetes; order Pseudonocardiales; family Pseudonocardiaceae; genus Amycolatopsis; species Amycolatopsis sp. VC5-11. The sequence continues at coordinate 176,414 of NZ_JBAGKF010000004.1, read as the reverse complement.
CAGGTCCGGCACCAGCTTCGCGACGCCCGCGAGCCCGACGACGCCGAGCGCCGCGACGATCCCGAAGGTGACCCGCCACCCGACCGCCTGCCCGACGAACGTCCCGAGCGGCACGCCGACGATGTTGGCGACCGTGAGCCCGGTGAACATGATCGCGATCGCCCCGGCCCGCTTGTCCGGCGCGACGAGCTCCGCCGCGACGACCGAGCCGATCCCGAAGAACGCCCCGTGCGCGAGCGACGCGACAATCCGCCCAGCGAGCATGACCCCGAACGCGGGCGCGACCGCCGACAGCAGGTTCCCGGCGATGAACAGGCCCATGAGCAGCATGAGCATGGTCTTGCGATTGATCTTCGTGCCGAGAATCGTCATCACCGGCGCTCCGGCGACGACCCCGAGCGCGTACCCGGTCACCAGAAGGCCCGCGGACGGGATGGACACCCCGAATTCGGCGGCGATCTCGGGGAGAAGGCCCATGATCACGAATTCGGTGGTGCCGATCCCGAACGCGCCGATGGCCAGCGCTACCAGTGCTAGTGGCATGAGCCCGCGTCTCCTTGGTCTGCGTGTTGGTGCTGTTTGTCGGCCTTCGCAATAGTTGCATACGCGGTATGTTGTTGGCGCTTGTTGTTGATGAGGGTCACAGTTGGGGGTGGCCTTGGGGTGGGGCGGGTGCTCGGCTGGGGTTGCGGGCGGGTGAGCGGTCTCCGCGCGCCAATGCACTGCGCCAATCCGCTGGGGTTCTTGCCAGGGGGATCGCCTGCGGCGAGAGAGATGTCGGCCGCAGTGGGCTCTGACTGCAGCGAGAGAGGTGTCAGATCCGGCGGAGTGTCGATTGCCGGATGTTGTTTGCCTGCAGACCGCAGCCGACTGTATGCAATCGACCGGGATGCCGGTGACTGGTCGACAGGTGACCGGCAGACACGCGACTGGCGGACACGCGACAGGCGGCTGGCGACTGGAATCCTGCTTACTGTCTCCGGTAGATGAGCCGCCGGATTCGACCGGATTCGACCGGCAGAATCCATTCGGGGCCTGCCGTGTCCGCGCGCTGCCCGTCGACGGTATGCAATCGACTATCGGCGCGTGGTCAGGCGACTGTATGCAATCGACTTGGATATCGGTGGCCAGTCGGCAGGATCAACGACCGTCCGGTGTTGGACCGGCGGCCGGGACTCCCGTCGCCTCCGGATCGCAACGGCCGAATCGCAAGCCCTCGGGGAAGCGAAAGTGCGCCGGTCCTCCCCGCGAGAGAAGACCGGCGCGCAGAAGAAAGAATTCAAGGCAAGCAAGCGAACCCGCCAGGAGAAGGCGGCCCAACTTACCTCGCCGCGAGCGAAACCCGTCAGGAGCCGCAACCCTGCTCACCTCACCCCGAGCGGAACCCACCGGGAGCAGCAGTCTGGCTCACCTCACCACGAGCAAACTAGCCAGGAGCAGCAGTCCGGATCATTTCACCGCGAGCGAGCCCGCCAGGAGAAGGCAGCCCAACTCACCTCGCCGCGAGCGAACCCACCGGGAGCAGGCAGCCGGCTCACCTCACCGCAAGCGCGCCTGCCGGGAAGCGCTCCCCCAGCCACTGGCCCATCTCCGCTCCGGCGAGGGTCGCTCCTGAGGTCATCCCCTCGTGCAGAGGGGCGCCGAAATGCCTACCCGGCACCCGAACATGCGTGGCGTCTGATGCGCCGCTCAGGTCGTGGAAGCGTTTGGCGTCGGCGGGGAAACACGCCTGATCGCCAGTCAGTTCGACCAGCAGCGTCGGCACCTTCACGTCCGGCAGGCAGCCAGCCAAGTCGGCGTTGCTCGAGATCGCCGACCAGGTTGACAGCCAGGAGTCCGGGGTCGTCAGGCGGCCGAAGCCGAGCACTCCGTAATTGGTCAGGTCCGGGCGGCGGCCGAATAGTGAACCGTATGGGCGGTCGTTGTGGTCCAGTGACAGGTCGACTGAACGCAGGTCCGCGTCGGTGCGGTAGACGGTTAGCACTCCGGTCGCCAGGGCGCTCCGTCGGTCGGCTGGGTCTTTGGAGGTGGCGTAGCGACGCCGTGCGGTGGCCGACTTCTCTGTCAGTTCCCGGGCTCGTTCGTCGATTCGGGCGACGCGTTCGTATTGGGCCGAGCGGTACGCCGTGATGAAATCCGCGGAGTACGTCGAGGATTCCGGTGGGGTGGCGAAACCGTTCGCGGGGAGGTAGGGGTCCAAGGCCGGGGAAGCTGATCGGGGGTCTTGTTCATCGGTGACCGAGGGGTCGATCAGGCGCAGCAGCAAAGCGCCCTGGCCGGGGTGCGGGGCCATCATGAGGAAACCGTCCGCGACGGGCATTTCGGCCTCAGTGAGAGGGACGGGTTTTCCGCTTGGGGCGCAGTAGAGTCGGGCGGACGGGGGCAGGGCGGCCTGCTGTAAGTAGAAAGCAGCCAAGGCGGCGCCGCCGGAGTGTCCGATGAGGACTACCGATGGGAAGCCCGCGGAGCGCAGGAAGACGTGTCCGGCGGCCATGTCCAGGAGGGCTTGTTCGTGCAGCAGGGTGAGGTCGTTGCCGACGGTGCGGGTGCCTTGGGTCCACACCGCATAGCCTTGGGCTAGCAGTTCGGGAACCAGGACGTGGTGCGAGAAATCCTGCCGCGGATGCATCAGGAACGCCACTGTGGACGCACCTGGGACTGTCCTAAGCAGACCGTTGACTGTCGCGCCGTCGGAGGTGGTGAGTTGGTGGGCGGTCGTGGTGGTCGCCTCGGGGAGGGAGGCGGGGGCCAGGTAGCGGCCCGCGCCTAGGCCGTTTTCAGGCATGGGGGCGCCTTTCGATCCGCAGCGCGTTCTTGTCGTGCTGAGTGATCACGGACCCTTCCAGACCGGCGATCGCGCTGTACCAAACGGCGTGCCGACAACCCGTCGCGCGGCGGTCGATGACGATTGTTCCCGGGGCGCTGATTCGGAAGTACGGGCCGATCCGGTCGACCGTATTGCCGTCGTCTTGGCGGGCCACGGCGAGGACGCCTTCGTTTTCCGGCACGTCTAGGACATAGAACCGCGCCACGTCAGACCATCTCCTTCCCCGCGGGCTCCCATGAAGCCGCCTCTTCGACGATCAGTTCTGCTTTGCGCGTAAGCAGTTTGTCCATCGACGGGTCCTCGCCCGAAGCGACGTCGCACAACGCGCGCAGGGTCAGTTCCGCGTCGAGGTCCTCCTGCGGGGTCACTGGACGCAAGGCGCGGGTGATTTCGACCATGTAGCCGTTCGGGTCGTGGGTGTAAATGGATTCGATGGTTTCGTGCATCACCTGCATTTCCACCGGCCATTCGGATTCGTCCAGGCGACGACGATACTCCAGCAGATCTTCCTCGTCGGCGACATTGATCGCCAGATGCCTGCTGTCGGCGAAGAATTTCGGCGTGCCGTGCGGGAGCCGGGCCCACGCGTCGCCCGGGGCGGTTTGGTCGCCTGCTGGTTCCCAGCCGAAGTAATAGAAAAACGCCAAGCGGTCGCCGCCGCCGATGTCGAAGAAGAAGTGGATGAAGTCCGGGTGTTTCTCCGGGCCCCAGCCCGCGGCGCAGATCGAGTGGACGATCGGGAAATTGAGCACGTCGCGGTAGAACCGGACGGTGGCGACCGGGTCGAAGGTCGGGAAGGCGGCGTGGTCGACTCCGCGCACGCGGTGCACTGGCTTCTCAGTCATGCGGAAACTCCTTTCAGGCCTGGACTTTGGCGTCGGCGCGCAGCAGCGAACCCGCGCCCGGCAGCTCGACGGGAAGGCCGAGGCTGCGCAGGATCGAGTACGCGCCGGCGGTGGCGGCGGAGAGCACGGGCAGTCCGAATTCGTCCTCCGCGGGCTGGATCAGGTCGAGCGACGGCATCTGGACACAGCACGACAGCACCAGCGCGTCGCTGGCCCGGAGGTCGAGTTCGCGTGCGGCAGACAGCACATTGTCGCCCGGTATACAGCCGACCTCCGTATTGTCCGCGACGCCCAGCGCACGCCAGCCGGTGATCGTGAAGCCCTCGGCCTCCAGGTACTCGACCACAGTGCGCGCGACCGGTTCGGTGTACGGCATGACGAGCGCGACGCGGTTGGCTTCAAGATCCTTCAGCGCGTGCACCAGCGCACCGGCGCTGGACAGGACTTTGGCGTCCGCGCCGCCGAGCGCGAGTTGCTCGGCGATTCGCAGCTCCGTGTCCCGATGTGCCCCGACACCGGACGCCATGACCGCGACGAGGCAGGCGTAGAGCAGCACGTCCGTCCGCGCGTCGCCGATCTCCAGGACGCAACGCTCGCGCTGAGCGTTCATCGCGCGCAGCTGCTCAGGCGTCACCGCGTGCATGCGCATTCGACTGGAGTGAAAGGAAAACTCGACGTCCGCCACCCGCTGGAGCAGCCGCGGCAGCTCCGTTTCGACGGTGACGTTCGAACTCGGCACGATCAGCCCGACGCGCCGGGAAGTACTGGTCACGAATTCCTCCTGGGAAAGTCTTCAAGGACTGCGAAATCGGCCCGGCCGGCACCGATCGAGGTCGCCGCGAAGGCCCGCGCGGATTCGGGGAGCTGCACGCCGACGCAGCGGCTGGTCTGCAGGCGAAGCCGCTCGGCAAGGTCGACCCTTGCCCAGAACTCGTCCGCGGCTCCGGTGAGCAGCAGCGGACCGGCACCGCGACCGGCGCGGGCGACCGCGTCGTCGGCGGGCTCGCTCCACACGTCCGGTTCGGTCCAGGAAAGCTCTTCGACCGGACCGAGGTTCGCGCGCGTAGTGACCCGCGACGGAAGCTGGAAACCGTTGCCCCGCAACGGTTGTGCGAGCACCCATTCCTCTGGGTCGCCGGTCGGCGCCGAACCCAGCCACTCCAGCGCGGCGCGCACGACCTCGGGTTCGGATCGGGCGTAGTCGGCCATCGTGATGTTGCCCGAACGCGTCATGTAGGACAGGCCGAGCCGTTCGGCCGACCAGTCCGCCCGCCACCGGTAGGAATCCCACCACCGCTGGCTACGACCGGCGAGCTGCTTGAACCGCTCCACCGCCGGTCGTCGCGCCTGTTCGTACGCGGCGAACGCGGCGGACGGCGAGCTCTCCCCCGTCAACGCCCCGGCCAGCGCGATCGCGTCTTCCAGCGCAAGCTTGGTGCCCGAGCCGAGCGTGTAGTGCGCGGTGTGCGCGGCATCGCCGAGCAGCACGACGTTCCCGCTGTGCCACCGGTCGAGGCCGAGGTTGACGAACCGGCTCCAGCGAGTGCGGTTCGTGAGCAGCTCGCCGCCGCGAAGCTGGTCCGAGAGGACGTTTTCCAGCAGCCGCACGCTTTGCCGGTCCGTCTCGCCGGGACCGGTGGCCGCGTCGAACTCAGCTAGACCAGCGCTCGTCCAGGTTTCGTCGTCCACTTCGATCAGGAAAGTGCTGCGGTCCTCCGCGTACGGATAGGCATGGGTGACGAACAGTTCCGGCCCCCGCCGAGCCGCGGCGAAGAAGGCCGACGACGCGGCGAACGGGGCACCGCACCACACGTACCGCGTCCGTCCGAGGGTGGTGCGGACGCCGAGTTCCGCGCTGAGTTTGGTGCGCGTCGCGCTGCCGACCCCGTCCGCGGCGATGACGACGTCGCCGGTCACGGTGCCGAGATCAGCGCGCGACCCGGCCCGGTATTCGACGCCGACCTCGGTCGCCGCTTCTCGCAGCACCCGCAGCAGCTCCGCCCGGCCGACCGCTAGATTGCGCGCGCCGTGCAGGCACACCGACCGATCAGGAGCGTCGAAGCGCAGTTCGTGTCCGACGTAGCTGACCGCCCGGACCCGGTCCGCGGTCTCCGGATCGGCCTGTTCGAGGTTGCGCATGGTGGCCTCGGTGAGCCCGACCCCGAACCCGAACGTCGCCCGCGACGCGTCCGTCCGTTCGTGGACGACGACCTCCAGACCCGGGTCGTTGAGTTTCAGCAGCCGGGCGGCATACAGCCCGCCGGGTCCGCCCCCGATTACGTTCGCGCGCCGGGTCACCGGGCACTCCCTTCGGCCAGTTTCGCTTGCACGTCCTCGCGCAGCCGGTTCTTCGCGACCTTGCCGACGTTCGTCAACGGCAGCGCCGGCACCACCTCGACACGTTCGGGCAGCTTGTACTTCGCGAGCCCGCGGCTGAGCAGATGCGCGCCAAGGGTTTCCACCGTCAGCGGCTCGGCGCCGTCCTCGAGCACGAGGTACGCGCACGCTCGTTCGCCCAGCACCGGGTCGGGCATCGCGACGAGCGCGGCGGTGACCACGTCCGGATGCTGGACGATGATCTCCTCCACTTCCTCGGCGAAAATCTTCTCGACGCCGCGGTTGATGACGTCCTTGATCCGCCCGTCGATCGAATAGCTGACGCCCTTCGCGCTGACGTGCCGCCGGGCCAGGTCGCCGGTGCGGTAAAACCCGTCAGGCGTGAACGCGGTCTTGTTGTGCTCCTCGGCGCGGTAGTAGCCGCGGATCGTGTACGGCCCGCGCGCGGCGAACTCGCCGACCTCGCCGTCCGGGACTTCGCTTTCGGACACCGGGTCGAGAATCCGGATCTCGTCCGCCGCGGAGATCGGCGCACCGACGGTGTGGTGCCGCACGTCCTCGTCCGCGCCGGCGGGCGTGACCAGGAACATCCCTTCGGCCATCCCGAACATCTGCCGGATCCGGATGCCGAGCTCGTCCCGCAACCGCTCGGCGACCTCCACCGGCAACCGCTGCCCGCCGACCACGAAATCCCGCAGACAGGACAGGTCGGCTGCCTGCGCCCGCGGCGATTCGAGAAGCCGCACGGCAAGCGCGGGCGGCACGAGCGGCAGCACGTCCGGCCGGTGCTCGGCGATGAGGTCGAGCAGCGTGTCGACGTCCGCGGAGGGAGCGAGAACGAGCGTCGCCCCGGTGAGGATCGCGGGCTGCAGCGCGAGCGAGATACCCGCGTTGTGCATGAGCGGCAACGGATACAGCACCCGAGAGTGCTCGTCCATCTCCATCGCGGCCGCCCAGGCACGAGCGTTGTAGGCGTACTCCTCGTGCAACCGCGGCGCGACCTTCGGCAGCCCCGTCGTCCCGCCGGAAAGCTGGAACACCGCGGGCCGGGCAAGGTCAACATCCAAGTAGGGCAACGGTTCCCGCACTTGTTCAGCCACGAGCCGCGAGTACGACGGCGTATCCCCGAGCGCCTCGCCCCGACACACAACGACGTCGGAGACGGCCCCGTCCGCCAGCAACTGCTCAGCCTGCTTGCGCAACCGCCCGTCCCGGAAATCGGCCTGCGCGATCAGCGTCCGCGCCCCGACGTGCGCCGCGAGCAACCCGATCTCCCGAGTCCCGTGCTGCGGCAAAGTACAGACCGGCGGCGCGGCAGCGAACAAACACCCGAGGTACGCGACGACGGTCTCCGCCACGTTCCCCATCTGGAACACCACCGGCTCCCCCGGACGGACTACTCCGGACCCGAGCAGCCCCGCCGCGAACCGCGACGCAGTGTCGAAAAGCTCGTCGTACGACCACGCCACACCCTCGGAAACGAGCGCGGTGCGACCACCGTGCCGACGAGCCGCGGCCAGGAGTTCAGCAGGCAGGGACTGCCCCGCCCACAACCCGGCACGCCGATAAGCAAGCACGCTGACCTCGTCGAACGGGGCCACTGGAAGTGCAGCTGGAGGCAACGTCATGCAGCCAAGGTAAGCCGCCCGAGCGCAGAATTCAATACTTGTGTCGAACTTTCGACACTCATGTCACCAGTCGAGGTTCGTGAGGGCCACCCTCACAGCCCCTGATTCCCTCAGGGTTCCCCTCACGACCAGCCCAGCCCCAGCTCAGCTCGCCCGCCCTACGCGATGCGCCCCAATGCCACATTCGTTGCGTCCCACGCACCGAATGCCACATTGGGTGCATCAGATGCACCCAATGCCACATTGGGGCGCTAGCCCCCATCCCCACCCAGCCGCACCCGGTGCACCCAACGAGCGAGGCACCCACACCTCCCCCGCCCCCGATACGAAGCCAAAAACACGGCGCGGGGGTGCTTGTCAAGGCATCTTTCCCGCCTTGACAAGCACCCCCGCGCCGTAGTCACAATCAAACTTCGGGGTGCCCCACGCAACCACTCTCTTTTCGCGGCTTCGCCGCTCTCTTTCCCCCGCCACAGCCGCTCTTCCCCCCGGCACAGCCGCTCTCTCCCCGACCCAGCAGGAGGAGAAACCTCACCCCTCCAACCGATCCAACAACCCCCGAATCTCCGCAATAGTCCGCGCATCCTGCCGCCCCCGCCCGGCATTCTCCCCAGCCGCCAACATCCCCGTCGCCAACCCAGTGACGGTAGCCACCAGCGAATCCACATCTCCCCCAGGCCGGAACCACCAAGCGACCCAGTTGCACATCCCCAGCAACGACAACGCCGCCGTCCGCGCGTCGACCCGCCGGAATTCCCCGGCCTCGATCCCCGCCTCGACCAGCGCCGTGAACTCCCGCAGGATCTTCCGCTTGGCCGTCAGATGCTCCCCGGCCAGCGGCTCCGGCAGGATCGGCTCGGACCGGTCGAGGATCCGGAACTGGTCGGAGTGCTCCGCCCGCTGCCGCACGATCAGCGCGACCACGTCGGCGATCTTCTCCGACGGCGTCAGGTCGTCGCGTGCCTTCAGCTGGGCCAGCACCTCGGCGAACCCGTTGGTGACCTGCTCGACGAGCATCGCCAGCAGGTCTTCCTTCTTGCTGACGTAGTGGTACAGCGCCGGCCGGGAAATGTTCAGCGCGTTCGCGATGTCCAGCAGGCTCGTGGCCTCGTAGCCCTTTTCCGCGAACAGCTTGGTCGCGGTGTCCAGAAGTTCGGACGTCATCAGCGTCCGGCGCAACCCGCTGCGCGAACCCTTGCCTCGCTCTGCCGTGGACATGCGCCGCAGTTTACCGGTCCGCTGCCCCGGCGAACTGCGGCGCACCCGGCTCACTGGACCCCGCGGATCCCTCGTTCGCCGAGCCAGCTCACGATTTCCCGCAGGTAGTCGACGCCGCCGTAGCCGAGCAGTGTGGCGTGTCCGGTGTTCTGCACGAGGTATTTCGTGAACACGCCCGGCCGGTAGTAGCTCGCTTCGTTCGCCGCCATGGGATCGGTGTTGCAGTCGTCGGTGGTGCCGCACCAGATTTTGTCGTACTGGCCCGGCGACCACAGGATCGGCGCGTCGATGTTCTTCGTCTGGTCGGTGTAGGTGCGCAAGGTGATGTCCGCCAGCTCGGTCGCGGACATGGTGTCCTTTGTGGCGTCTTCGACCTGCAGCTGCTCCGGGTCATACGTCCCTTGTGGACCGTGGAACAGGTCGCGTTTGCCGGGGATGCTGGTGAGGTACGCCGGATCGAGAGCCCACGGCTTGTCCGCGAACTTGGGGTCCAGCAGCGCGGGGTAGGCGAACGTCCCGAGCCGCAGCGTGGAGCGCGGGGTCAGCAGCCCGTGGCCGACGGCGTGCACCATCAACGCGTCGACGTCGTGGAATTTGCCTGCCTCGACCTGCGCGGTGAGGCCGCCCATCGAGTATCCGTTGACCGTCACGGTGCCGAACTGCTTGCCCAGCGCGCCCTGGCGCAGATACTGCACGATCTGGTGGGTCGTATTGGCCGCGACGTCGAAGTTCATGCTCGCGGCCGGCGGATGGTCGCTGTGGCCGTAGCCGATCCGGTCGAGGTTCAGCGTCGTGAAGCCGCGCTGGGTCATGTAGCGGACGTAGTTGTAGCGGTCCGGCTGGTACGGCCAGTCGTAGTAGGTGTGGTCGTAGGTGCCGCCGTGGATGAGGATCTGCACCGGCTGCTTGCCGAGCAAGGCCGGGTCCGAAGTGCACAGTTGGCCGAATTCCTTGAGCACAGCGGGACTTTCCGGCGATTCGGTGACCGGGAAGAAGTAGTCGCGGCACTGCGCGCCGCTGGCCGACGCCGTTCCCGGCACGTCGGCGGGCACCGGCGTGCCGGGCAGGCCGGGCACCGCCTCGGTCGCGGGCCAGGCGTCGGCCGCGTTCGCGACGCCGGTCAGCGTGAGCAGCCCCGCCGACATCACCGCCAACATCCGAGTAGCAAGTCGTTTGACGCTGCGCACGGTGGTCTCCTTCCATGGGGCCGGACGGCATCAACCCATGTTTACGATTGTGTCATATTATCGACACCGGTGTTGGTGTCAAGACCTGGCCTTTCCGCCGCAGCTGTTCCGCCGGTGGCCGGGGCGCGGCCGTGTCGCATGAGGACAGTCAGCAAGAGCGCGAGGACGCTCACGCCGAGCAGTACGAAGTACGCCGCCTGGTATCCGGCGTCGTTGGTGATCGAGACACCGGAGCTGAGCCGGACCTGATGGGCAGCGGTGATCGAGCCGACGATCGCGGTGCCGAGGGTGTTCATTACGCCGAGTGCGGTGTAGAGCAACGAAGTCGTGACGCCCTGCGCCTCCGCGGGCACGGCCTCGATGACGAGATTGTTGGCTCCGGCGTAGAGAAATCCAAGTCCGATGCCCATGAGCGCGGCGATCACCACGATCAGGACCGGTCCGCTCAACTGTCCGAAAAGGATCAGCACGACGCCGCCGAGAGTGCCGATGATCGAGGTGAGCAAGGCAGTTCTCGGCGCGAATCTCCGGCACACCCATCCGGCGGCGTAACCCGCGGCCGCGCCGACCAGACCGAACGGGAGACCGTAGCTCACGCCGTATTCCAACGCGTTCATGCCGAGACCGTGTTCTGACACTCCGGGCACGTGCGGAGTCCGAAGCAGCTGCGGGATGAGCACGGAACTGTTGGCAGTGGTGACGAAGATGGCGGTTCCCGACGCGAGCAGCGTCAGCCACACCTTGGGTTGAGCCGCCAGCGCCAGATCGATCAACGGTTCGGCGCGGCGACGCTCGACAATCACGAATAGCACCAGCATTATCACCGAAAGCGCCACCGCGTAAGCGAGATACTCCTTCTCGACCAAGCCGAGCACGAGCACCGCCATCCCGCCGCCGAGCAGCAAGCCGCCAGCGACGTCGATGCGGCGTTGGATCCGCACTCGGGTTTCGGGGACTACGAGCAGCACGATTGTCGAGACGACGACGTCGTAGCCGAGGGTGAACCAGAAGGCGCTCCGGAACCCGTAGGTATCAACGAGATACCCGCCGAGCAGCGGACCGCCGAACGCGGCGACGCCGGTGCCGACCCCGAGCGCGCCGACGCCGAGCGGCACCAGTCGCGGCGGGAAGAGGTCGCGGATGAGGCCGTAACCGGCGACGTACGCGACGACGAAAGCGGACTGGAGCACGCGTCCGGCGAGGAAAAGCCAGTACACCGGCGCCAGTGCACAGATCAGGGAGCCGGCGCCGAACATGATGGCCGCGGCCAGGAGGACTTTCTTTTTGCCGTGCGTGTCGGCGAGTTTCCCGGCGATCGGGAGGAAGACGAGCGACGCGACGAAGACGACGGTCATCACCAGCGCCACCTGGTCGGTTCCGAAGGCGGCGGCGATGTCGGGCAGGCCCACCCCGACGAGGGTGAACTCGAAGTTGGCGTTCTCGGTCAGGAGCGCGATCGCCACGACGATCGCCAGGTAATACCAGGTCGACCGCTCTGCGGTGCGCGGTTGCTCAGCCATGCGCACCGATGTAACCGGCGGTCCGTCCGGATCGAACCGGTCAGTCCCGCTGTCCGGGACTCACTCCGCCAACCGGTCGAGCGCTTGCTTGAGCTGCGGAATCCAGGCCTCGTGCTCGGGCTTCATCAACACCGACCGAAGGATCGTGACGGTCTCGGCGTCCCGTTCGACGTCCGGATGCAGCGCGGCGAACGCCTCCGCGTCGACGCGCAAAGTGGACAGATACAGCGGGTTGTCCTTGTCCGCCATGCCGTTCTGGAGGATGGCGTTGGCGGCTTCGGTGATCTCGCTCATCCGGGACCGTCGCGGCCAGTAGGTGACGATGTCCAAAGTGGGCTCGAGGTGCAGTGCGAACCGGTCGGATTCCTTGAGCAGTCCGGCGAAGTCGTTCGCCGCTCGACGGCACGCCGCCAGCAGCCGACCCAGTCCTCGGTCGCGTTCCAGCGGGAACGCTTGCAGGGTAAGCCAAAGCGCCCCGGCGGCGGCACCAGCGCGGGAGCATTCCAGGGAGATCTCGCCGAGGTGCAACTCGTCGGAAGTGAAGTAGGTATAGGGAGAATCATGTTTGTAGAACCGGCCGACCGACGGGTCCGCGAACAACACCGCGCCGCAGCCGTACGGCTGGAGTCCGTGTTTGTGCGGGTCGACGACGACGGAGTCGCACGATCCGATCGCGCGGTAGGCCTCGTACTCGCCCAGCAAGGTGTAAAAGCCGCCGTACGCGCCGTCGACATGCAGGCGGACCCCGTACCGTTCCTTCAGCGCCAGGGCCTGCTGGATGTCGTCGACCGCCCCGAGTCCGGTCGTTCCCGGAGTCAGCACCACCGTGCCTACCCCGCCACCGCGGACTTCGGCTTCCACAGCGGACAGATCGACGCGTCCGTCGGGAAGTGCCCGCACCGCGCGGGATTCCACACCGAGCACCTGGCACATGCGTCCGTGCGTGTAGTGCGCGTCCTGCGAATGGACGACTGCCTTGCCCGGGGCCAGTTCGCGGGCGACCCAGAGGGCTTCCAGGTTCGCGATCGTCCCGCTGGAGGTGAGGTGGCCGAGCGACGGCTGCGCGAACCCGAACATCCGCGCCAGGTCCGCGATGACCTCGACCTCCATCGGCGAGGTGGCCTGCGAGGCGTCGAGCGCGTGGTTGTTCGGGTTGACCACCATCGCGGCGAGATACGCGGCGACCGCGACCGGATGCGGCGGTTTGAGCATCTGGCCCGCGTAGCGGGGGTGGAAGAAGGGGAACGACGCGTCCATCCGGGCGGCGTAGGTCTCGAGCAGCGCGGGGAGGTCGACGTCCGGCTCGCTGGCCGGGGATGGGGTGAACGGACCCCATTTGCGCTCCCAGGCCTCGACGCCGCGGAGAGCCTGGTCGATCAGTTCGCGCCGGTCCATGCGTCACCTCGTCGGTCGCCGGGTGCTTCCTCCGGCACCCTACCGAGCACGTCCGCGCTCTAAGGTGTGGCAACGTTTCTTTCGCACGGTGAGGAGCTTCCGGTGACTGACGAACCCCGTCCGCAGGGAATGCCGCCGGCCGGACCCGGGCAGCCGTGGCCGGTTCAGCCGAATGCCCAGCAGTACCCGGGCTACGTCCCCTATCCGCTGCCCGCTCCGGCGAACGGTGTCTGGCTGGGGGTGTTGTCGCTGGTGCTGGGCGTGCTGGGCTGCGTGGTCCCGCTGCTGCCGATCGACCTGACCGGCATCCGGGCGTACCTCGCGCTTCCGTTCGGACTGGCCGGATTGGCCTTCGGACTCGTGGGCGTCGTCGGACGGCGTACGGGGAAGCCGGTGTCGGGGGTGGGCATCGGCGTGTCGGCGATCGCGCTGGTGCTCGGTGTGATCATGCTCGGCAACCAAGTCGCGGGGTGACGTTCTGCCCTGAGCGGAACCGCTGTCGCCGAGGGCCCGGCGGATGCCAGGCTGGGCCTATGGCGGACATCCTTCCTTTCCACCAGCGCCGCGCCCCCGCCCGGGACGACGAGGCGGAACCCCTGTGGCGCGAGGTGCTCGGCCGCAGTCTCCGCGCCGCCCGGGAGAACCAGGGCGAGCGGCTCGTCGACGTCGCCGAGCGGGCCGGGATCTCGCCGCAGTACCTGTCCGAGATCGAGCGCGGGCGGAAGGAACCGTCGAGCGAGATGATCGCCGCGGTGACCGGGGCGCTCGGGGTCAACCTGGCCGGTCTGCTGAGCGGGATCGCCGGGGACATGCGGCGGATCAGCGTGGTCGGACCGCGACCGGCGCGACGTCCGGCCGGTCCGGTGCTGATGGCGGCCTGAACCGGGCCGCGGAATTTCTCGAACCACCGGCGCCAGGCTGTGAAATCACCGCGCACAACCGGCAGATCGATGCGGTCGAGCCGCAGCTCGCACCAGCGCTGTTGGCAGCCCGCGGAACCACCCGCGGCCCACCGAACCGGGACGCGAAGCCGCAGGCCGGAGCCCCAGAACCGGCCTGCGTCCTCGCCTCACGGGCGTGCTTCGATCACCTGGTCCGCGAGCCCGTACTCCACCGCCCCGGCCGCGTCGAACACCCGGTCGCGGTCGGTGTCGTGCCGGAGTTCCGCGACGTCGTGGCCGGTGTGCCGGGACGTGATCTCCTCCAGCTGGGTCCGGACCCGGATCACCTCGTCGGCTTGCAGGATCAGGTCCGGGATCGTCCCGCGGCCCTGTGCGGCGGGCTGATGCAGCACCACCCGCGCGTGCGGAAGCACCGATCGGCGGCCGGCAGCGCCGGCGGCCAGCAGCACCGCGCCCGTCGCCACCGCCTGGCCGACGCAGGTCGTCGCCACCGGGGCCTTGATGAAGCGCATCGTGTCGTACAGCGCCAGCATCGCGGCCGGGTCGCCGCCCTCGGAGTTGATGTACAGGTTGATCTCCTGCTCCGGGTTGTCCGACTCCAGGAACAGCAGCTGCGCGATCAGCGCGTTCGCGACGCCCGAGTCGATCGCCGTGCCCAGGTACACGATCCGTTCGGACAGCAGGTGCGAGTAGACGTCCATGATCCGCTCGCCGCCCGGACTGCGGGTCACGACGTTCGGGATGGTGTAGGTGCTCATGCGCGTACCCCCAAGCCCATCGCGTGCGTGCGCACCGGCACGACCTGCTCCAGGCGGTCGACGATCTGGTCGATGAAGCCGTAGTCCTGCGCCTCGGCGGCGGTGTACCACCGGTCGTGCAGGGAATCGGCGAAAATGCGGTCGAACGGCTGACCGGTGTCCTGCGCGGTGAGGCCCAGCACGGTGTCCCGGGTGTAGCGCAGGTCGTCGGCCTGTACCTCGACCTCCACGGCCGAGCCGCCGATTCCCGCCGAGCCCTGGTGCATCAGGATGCGGGCGTGCGGCAGGGCGAATCGCTTCCCGGGAGTGCCCGCCGACAGCAGGAACTGCCCGGCGCTGCACGCCAATCCGAGGGCGAGCGTCGAAACGTCGCACGGCACCAGCCGCATCACGTCGCGGATCGCGAGCATCGACGGGACCGATCCGCCGGGCGAGTGGATCCACAGCGCGATGTCCTTGACCGGGTCTTCGCCGGCCAGCGACAGCATCTGGGTCGCGAGGACCGTCCCGTTGTCGTCGTCGAGCACGCCGTCCAGTACGAGGACCCGCTGGCTCAGGAACCGTTCCCGGAGCCGCTGGTCGAACATCGGCGGAGTCGATTCGTTGGTCATGCCCCGACTCTGCCGCCGCGGAACCCGTCGCGTCCGCCTTCTCTGCCGACGGCAGATCTGCTGTGAGCAGCGCGGCAGGTCAGGCGGTTTTGCGCACCAGGTTCGTGTATCCGGCCAGCGCCAGCGTCGCGAGTCCCCACACCGCGATCTGCACTCCCCAGATCGCCGCGGTGAACACCTGCCCGGCGACACTCGCCGTGTCGAGGTCGCAGCGGCTCCGCAAGCCGGTCGGCGCGATCGGCAAGCCTCGGTCGAGTCCCAGACCGATCAGCTCGACCGGGGAGCACGCCGCACCGGTCGCGACTCGTTGCGCCGCGTGGTGTCCGGGCTGGGTTTCCGTTGCCCCGGCCCACAATCCGAGCGCTCCGGCCGCGACGAGGGCGAGCAGCAACGCCGCCGCGGTCCGCCGGGCTCGGTAGCCGTATCCGGCCAGCGTGCCCCAGATCCAGTGGAACAGCCGCGACATCCGTCCACCGAGCGCTTCCGGCGAACGGCGGCGCAGGTCGTCCTGCTGCGCGATCAGGATGGTGCGCGCGTTGCCGTCGTGGCCCGCGGTTCGTTCGACGGCCGCCAGCTTCTGGTAACCGGTGGCGTCGTAGTACTCGGTGTGGCAGCGAAGCAGGTGCAGCCATCGCCGCCAGCCGAACGACGGATCGATGGCGGCGTAGGTGAACCCGTCCAGCCACGCCAGTTCGGGGTGGTCGCACTCGGCGCTCGTGCTGCCGTCGGGGCACACGAGTTTGTCCGGCATGAACACCGTGGTCGCCTTCGCGTCGGAGAGCCCGAGCAGCCGTCCTTCCGGCGACGTGACGCGCGTGGTCGCGGAAAACTCGAGTTGCCCGCCGATCTGCGCGCCCTGCAACCGCACCGCGCCGATCTCGCCTTTGCCGGTCAGCTCCGAATCGCGGATCAGCATGCTGCGACCGACCGTCAGGGTGTCCGCCTCGATCGCCGGCCCGAGGTCGTTGGAAACCTTGATGCTCTGACACTCCAGCGGACCGCCGATGCACGCGCCGTTGAGGTGGATCGCGCCGTCGGCCGACGAGCCGGTGATCCGCGTTCCCCGGTGCAGGTACAGCCCGCTCCCCAGCTCCGCCGAACTCGCCTCCAGCGCGAGCCCGGCCGGGTTCGTGATTTCCGCGTCCCGGCACAGCAGGCTCCCGCCGAGGTGCGCGCCGATCAGCCGGATCGCCCCGTCCGGGCTGTCCCCGGTGATCCGCACGCCGTCGGACAGGTGCAGGTCTCCCTCGATCCGCACCCGGGACGCGTGCAGGCCCGGCATCCGCCCGCCGATCAGGTACAGGTGCGGCAGCCTTGCCTGGCGCGCGAGCACAAGCTGGTCGAAAACGCAGGTCAGCAGCATCAGCCCGGCGGCCGCGGAGACGCCGTCGAGGTTGAGAAGACCGGTGATCCGGGCCCTGGCGAGCATGATCCCGCGCGGGTCGAGGTCGCCGTGCCTGCCGAGCAGCAGGTCGCGAAGAACCTGCGCGCGCACGACGTGGTCCGGGCTTTCGGTTTCGGCGAGGTCCGCGACGTCGATCTGGGCGGCGCCGAGCAGTTCGCCTTCGCGGGCCGCTTCGACGAGCCGTTGTTCGAAGTCGCTGAGATCGGTCACGCCGAGATCATGCCTGGTCCTGGGTTCAGTCGCGACCGTGTTCGAGCTGCTCGGCGAGGTCCGCGAGCCCGTCGGCGTGGAGGTCGAACCGATCGGCGGGACCCGGCGGATCGCCGACCGGACGGCCGACGTACGCGGTGCGGAACCCGGCTTCCTGAGCCCCGCGCAAATCCCACGCGTGTGCCGCGACCATCAGCAGCCGCTCGGGTGCACGTCCGGCGACGTCGATGGCCAGGCGGTAGACGTCCGGGGCGGGCTTGTAGGTGCGGGCGTTCTCGGCGGACAACACGGTGTGCCACCGCAATCCGGCGTTCGCGCACAGGTCGAGCAGCACGGTCCGGCTCGCGTTGGACAGACCGACCAGCGGGAATCGTTCGGCAAGGCGGCCGAGGCCTTCTACCGTGTCGGGCCACGGCGGCAGTCGCCGGGCCGCGAGCGCCAACTCGGCGACATCGCCGGTACCGACCGCGTCGGCGACGGCCTGCGCGGCTTCCCGGTCGATGACATCGCTCGCGACGTACGGCCGTTCCCCGGCGACAATGCGGCCCTGCTCCTGCTCGACGTGCTTCTGCCACACCAGAAGCAGCTCTTCGACTTCCGCGGCGGCGAGCGACGGAGCGAATTTCCGGATCCCTGCGCGGATTCCGGCCGGTTCGTCGACGAGCGTGCCGAGCACGTCGAACACGAGCACCTCGATGTCCATCATCGCAACCTATCCGGCCGCGCGAGCGCTAGTCCACTGTGGAGCTTTTACGCAGCGCGAAGAACGCCGCGACCACCACCGCGAGCCCGATCACGTACGCGAGCACCAGCAAGCCGACGCGCCCGCTGAAGTTGCCGCCCACCGGCGGAAGCACGACGGAAAACACCGCGACGAGCGTGATCACCACCGACCGCACGCGTCCGGCGGGCAGCGACGCGGCCAGCGGAATCACCGCCCACAGCAGATACCACGGCTGGACCACTGGCCCGAAGACCACGACCGCGCTCAGCATCAGCCCCAGCGAGCGGACCGCGTCGATCCGGCCGGTCCACTGCCGCTGCAGCACCACGACGATCGCGGCCGCGGTGAGCACGTACCCGATGATCTTGCCGACCCCGATCATCGTCTGCGTGATGTGCGCGCCGAACAGCGAACCGATGCCACCGACGAGGAAGCCGAACCAGTTCGTCGGCGCCATCCAGCTATTGACCTCCCCCGAGGTCGTCAGCGCGGACACCCAGCTGAACCCGATCCCCGACGCCAGCGAAACCGCCGCCGCTACCGCCGCGAAGACGACGACCATCGCCGCGCCGGCGAGCAGGAACTCGCCGATCCGCCCGCGCCGCCGGGCAATCGCCGTGCCGACCGCGGCCAGCGCGACCAGCGCGGGCACCTTCACCTCCGCGCCGAGCGCGATGAGCAGCACCCCACCCGCGAGCGGCCACCAGCGAATCCGGTCGCCCAGCGCGTTCAGCGCGATCGCCACGCCCGCGACCATCAGGCCGAGCATCAGCGAGTCGTTGTGCGTCCCGGCGACCACGTGCCACAGAACCAGCGGGTTCAGCACGCCCAGCCACAACGCGACCCGCGGCGACGCCCCCGCCGCGGCCGCCAGCCGCGGCACCGCCCACGCGATCAGCACGAGCCCGGCCACCTCGATCAGCCGGTGCAGTGCGACCCCGACGATCGGATTCCCGCCGGACACCTGCGCGATGACCCGCTCGACCACGCCGAACAGCGGCCCGTACGGCGACGGCGTCTCGCGCCAGTAAACGCTGACCCGCCCGACGATGTCCGACGCCGAGCCCAGCGCTTGCTGCGGCCCGACGACGTTGAGGTCGAACCCGTGCGCAGCCACCGCACCCTGCGCGAGGTAGCTGAAGACGTCCCCGCTGAACAGCGGCGGCACGACGAGCAACGGCCCGCACCACAACGCGAGCGTCCGCTTCAGCCAGCCCGCGTCGGGGAGGTCCGAGGCAAGGACGCGCCCGCCCAGCAGCGCCCACGCGAGCACCACCAGCCCGACACCGGCGATCCCGCCCGCGAACGGCAGGACCCCGGACATCCCGGCGGCCCCGGCGTACACCGCGACGGCCAGCAGCAACACCCCGCCGAAGCCGGTCCAGCGCAGACTCGCCGCGGACGCGAAACTGAAGAACCGCACGGGCCGCGAGAGCGTGACCGGCTGACTAGACATGCCCCGATCGTAGTAGCCGCCGCCTCCCCGACCCCGGCTGCCGGTCCGTGAAGGGCTCCTTGCCGGAATCAGATTCCCGCAAGGAGCCCTTCACGGACCATCCCGGGTTTGAGTCCACAAAGGACGGAATCAGTTCTGGTCCCGGGTGATCACCCCGCAGGCGAACCGAGTGCCCGCGTCGCCGGTCGCCTTGGTTTTCTCGTCCGGCACGGGTGCGTTCGGGTCGCCCCGGACGCTGTAGCGGTCGGCGGGAATGTTTGCGAAATTGTCGGACTTCGAGTGCACGATGATCGAGGTCCCGTCAGGACCGAACAGCTGGTCCAGAGTAAAAGTGTCCAGCACGAACTTGAGGTACCCGCGGCCGTTCGACCGCACCTGGACCGACGGCAGCTGCCCGATCGGCAGTCCGGTG
Organism: Amycolatopsis sp. VC5-11; assembly: GCF_037034185.1. Taxonomy (NCBI): domain Bacteria; kingdom Bacillati; phylum Actinomycetota; class Actinomycetes; order Pseudonocardiales; family Pseudonocardiaceae; genus Amycolatopsis; species Amycolatopsis sp. VC5-11. The sequence goes on along the minus strand of NZ_JBAGKF010000004.1, from coordinate 156,979 downwards.
TGGTGGTCCATCGGCATCAGGTGGCCGCCGGCGGCGGTGAACGGGTTCTTCGGGTCGCCGACGGTGCAGTTTCCCTTTTCGTGAACGTGCATGCCATGGAAACCGGGCGTGAAATGACCGGTGAGGTACACCTCGGCCCAGACGGCGTGCGAACGGTTGTCGGCGGTGAACCACGCGGAGCCGACCTCATTGCCGTTGGCGTCCTTCAGCGTGGCGGAGGCGGAATCGCCGTCGCGATAAGCCGCACCGGCCGGCTGCCGGGCGGTGTCCGGCAACTGCTCGCCGACGTAGCCGCTGGCCGCTGGCGCCACGCCCATGACCAGTGCGCAGGCACCCAACGCGCCTGCCACCAACTTCTTTCTGCGCACGGTATCTCCCTGAAGGCACTGGTGATCTCTGACCGATCCAGAATCGGGCCTCGCCTTACCCGTGACCAGGGGCCAGATGGCACTAACGGGGTCCTGCGCGCGGCGGAATGTCCACCTTTCGCACATCCGCGAGTCAGGAAGAATGCTCGGCAATCAGCCGCTTCACCGTCTCGTACACCGGTTTCGCGGAATAGTCGTCGCGCAGCAGCCCGAACCGGTTTTCCCGCGGACCGCTCGACAATCCGTCCCGCAGCCCGAAAATCTCGTAGGTATCCACCCCGATCTCGGCAGCCAACCCGAGTACCGTGCGTGCCACGGATTCCATCACCCGAACCTGCTGTTCCTCCGAATTCTCCGGCCCGGTCGGCCATCCGGTTTCGGTGATATGAATCGGCACGCTCGCCGGGATCCCGATCGCCGACGCGGATTCCCGAAACGAACGCACGACGTGGGTCACCGCACCGGCCAACGCGTCGGCTGGCACGGGACGGAAAACGTCCGGGAAGAAGTCCAGGCCAAGGAAATCGACCCGAGCCAGCACCTCGGGAGCCACTGCCGACTGCACCGCGGCCCAGAACGGATCGCCGGGGAGCGCGACCGCGGCGTTGAACCCGATCGCCACGTCGGCCCCGAGCCGCGTCCGCTCGTCCAGCGCCGCCGCGAGCCCGGCGCCGAGCGCTTCGTAGCAACCAGGACTGCCGCCGTCCAGCGGCGCGGCCACGTTGACCTCCTCGCAGACCTGCAGTTTCCCGCCGCCCAACTCGGCGACCTCGCGAACCGCGGCGCGCACCGCGTCGGCGAACCCGTCCGGATCGGCCTCCGGGCTGCTGTAGCCGAGCACGTAGTCGACTACCCGCCCGTCGCCGAGATACGGCACCGGGTTCGGCGGCGTCGGCGCGTGCGGGCCCCGGTAACTGCGGTAGCACCGCACGTAGAACCGTTCCGCGCCCTTCGCGAGGTCCCGCAGCGCTTCCGCGGTCCGTTCGACGTCCTCCGGCGGCGCGTCGATGAAGGTTTCCAGCCGCACCAGATCCGTGCTGACCACGCCGGGCCACACGCCAAAGACGATCACGAGCATCTCCTCCAGAAGTCGTATACGAGCAATGTACTCGTATACGACTAACGTGCGCTACCCTGGTCCGGTGCCGACGAACGCTCTCGACAACCCGCTCGTGCTGCCGATGCTGGGCTTGCTCGTGGAAACCCCGCGCCACCAGTACGCGCTCCTGCGCGAGCTGCGCACCCGCTATCCGTTCCTGAACCCGAAGACGTCGACCGTGTACACGCTGGTCGGCACGCTGACCCGGAACGGGCTCGTCGAACCGGACGGCGACGGCGATCCGCAGCCGGTGCGGCTGACCGAGGCGGGCCTCGCCGACTTCCGCGAGCGGATCGAACGGCAACTGCGCGACGCCGACCCGAACCTCGATTCCCGGTTCCTGATCGCGCTGGCCTACCTCGGCGCACTGCCGCCCGCCCGCGCGGTGACCCTGCTGCGCGACCGGGCGGAGCGGGTCCGCGACCAGCAGCACGAGCTGTCCGCGACGCTCGACAACGCCGATTTGCCGGAAATGCAGATGATCGAGGCGCATTTCCTGGTTTCGCGGCTCCGGCACGACGCCGCGTGGCTCGCCCGCACCGCCGCCAGGATCGAGAGCGGAGACCTCGTCCCGCCCCGGTGATCACAGCTTTCATCGTGATTTCATCGCCGCCCCTTACCGTGCGCGAGTGCCTGGCGACAGCCTGCCGGGCAGAGGCGAAGGTGGGGGTATGACCGGCGAATCCGGATCAGTGGTCGACGCCGCGTCGGCCGGGGTGGAGAACCTGGCGGACTCGGCGCTCGCGGGACTCGACAAGGCAGGACCGGTCGGCGACCTGGCCAAACCGGTCGTGTCCGCGCTGCGCAACGTGTGGGAGGGCTACTTCGGGGCCCCGATCCCGCCCGGCAGCACCAACTGGAACGCCTACACGCACCAGCAGCTGTACCAGATGCTGTGGGACAAGGCCGACGTCGGCGACGTCAGCACGGTCGCCGCCGAATGGCAGCGGCACGGTTCGGAAATGCGGTCGCACGCCGATTCGCTCAAGTCGCAGCAGGGGACGCTGCACGAGAACTGGAGCGGACAGGCCGCCGAACGCGCTTCCGGACGGCTGGGTTCGCTCGGCGAGCGCGCGTCCGGGATCGGCGACCGCGCCGGGACCGTCAGCGGCGCGGCCCAGAACGCGGGCGATTCGCTCGCCGTCGCGCGCAACACGATGCCGAAACCGCCGGGCGACCCGACTGGGGGCGTGGTCGCCGCCGCGGCGGCCGGAGCGGGTGCGGGCGCGGTCATCGGCGGGATCCTCGGCGCCGGAGCGGGCGGGATCGGGGCCGGTCCGGGTGCGTTGATGGGCGCGGCGATCGGCGCGGTCGCGGGCGGCGGGGCCAGCATGTTCGCCGCGAATGTCGCGGCCGCCGAACAGAAAGCCGAAGCGGTGCACGTGATGCAGCGCTACGAAGCCAGCCTGCACAAGAGCTCGCACGCGATCAATCCGCCGCCCGCCGGGGCGACGACCGCGAATTCCTACGGCGCGGACGAGTCGACCAGTGCGTCGAGCTACGCCGGTCCGCTCGGCGGGGCCGGGACCGGCGCGGGCAGCGGCATGCCGTGGGGCGCGCTGACCACCGCGGCCCCGGTCGAATCGGGCATGGCCGCCGGGATCCGCTCCGCGCTCGGCATGGAGGGCGTGCTGCTCGCCCGCAACGCCGCGATGGCGGAGATGGCCGCCGCCCGCGCGGCCAGCGGCAACGGGATGATGCCCGGCCGCGGCGCGGGAGCCGCGCAGGAGGAGGAAGAGGAGCACAAGAACAAGATGCCGGTCCTCGACCAGCCGCTCCTGCACCCCGAAGACAAGACCATCAGCCCGGTGATCGGGCTGTGACGGCCGAAAAAGACAGGAGTTTCCGATGACCGGCCACGAGGTCGCCCCGAACGCGCTGGACCGGCAGGTCGCCGCGCTGGGCAGGCTCGGCGAGCAGACCGGGGAACTCGTCGGTTCGGCGGGACGGCTCGCCGACCGGCTCCCGCAGCTCGGCACCGCGCCGCCCGCCCTGCACCTGGCGCAGCGGCTGCGCGAGGCCGCCGGGCACGCCGGGCTCACCGGCGAACTGGGCGCGGCGGACACCGAGCTGACCGGATTCCACGAGGCGCTGCAGGCGGGCATCCGGCGCTATCAAGAGCACGAATCCGGGGTGCAGGAAGCCTTCCAGCGACTCGAACGGCAAGCCGAATGACCGCCGTGCTGCCGCGCGCCGGCGACGAGACCGTCCACATCGGACTCGTCGAGGCCGACCTGCTGGCCGTGCACGCCGGGGCGAGCTGGCCGTTTCCGTTGCAGGTGCCGTCTTACGGCCGGATCGAGGGCGAACGGGAGATCCTGTTCGCCACCGCCGGGCAGGCGCTGCAAGCGCGCGGTCTCGCGGACGAATCCGGGCCGGACGGCCTCGCCGCGGAAGCCGTGACCGCACTGCGCGAACGCCGCGGCATCGTCGATTTGGTGGTGGCGGACGCCGAGGGGGCGACCGCCGTCACCGCACTCGTCTACCGGTCCTCCGCGCTGATCTGCCGGCAACGGCTCGAGGCCGACACGCTGTCGGTGCGCCGGGTGGACGAGACCGCGCTGGTGGACGCCGTGCTCGCGGAGATTCCGCAGGTCGAGGCGGCCCGCACGATGCCGGTCACGCTGCCCGCGCACGCGGTCAAGGAGGCGATGGCGCTCACCGACGACGAGGACGACGCCTCGCGCGCACACCGGCTGCGCGACCTCGTCCACGACAGCGGCGGAGACCCGGCGGCGCTGGACAGCCTCGTCGGCCTGGTCGTCCCGCTGACCGGCCGCGGCCAGCTCGGCGCGACCCGCGACGGGCGCACCAGGGCAGGCCGCGAACTGTCCTGGATGGACGGACCGCGCGGCCGCGTCCGGATCAACCCCGCACGGGGCGGCTGGCTCAGCGTGAACTCGCTGCGCCCGGCCGACCTGCGCTTCGCCCTCGGCGAGATGGCCACCGCCGCGCGGCGGCCGTGATGACCGCACCGAAAACGACCGGAGGACCTTCCGTGCCGATCCAAGACTCGGCGGCCTGGCTCGCCGACTACCAGAAAAACCTGTCCCGGATGCAGGCGAACGCCGAGGCCGCGAGCGCGAGCCTCAGCCGCGTCGGCGGCCGGGCCGCGTCCCCGCGCGGCGAGGTCGAGGTCGAGGTGGGCCCGAGCGGCGCGCTGACCGACCTGCGGCTGAGCCCCGCCGCCCGCGCGCTGGAAGCCGACGCGCTCGCCCGGCTCATCCTCGCCACCGTCCACGACGCGCACCGACAGGCCGGCGCGCAGGTCGTGGACATCATGACCGACTACGTCGGCGACGGCCCGGCACTCCAGCTCGTCCGTGACAACCTGCCGGTCGAGGCCGCCCCCGCCGCGCCGCGCGAGGACGACTACTTCGCGAACCCGGGGATCATCTCGTGACCGCCGGCTTCGAGGTCGACCCCGCGCAACTGCGCCGGCACGCGGCCACCGTCGGCGACCTGGCCGACCGGCTCGGCAATGTCGCCCGCAGCGCCCCGTCCGGACTCGGCGACCAGGCGCTCGGCGTCTTCGTGCAGTTCCTCACCGCCGGCCTGCAAGCAGCGGTCGGCAAAACCAACGACGCCGTCTCGCACGCTTCGTCCACTGTGGACAAAGTGAGCGCGAACCTCACCCAGGCCGCGGAAAGCTACGAGCGCCGCGACCAGGGCAACGCGTCCTCGCTGCCCGGGAAGGACCTGCCGTGACCGACTCCGGCCAGCTGCTGGCAGACCTGAAGACCACCACGAAGGCGGTCGAGAACCACGACTGGGTGTCCGCCGGCCTCGGCGGCGCGACCACCGCGCTCGACCTGCTCGGCGCGTCGCAGGACCCGCTCGCCGCGTTGACCTCCGCCGGGTTCGGGATGATCACCGAACTGGTGCGGTTCCTGGAAGAACCGCTGAAACAGCTGCAGGGCAACCCGGATTCGGTGTCGTCGCACTCGCAGGGCATGGAGGGCGGCGGCCAGCAGGTGTCGTCCGTCGCGGACGACTACCGGCAGTCGGCGGGTCCGGAGACGTCGGAGTGGAGCGGTTCTTCGGCTTCGAGCTACCGCGACAACAGCTCCCAGCACGCGGACTGCGTCGAGGCTGTCGGTCAGGCCGGTATCGCGATGGCCAAGGCGGCCACCGGAGCGGGGAAGGTCGTCGCGAAGGCGCAGCAGGAGGTCGGCGGGCTCATTTCGGAGGCTGTCGGGCAGATTATCCAGCTGATGACGCAGGCGTTCGCCGCCGCGCAGGCGACCTTCGGCGCGAGCATCGCGGCGGCGATCCCGCAGGCGGTGGCGATCGCGACGCAGTACGGCGGGCAGATCGCGCAGAAGCTCGGGGTTTTGCTGTCGGACTCGGACAATCTGCTGCAGCTGATCACTTCGGTGACGCAGGGGCTGGAAGCCGCGACGCAGCTGATGACGAAGCTCAGCGAGGCGTCGAAGAGCAGTTCCGGGGAGGACTCCAGCTCTTCGGATTCTTCTTCGCAGGCTTCGTCGCGTTATCCGGCTTCTTCGCAGTACGCGGATTCTTCGGACTCGGACTCGGCGGATTCGCAGTACCCGAGCCAAAGCCGCCCGCGCACTCCGGTCAGCACCGCGCAGCAGAGCTGACGAGTTCGACCTCGAAACCGTCGTCGTTCTGCAGGTACGCGGCGTAGTGCTCCGCGCCGCCCGCATGGGGATGTTTTTCCGGAAACATCAGCTGCCACCCGTGCCGGGCGGCGTCGGCGGCCAACCGCTCGACCGTCGCCGCGTCCTTGACGTGAAAAGCCAGGTGGTTCAGGCCCGGCCGGCAACGGTCGTGCCGGTCCGCGGTCAGCGCCGGGGATTGCTCGACCACGAGGTACGTCGGCCCGAGCCGCCAGCTGCGTCCGGCATCCCAGTCCTGGAACCGCTGATATCCCAGCTCTTCCAGCAGCCATCCCAGCGAAGCGACCGCGCGGGCCAGGTCCGGCACCCACAACTCGACATGGTGCAGGGTCCCGTGCGCACTCACGAGGGACCCCGATCCGAGCTGAGCACCACCCGCAACTCCCGGTCCAGCTCCGCCCCCGGTTCGACACCCAGGTCCGCCCGCAGCCGTTCCCGCACCCGCCGGTGCACCGCCAGCGCGTCCGCCCGGCGGCCGCCGCCGTGGAGCGCCCGCATCAGCAACACCGCCAGCGGTTCCCGGTGCGGATGCACCGCCAGCAACGCCGACAGCTCGTGCACGACGTCGTCGGTTCGCCCGAGCTTCAGCTGCAGCACGGCTTTCTCCTGCACCAACGTCAGCCGCCGCTCGGTCAGGCGCACGCGTTCCCCCTCGACGAACGGGCCGGGCAATCCCGCCAAGGGCTCGCCGTGGAACAGGGCCAGCGCACCGTCGTACGCGTCGACCGCAGCTGCCGGGTCGCCGCCGCGGGTGGCGGTCGCGGCTTCCGAGATCCGGTCGGTCAACTCGGTGACGTCCAGCTGCGCTCGCTCCCCGGCGAAGCGGTATCCGCCGCGATCGCTGCCGATGACCGAGTCTTCCGTCCGCTCGCCAGCCCCGCGCAGGCATTTCCGCAGGCGGTGCACGTAAACCGGAACCACCCGGCCACCGGTGCCGGGCGGCTCCAAACCCCAGACGCCGTCGAGCAACTCCCCGGGGCTGACCGTCTCGCCCGGGCGCAGGACCAGCGCCGCGAGCAGCGCTTGTTGCCGCACCGGGCCCAGGTCCAGCAGGTTCGGTCCCCGCCAAGCCTGCAACGGGCCGAGCACGCTGAACCGCAACGAATCCGGGTCGACCGGGGCGGGGGCGGCACCGGGGGTGACCAGGCCGTGGTCGAAGGCGTAGACGATGGCCGCCGCCCGGTCGCGGAGGCGGAGTTTCGCGCACAGCCGCTCGAAATGCGCCTCGACCGTGCTCGCGGAAATCCCCAGCGTTCCGGCGATTTCCGCGTCCGTCAAACCCCGCGCCACCGCGGTCAGGACATCCAGTTCGCGCGGCGTCAACAACCCGGACGGCATCGCCGGGCGATCCACCGCCGCCTCTCGGTAGGTCGTGAGCACGCGTCCGGTGACTGCCGGATCGAGCCACGCCTCGCCCATCGCGACCGCTCGCACCGCGCGGATCAGGTCCTCCGCGGAGGAATCCTTCAGCACGTATCCGACCGCACCCGCGCGCAGCACCCCGGCGAGCAGCTCGTCGTCATCGAACGTGGTCAGCGCGAGCACCGGCGGGCGCGGGCCGGACGCGCGCAGCTGTCGCGTCGCCTCGATGCCGTCGACGCGCTTCATCCGCAGGTCCATCACCACGACGTCGACCCCGCCGGCCGCTTCGAGCGCGGCCGGGACCTCGTCGCCGTCCGAGCACTCGCCAACCACCACGAACCCGTCGCGGCGACGCAGGATCAACCGCAACCCGGACCGCACCAGCTCCTGATCGTCGACGAGCAAGACCCGCATTTCCCCGGCGGCAGCGGTCACGACGCGGCCCCGCGCGCCAACGGCACCGCCACGTCGACTACCCACTCGCCGCCCTCGGGTCCGGCTGCCAGCCGCGCACCGAGCTGATCCGCTCGCGCCGTCATGCCCGCCAACCCCGAACCACCCTCGTTGCGCGCCGCGCCGTTGTGTCCATTGCGGACTGTCAGCCGCGCGTCCGTCGCGTCAATCTCCAGCCGTACCAACGCCTTCTCCCCCGGTGCGTGTTTGACGACGTTCGCCAGCGACTCCTGGACGATCCGGTAGAGCCCCAGCCCCACCGTGCTGTCGACCGCGGTCACGTCGCCCCTCAGTTCGTAGTCCGCGACCAGTCCGGCCGCGCACGTTTCGGCCACCAGGTCCGCGATGTCGCCCGCACCGGGCAACGGCCGCGTCCCCGCCGACTCCTGCGCGAGCAATCCAACCGTGCGCCGGATATCGGCCATCGCCGCCCGCCCGATCCGCTCCGCCTCGGTGAGCGCCGCGACGGCTTCGTCGATGTCGCGATCCGTGCGCAGCCCGTGCCGCGCGCCCGTGACGTGCAGCAACGTGATGCTCAGCGAATGCGCGACGACGTCGTGCACCTCGCGCGCGATCCGCTGCCGCTCGCCGAGCATCGCCTGTTCGCGCACGGCTTCCTGCTTGCCTCGCTCGGCGTCCAGCGCACGCACGTACCAGCGCAGCATGAACCCGGCAGCCATCCCGACCACCACCGCGAGCATGTACACCGGGAACCCGACCAGCCCGACGGTCAGCGCGGCCGCCCCGAGCACCGCGATCGCCCCGCCGGTCGCCGCGAACGCGACCCGCGCCGAAGCGATGGACCCCAGTTCGCCGGTGAGCACGATCAACGGCATCGGCGCGAAGTCCGGCACCACCGGATGCGTCAGCAGCAGCCCGATCCCGGCGAGCATCCCGAGCGCCTTCACCCACGACGGCGCGAGCCGCCCGGTGCACACCCACAGCAGCGTCGACGCCGTGGCCAGCAGAAACCCGCCGATCGCGACCGGAAGCGCGGACCCGGCCCGCTGCCCGACCGCGACGATCAGCCCGATCACCGTGAAGGCGGTCGTCCCCATCGGCACCCACCAGGGCAGCGTGAGCCCGGACCGGGCCAAGCCGTCGGCCAGCCTGCTCCGCAACCGGTCCCGCGCTCTCTCCCACACGAGGTCCAGCCTAGAAAACCGGGGCGGAGGCCGCCCGCGGTATCAGCGATACCATGCCGTGTGCGCCTCGCCCGTCGCCTGTTTCTGCTGGCACTGCTGCCCCTCAGCGCGTGCGCGACCGGGAAGGACGCGGTCAGCCAGTCGGACACGTTCGAATTCGTCTCGCCGGGCGGGCAGACGACCATCCACTATCCCGTGGAGCAGCGCAAAAAGGTAGCGGACCTCAAAGGCCAGAGCCTGCGCGAACCCGGCAAGGACCTGTCGCTGGCCGATTACTCCGGCAAAGTCGTCCTGCTCAACCTCTGGGGCGCCTGGTGCGGGCCGTGCCGTGCCGAAGCGCGCACTCTGCAGACCATCGCCGACTCCGGCCGCGCCCGCGGGATCCGGGTGCTCGGCCTCAACGTCCGCGACAACCCGAAGTACGCCGCCGACTTCGTCAAGGACCTCGGGCTCAGCTACGAGTCGATCTTCGACCCGTCCGGCCGGGTCGCCCTGCGGCTGCGCGGCCTCCCGCTAAGCGCGGTGCCGATCTCACTGATCGTGGACAAGCAGCAGCGGGTCGCGGCCGTCTACCTAGGCGCGATCCTGCGGACCGACGTCCAGCCCACCCTGGACAGCGTGCTCGCCGAGTAGACCGGCCAAGGTCCAGACCGTTCGAGCGGCGTGCGCCTACCATGGGCGGATGACCGCGAGTGGCTACAACCGCCGGGAACGTCCCGCCAAGCCCGCGCTGAGCCGCGAAGGCATCGTCGCGGCCGCTCTCGACGTCGTGCGCCGCGAAGGCGCCGAACGCGTCACCATGCGGCGGCTCGCGAAGGAACTGGACACCGGTCCGGCCTCGCTCTACGTCTACGTCCGCGACACCGACGAACTCCACGCCGCGGTGCTCGACGAACTCCTCGGCGAAGTCCCCACCACCGCCGCCGCCGCCGCCGAAGGAGACTGGCGGAGTCGCTTGTGGACAGTCATGTCCACCTACCGCGACGTCCTGTACGCGCACCCCGGGCTCGCCCGCGTCGCACTCGTGACCCCGTTGAACGGACCGAACTACCTCGCCGTCGTCGACACCGTGCTCGGCCTGCTCGCCGAAGCCGGGGTCCCGTCCGGCCCCGCCGCGTGGACGGTCGACCTCCTGCTGCTCGTCGCCACCGCCAGCGCGGTCGAGCACAGCACCCGCAAGGACCGCCCGGACGCGGAACGGCAGCACGACATGCTCGCCGAAACCGTCCGCGGACTCTCGCCGGAAACGCATCCGAACATCGCCGCGGCGAGCGGGAATCTGTTCTCCGGCAACGCGGACACGCGTTCCCGATGGGCGATCGACGCCCTCCTCAACGGCGCGCGCACGACTCCGCTGCCGGACTGAGGTTTCTCCGTAGCGGGTTCCCCTCACGTACTTCGCGGGAGCCCGCCGCACCAGCGCACCCGCATCGCCCGGCGGTTCGCTGCGGCGGCTTTCGCACGCGACGCGCAGCGTGCTTCTCTCCCATCGCGGCAGAGTCTCCCCGCGCTACGAGAAACCCTCGCCGAATGGTTCAAACCACTGCCGGGGCAAGGATTTCCCACGAGTCCATAATGGACCCGTACGCCGGAATAGCGGCGGTAACGGGCGGAATGTCCGCTTGATCGATCCCCCGCAAATACCGCAGTTGATACGTTCCCTCCTTTCGTAGGTTCCCGGAAAATTTCCGCCGATCTACCTTTGCTGTGGTCGGATCCACCTCCCCACCCTTTCCAATTTCTTTTTCTGCATGCCCACAAGGAGTATGAGAATGCAGATCAGAAAAACGTCCGCACTCGTTTCCCTGCTCGCCGCCGCCGGCATGGCCGCGGCGATGGGCGCGACCCCGGCCTCCGCGGCCGCCGCCCAGCACCACCCGCAGCACCAGAAGCACGGCCTCGGGCTGAACGTCGCCGGGCTCAAGGCCGCGCAGTCCAGGATGCACGCCCACGCGAACTCCGCGCTCCCCGTGCACCAGCGCACCACCGCCGAACTGCCCTCCAGCGGCGACCTCACGCAGTACGCCAACGCACCCGGCGACCAGGGCCAGGTCGGCTCGTGCGTCACCTGGGCCACCGGCTACACCGGCTACGGCGTGCTGATGAACGAGCAGGGCATCAGCGGCGGCCCGATGGCCCCGATGTTCATTTACTCCCAGATCGCCAAGGGCAACGACCAGGGCACCTGGGCGAGCGTCGCGCTGCCGATGGAACAGCAGCAGGGCATCGACACCAAATCCGACTACTGGCAGGGCGATTTCGACTACACGACTCAGCCCGACCAGAACGAAAAAGCGAATGCCGCGCACTACAAGCTGTCCGGCTACACGCAATTGTCCACGAGCGGCGACGCGGCGCGGTCCGACATCGAGAACGCCATTTCCCAGGGCGAGCCGGTCGCGATCGGGTTCACCGTGCACCAGAGCTTCATGGACCTGAACTCCTCGACCGCGAGCGACTACTCGTACCTGCCCGGCGATTCGAACAGCGACCCGGTCGTCGGCGGGCACGAGGTGACCATCGTGGCCTACAACGACCAGGGCGTGAAGATCGAGAACAGCTGGGGATCCGGCTGGGGCGACAGCGGTTTCGTGACCGTGCCGTGGTCGTTCTTCAACACCGGCGACGTCGACGAGGTCAACGCGATGGGCAAGCTCGTCCAGAGCTGACCCGTAGCGCGCGACCCGGGTGATGCGAAAAAAGGGCTCCTTGCGGGAATTCCCGCAAGGAGCCCTTTCCGATCAGCTGATCAGGAAACTCAGACCAGGTCGTACCGGTCGTTGTTCATGACCTTGTGCCACGCGGCGACGAAGTCGCGGACGAACTTCTCCTTGGCGTCGTCGCTGCCGTAGACCTCGGCGACGGCGCGCAGTTCGGAGTTCGAGCCGAACACCAGGTCGTTGCGGGTGCCGGTCCACTTGACCTCGCCGGTGGCGAGATCGCGGCCCTCGAAGGACTCCGCGTTCGGGCCCTCGCCGTCGGCCGGCTTCCACTCGGTGCCCATGTCGAGCAGGTTGACGAAGAAGTCGTTCGTCAGCGCGCCCGGCCGGTCGGTCAGCACGCCCGCCGCCGAGTTCTGGTAGTTCGCGCCCAGCACGCGCAGGCCGCCGACCAGCACGGTCATCTCCGGCGCGCTCAGGTTGAGCAGGTTCGCCTTGTCCACCAGCAGGTACTCCGACGGCAGCGCGTTGGCCTTGCCGCGGTAGTTGCGGAACCCGTCGGACTTCGGCTCGAGCGGCGCGAACGAGTCCGCGTCGGTCTGCTCCTGCGTCGCGTCGGTGCGGCCCGGCGTGAACGGAACGGTGAGCTCGACGCCGCCGTCCTTCGCCGCCTTCTCCACGCCCGCCGCGCCGGCCAGCACGATCAGGTCGGCGAGCGAGATCTTCTTGCCGCCGGTCTGCGCGCTGTTGAACGCTTCCTGGACGCCCTCGAGCGTGCGCAGCACCTGCGCCAGCTCGTCCGGCTCGTTGACCTCCCAGCCGCGCTGCGGCTCGAGGCGGATGCGGGCGCCGTTCGCGCCGCCGCGCTTGTCGCTGTGCCGGTAGGTCGAGGCCGACGCCCACGCGGTGGACACCAGCTGCGCGACCGAAAGGCCGGACTCGAGGACCTTCGCCTTGAGGTCGGCGACATCCGCGTCGTTGACCAGCTCGTGGTCGACGGCCGGGACCGGGTCCTGCCAGATCAGCTCTTCCTGCGGCACGAGCGGGCCGAGGTAGCGCTGGACCGGGCCCATGTCGCGGTGGGTGAGCTTGAACCAGGCGCGGGCGAAGGCGTCCGCGAACTGGTCCGGGTTCTCGTAGAACCGGCGCGAGATCGGCTCGTAGATCGGGTCGAAGCGCAGCGCCAGGTCGGTGGTCAGCATGCTCGGCGCCCGGTTGAGGTCACCGGTCTCCGGGTCCGGCACGGTGTTCGCGGCGGCGTTGTTCTTCGGCTTCCACTGGTGCGCGCCCGCCGGGCTCTTGGTCAGCTCCCACTCGTAAGTGAAGAGGTTGTGGAAGAACCAGTTGCTCCACTTCGTCGGAGTGGGGGTCCAGGTGACCTCCAGCCCGCTCGTGATCGCGTCCCGGCCCTTGCCGCTGCCGAAGCTGTTCTTCCAGCCGAGGCCCATCTGCTCGATCGAGGCGCCTTCCGGCTCGGCGCCCACGTGCACGTCCGCGTCGGCCGCGCCGTGCGTCTTGCCGAAGGTGTGCCCGCCCGCGATCAGCGCGACGGTCTCCTCGTCGTTCATCGCCATCCGGCCGAACGTTTCGCGGATGTCGCGCGCCGCGGCGATCGGGTCCGGGTTGCCGTTCGGGCCTTCCGGGTTCACGTAGATGAGCCCCATCTGGACCGCGGCCAGCGGGTTCTCCAGCTCGCGGTCGCCCTTGTACCGCTCGTCGCCGAGCCAGGTGCGCTCCGGGCCCCAGTACACGTCCTCGTCCGGCTCCCACACGTCGGCGCGGCCGCCGGCGAAGCCGAAGGTCTTGAAGCCCATCGTCTCGAGCGCGCGGTTGCCGGTGAAGATCATCAGGTCGGCCCACGAGATCTTCTTGCCGTACTTCTTCTTGACCGGCCACAGCAGGCGGCGCGCCTTGTCGAGGTTCCCGTTGTCCGGCCAGCTGTTCAGCGGCGCGAACCGCTGCTGCCCGGCGCCGGCTCCGCCGCGGCCGTCGTCGATCCGGTAGGTGCCGGCGCTGTGCCAGGCCATCCGGATGAACAGCGGGCCGTAGTTGCCGAAGTCGGCGGGCCACCATTCCTGGGAGTCGGTGAGCACCGCGTCGACGTCGCGGGCGAGCTCGTCGAGGTCGAGGCTCTGGAATTCCTTCGCGTAGTCGAAGCCGTCGTCCATCGGGTCCGCCACGGCGGGATGCTTCCGGAGGATCTTCAGGTTGAGCTGGTTCGGCCACCAGTCACGGCTGCTGCCGCCCTCGGTCGGGTGCGCGAAGCGGCCCGTGTGGACCGGGCACCCGCCAGCGGTCTCCTCATTCATCTCGCCGACTTCGGCGTTCGGGGTGTCAGACACGGGAATCCTTCCGGAAATCAGAATCAGTTTGCTGCCGTCGAACAGGCGGGGCATCGGCCCCAGTAGACGACCTCGGCCTCGTCGATGACGTAACCGTGCGCATCGGAAGCGGTCAGGCAAGGCGCTTCCCCGACCGCGCAGTCGACGTCCTCGATGGCGCCGCACGAGCGGCACACGACGTGGTGGTGGTTGTCCCCTACCCGGGCCTCGTACCGCGCGACCGAACCGGGCGGCTGGATGCGCCGCAGCAGCCCCGCGTCGGTCAGCGCGCGCAGCACGTCGTAAACGGCCTGGTGGGACACCTCGCCGAGATCCGCGCGCACCATGCCGATGACGGATTCGGTGTCCGCGTGCGCGTTGGCGTGCACGGCGGAGAGCACGGCCACCCGGGGGCGCGTGATCCGCAACTGCACTCCGCGCAGCAGCTGCTCGAAGTCCGTGGTCGTCGGCATGCCCCGGAGTCTGCCCGATTTTCTGGAATGAATCAAGAATCTGTCACCCACTCCGGTTGTCCTCCTCCTGGCGGTCGCTTGACAGCCCGGAAGGTCTACGGTGAGTAGGCCAAAGAGACGTCCGACACATCCGAGGTGACGCCAGAAATGACCGAGGCCGTCGAATCGCCCAGTTCGCACCCGGTCGGGGTCGATATCACGCGAGCGAGCATTGCCCGGGTGTACGACGCCGCGCTGAACGGCACGAACAACTACGAGATCGACCGCAGGGTGCTCGACCAGGTGCGGACCGTGGCTCCGGAGGTCAACGACCTCGCCTGGGCCAACCGCAACTTCCTCATCCGCGCCTGCCGCTTCCTCGCCACCCAGGGCAGGGTCACCCAGTACCTCGACTGCGGCTCCGGCCTGCCCACGGCGGAGAACACGCACCAGGTCGTGCAGCGGATCATCCCTGAAGCCCGCGTGCTGTACGTGGACAACGACCCGGTGGTCCTCGCGCACGGGCGCGCGCTGCTGGAGGAGAACGAGAACACCCGGTTCATCGAAGCGGACATCTTCAAGCCCGACCAGATCCTGCAGAACGAGACCGCGCGCGAGTTCCTCGACTGGACGAAGCCGATCGCGTTGCTGCACAACGGAACCCTGCACCACTACCTCGGCGACGACTACGAGGAGATGATGCGGACCTACGTCGACGCGCTGCCGTCCGGGTCGTTCGTGGTGGTCGCGCACTTCCTCGACCCGCAGACGCCCGAGCACAGCGAGATCGCCCGGCGGATGGAGGACAAGTTCACGCACAGCCCGATGGGCAGCGGTCTTTTCCGCACCTGGGACGAGATCGGCCGGATGTTCGGCGGCACCGAACTGGTCGACCCTGGCCTCGTGCTGTGCGAGGACTGGTGGCCGGACGGCCCGCGGTACCAGCCGCTGAACCAGGTCCAGGAGTGCATCGCGGGCGGGGTCGGCCGGAAGGCCTGACGCGCTGGTCCGAGAAGGGCCCCTTGCGGGGATTCCCGCGAGGGGCTCTTTCGCGCGGTCAGTCGAGGATGCGGTAGTCCAGATCGGACAGCGGCGAGTCCGGGTTGAGCGCGACGCCGACCGTGCGCAAGGTGTCGTCGAGGATCGACCAGACCCAGCGGGCGAGCAACTGCCGCAGATCCTCGCGGTCGATGCCGCGAGGGGCGTCGAGCCAGTGCGCGGTGCTGGACTCGACCAACCCGACCAGCCCGTACGCGATGGTTTCGCCGACCCGCTGGTCCGCGCCGAACAGGCCGAGGTAGTACTCGAACAACACAGTCAGCTGCCGGGCGATCGCGGTCTTCACGTCCGCCACGACGTCGCGCGGCCCGGTCACCGACTGCCGCATCAGATATTGATACAGCGCGCGGTGTTCGGAAAGCCATTCGATATGCGCGCCGATCGTCGCGTGCACCATTTCGCGCGGAGTGCCGGAAACTCCCCACAGCGGAGAGAATTGCGCGCCGATCATTTCCGCCGCGCGCAACGCGATAGCGCGCTGCAGGTCCGCGGTGTCGGCGAAATGCTTGTAAATGCGCGTGCGAGCGACGCCGGCCTCGTCGGCGATCTGCTCGGTGGACACCTCCGGCCCGAACCGGGCGATCGCGCGCATACCGGCTTCCACGAACTCCCGGCGCCGGCGTTCGCGCTGCCCTGCCCACCGGGTGGCCCGCCCGTCGGGCGGAGTACCTGAGGACGTCATCCGCGCGAGTGTATCGCCGGGTCACATACCGGATACGCCACTGTACCTGTTACTTTGGGTATAGAGGGATGACTGTCTGTGGTCGGGCTGCCTCGATGTAGGTGTCGCGTTCACCGCGGCCCGTTGCGTCGCTGTGGCCCAGATCACGGACCGGGAGTGCGTCATCGACCCGAGGGGAGCGAGTCGCGTCGATGAAGCGAGCGTCGCCCACAAGGGTGGCGTGCAGGGAGGAACACATGGACGGCGAACAGCACCGGTCCGAACTGTCCACCGGCCACCGGGTCACCTACCTGGTCGGCCAGCGCACCGGCAGGCGCCAGCTGTGCCGGCGCGGGGTGGTCACCGGAGCCCCGGTCACCGACGACGCGACCGCGGTCACCTGGGTCCCGGTCCAGGTCGACGGCCAGGCAAGAGACGCGGATCCGCAGTGGATCGCGGCCGACGCGATCATCGACGTGGTGAGCGCGTCATGAGCGCGGAACAGGCCGTGGCCACCCCGATCTTCGACGGCGTGGTCGCCGAGGCCGGGCTCGACTGGTCCGAAGAGGACGTTGCCCAGGGCGCGGCGGACGAGAAGCCCGGCTCGGGCACATAGACACCGGCGGGCTCGTCCCAGCCGGAGATCGCACCGGACAGCTCCGGTGCGGTTTTCACGCGCCCGGGTGGGCTTAGGCCCGTTCGGGGTGCGTCCGATACTGCACTCGTCCGGGTGAACTGCGCGCGCCCGAATGCCGGTGAATGCTGCCCATTTCGCCCTGACCGGAAGCCCGTCGGTGCCTTCCGGGCCGCATGCCGTCAAGCCTTCACCGCTTCACCCAGAAGCACGCGAAGGATCAACGGCGCGCTTCTTCCAAATAACGCAGGACCGCGGTAACCCGCCGATCCGCGCTGTCGTCCGGCGCCAAATCCAGTTTCGCGAAAATGCTGCGAATATGTTTGTGGACCGCGCCGTCCGTCACCACGAGCCGTTCCGCGATGGCACCATTCCCTAATCCCTCCGCCATCAGCGCCAGGACATCCCGTTCACGCGGGCTGAGCCGTTCCAGCCCGGAATCCGCACGCGTCCGGGTCAGCAATTGCGCGACCACTTCCGGATCGATCGCCGTCCCGCCGTCGGCCACCCGGTTCAGCGCCTCCATGAACTCGGTGACCCGTCCGACGCGTTCCTTGAGCAGATACCCGAGCCGCGCGCTGCCGCTGCCGAGCAGGTCGGTCGCGAAGGCCTGCTCGACATACGCCGACAGCACCAGCACCGCCAGCCCCGGCCGCCGCCGCCGAGCCTCGACCGCCGCGACGATCCCCTCGTCGGTGTGCGTCGGCGGCATCCGGACGTCCACGACCGCGGTGTCCGGCTCGTGTTTGTCCACGGCAGCAAGGAAATCGGTCGGGTTGTCGGTGGTCGCGACGACCTCGAGGCCCTCGGCCCGCAGCAGCAGCGCGAGCCCTTCGCGCAGCAACGGGTCGTCCTCGGCGATCACAATCCGCATGGCAAGCTCACCGTCACAGTCGTCGGTCCGCCAGCGGGACTCGCCAGCGCGAAAGTTCCATCAAGCGCCTCGACCCGACGACGCATCCCACCGAGGCCCGAACCACCGGACTCCGCCGCACCACCGCAGCCATCGTCGGTGATACGCAGGTGGAGCACGTCGTCCTCCCGCCGCAAAACCACCTCAACACCGCTGGCACCGCTGTGTTTGGCGACGTTCGTAAGCGCCTCAGCGACCACGAAATACACCGACGCCTCCACCGAAACGGCGTACCGCCCAGGCAGGTCGGCGTCGATGGTGCACGGCACCGGACAGTCCGCGGCGAGCGCGGTCAACGCGTCGGCGAGGCTTCGGTCTGCCAGCACGGGCGGCAGGATACTGCGCACCACCGCGCGCAGTTCGGCGAGCGCGGTCTCGGTGGCGTCCTGCGCGCGGCCGAGGATTTCGTCGACGTCGGTCGAACCTCGGGCGGCTGCCCGGCGGGCCGCGCCGACCAGGACATTGACCGCGACCAGCCGGTTTTGCGTGCCGTCGTGCAGCGCGCGCTCGATGCGGCGCAGTTCGGCGGAATGCGCGTCGAGCGCGGCGGCTCGGGTCGCGGTGAGGTGGGCGATCCGGAGCGTGACGTCAGCGTCCGAGCCCGCGGGCAGCAGGCGTCGGCCGGGCAACGCCTGCAGCCGAGCCATCGCGGGCAGCAGCGCGACCGAGAGGAACGCCCACGCGACGCCGAGCAGCGACACCGGGAGCGCCTCCGCCAGGCTGTGCACCGGCCAGCCGAGTGACGCCGTCGCCTCGTCCGGCGGGAGCAGGTACCAGTAGAGCGGGAAAAGCCCGTCGCGCGCGGTGTTGAGCACGATCGTCAGCGCAATGAAGCCGAGCAGAAAGCCCGCCGCACCGTGGATCGCGACCCACAGCAGTTCGCGTTGCACCGTCCGCTCGCGCAGCGCCGCACCGAGCCGTTCGGGGCCCTGGCCGGGGCTGATGACGTCCGGTTTCATCGCGGTGAGCCGGATCCGTTCCCGGTCGGCGACCGCGTGCACGATGCGCAGCATCGGCCGGGCCAGCAGCAGACCGACGCCCACGAGGCTCAGCACCGCGACCACGGCCACGCCGAGCAGCACCAACAGCGCCAGCACCGAGGTGCCGATCCCGCCGACGAGGTGTTCCAGCGCGTCGAGAGCAGCCCGGACGCGCACGGTCCACGGACGCGGCGTCGGTTCGCCTGCGGTTGCCATCGCACCTCCCACCCCGCCGAACCCTAGCCCAGAAATCCACCCCGGCACCGCTGCGGAGCGAAGGAGTACAGCCTGCTGTACCTAGATCCTCCCGCGCACGGGATCGTCCTGGCGAGCCCCGGTTCGTAGCGTTCCCGGCATGACGAAATCACCTCCCCGGGCGCTGTTGTGGGGCGTGCTGGTGCTCAGCGCCGCGGCCAACGCGATCACCTCGGCCCTCGGCGTCAACCTGGTGCTGAGCACCGTTTTCGGCGTCGTCACCCTCGCCTCGGGCATCGCGCTCGTCGCGAACTACCGCACCCACCGCTGACTCGTCCACAAAGGACCATCATGACCGCCCTCGTCGCCCGACGCCCGATCACGGCTTTCTTCACGTTCGCCATCGCACTGAGCTGGCTCGCGTGGCTCCCTTATGTACTCTCGGACAATGGCCTAGGCATCGCCCACTTCGGATTCCCGCCGGTACTCGGCACGACGCAAATCCTGGGCATGCTCCCCGGTGCGTACCTCGGCCCGATCTTCTCCGCGTTCATCGTCACCGCGCTCGCCGAAGGCCGTCCCGGGCTGCGCGCGTGGGCGGGTCGGTTGCTGCGATGGCGGGTGAACTGGCGATGGTACGCACTCGCGCTCTTCGCTGTTCCCGTCGTGCTGACGCTCGCCAGCCTGCCGTTCGCCGGCGCGCTCCGGGCCCCTGCCGCGTCGCTGATCCTGGTGTGGGTCTTGGGTTTCGTGCTCCAGGTGCTCACCACCGGCCTCGCCGAAGAACCCGGCTGGCGCGATTTCGCCCTCCCGCATTTGCAGCCGAAGTACGGCCCGCTGCGCGGCACGCTGATCCTCGGGCCGCTGTGGGGCGTCTGGCATCTGCCGTTGTTCTTCACCGAATGGGGCCACTGGCCGAACGTGACGGTCTGGTCCGTGCTGGAGTTCGTCGGAACCGCGATCGCGATCAGCTTCGTGATGACCTGGGTGTTCAACCGCAGCGGCGAAAGCCTGCCGATCGCGCTGCTGCTGCACGCTGGGATCAACAACTACCTGTCCGTCGCCTGGTCCGAACTGTTCCCCAACGCGGATCCGAAAATCGCCGAGCACCTGCTGTTCGCCGCGTTCGCCGCCGCCGCGCTGGTCGTGCTCGCCGCGACCAAGGGCCGTCTCGGCTACCTCAGTCCAGCGCGCGAACTCCAGGCCGTTCAGTAGTAAATCTGCCCGGGAACTCCACCGCCGACCGCGATGGCGTCTCCGTTGATCGCCACGCTGCGCGGGGACGCCAGGAAGGCCACCACGTCCGCCACCTCGGCCGCCGTCACCAACCGACCGATGCTCACCCCGGCCGTGAGGCTCTTTTCCAGCTCCGCCACGGAAATTCCCCGCGCAGCGGCGATCTCGGCGAGCTTCTCCGGCGTCCGTTCGGTCACCGTGTAGCCCGGATGCACGACCGTCACGGCGATTCCCTGCGGCCCCAGTTCGTCGGCGAGATTCTTGGTCATCGCCGCGACCGCGACATTGCGGATCGACCCGAACGTCGAACCGGCCAGCCGCGCGTTGAGCCCGCTGACGTTCACGATCCGGCCCCAGCCGCGCTCCCGCATCCCCGGCGCGAGCGCACGGGCGCAGCGCAGGTAGCCGAGCACCTTGGTCTCGATCTCGAGGCGCAGGTCTTCGTCCCGCAGGTCCGCAAGCGGCGTGCGGGCCCCGCTGGACGCCGGCGCCGCGCAGTTGACCAGGACGTCCGCCGCCCCGAACTCCGCCTTGACCCGCTCCGCCATCGCCGCGACCGCAGCGTCGTCGGTGGTGTCCGTCGGAACCGCGACCACCTTCGTGCCGTGCCTGCCGAGGCTTTCCTTCGCAGCGGCAAGCGCTTCGGCGTCCCGGGCGACGAGCGCGAGGCCAGCGCCCTCCGCCGCGAGCACCTCGGCAACCGCCAGCCCGATCCCGCGGTTGGCCCCCGTGACGACCGCGCACTTGCCCTTCAACCCGAGATCCACGGATGCTCCCTGAACGTCAACGACGACGGCGAGGCTTGCCGCGCCCGCCGGACTTGGGCACGCTCCGGCGACGGTCCGGTTCGCGCTGCTTCTTCTTGGCCGGCGCCGCCTTGCCGGTCTTGGCTTGCGTTTCCTGCTGCCCGCGAGTGCTGTTCACCGTGCGCCCGCGGACGATGCCGATGAACTGCTCCACGAGATCGCTGGTCTCGCCCTCCGGCCAGGACAACGCGACGCGCGACTGCGGCGCGTCCTCGACCGGCCGATACGTGAGATCACGCCGATGATGCAACCGGGCAAGCGACTGCGGCACCATCAGCACGCCGACGCCCGCCGCCACCAGCTCGATCGCGTCGCCGGTCGTCTCGGGCCGCTCCAGGGCGGGCTTGCCGGGCAGCTGGTCCCACTCGAGCGAGTCGTCGAGCGGATGCAGCACGAGCTCGTCCGCGAGGTCCGCAATGGACACCTCGTCGGCGGCCGCGACCAGGTGATCCTTGGGAACGACGACCACCGTGGTCTCGGTGTAGAGCGGAATCGCGTGCAGCCCGTCACGGTCGGCGGACAGCCGCAGCAGCGCCGCGTCCACCCCACCGTCGCGCACGACGCCCGCGGCCTCGGCAGCAGCGACCGCGACCAGGTCGAGCGGCACTTCGGGATTGCGTTCGCCCCAGATCCGGACCCACTTCGCGGGGGTCGCACCCGGAACGTAGGCGAGCCGGAACGCCGAGGCCTGGTCGGCTCCTGTCACGTGGCAAGGCTACCGGCGCGGGGTCGCCGGTTACGCTGGTGGGCATGACGGCGCAGAAGACCCCCCAGACCATGAAGCCGGCGACGGCAGCGAAGAAGCTGGGCGTCTACCTCGAAGCGACCCCCGCAGAGTTCCGCGCGGGCGCCGTCTCGCGCGACGAACTGAACGCCCTCCAGACCGACCCGCCGGAATGGCTCCGCGACCTGCGCCGCAACGGCCCGCACCCGCGCCCGGTGGTAGCCGCGAAACTGGGAGTCTCCATCGGCGGCCTGGCCAGGGGCGGCGTCACCGAAGCCCTGACGACGGACCAGATCGAGGCCCTGAAAGCCGAAAACCCCACCTGGCTGCAACGCGAACGCGAAACCCAAGCCGAAGTCCGCCGCGAAGCCGCGAGGCTGAACGCGGAGAAGAACGACTAGTCCGTCCACTTCGGACCTTCTTGCGCGCCCGTGTTGGTGCGTTACGTGGGGGCCCTGATTCCTTCAGGTTCCCCTCACGATTGTTTTCTGGCGCGCGTGAGGGGCCCCTTCACGGACGCAGATTCCCTCAAGGAGCCCTTCACGGCCTTCGTCGCGGCGCGCGAAGTGCGTGAGGGGACCCCTCACAGACCCTGATTCCGTGAGGGTTCCCCTCACGACCTCCCCACCGCTGCAACGCCGCGTTCGGTGCACCCCCACGCACCCAACGCCACATTGGGTGCGCTGGATGCACCCAATGCCACAGTCGGTGCGTCACATGCACCCAATGCCACAATGGGGCGCTATTCCGCGACCGCAGCCCCACCCGCGACCAGCCATCCAAACCACACGCACCAGCCGCAGCCCACTCACCCAACGAGACCAGACACCCAACGCACGCGGACCCGCCGCAGCCCGCTCACCCAACAAGACCAGGCACCCAACCCACGCGCCCTAAACCACAGCCGATGCACCCACCCATCGAGGCACCCAGCCCCTCCCCCGCACCCCGATACGAAGCCTCCCTGCGGTCTGGGGGTGCTTGTCAAGGCATCTTTCCCGCCTTGACAAGCACCCCCAGACCGTCAGCACAATCAACCTTCGGGGTGCCCCACGCAACCAACGCCCGATGTCGCCGCCAGGCGACGAGCAGTCACAACCACCCCCGCTCCTCAGCAACCCGAACCGCCCCCATCCGATTCCGGGCCCCCGTCTTGGCAATAGCTCCGGACAAATAATTCCGCACAGTCCCCTCAGACAAATACAAACTCCCCGCGATCTCCGCCACCGACCCCCCACCTCGAGCCGCGATCAGCACATCCCTTTCCCGAGCAGTCAACGGCGATTCCCCAGCAGCCAAAGTAGCCACCGCCAACGCCGGATCCACCACCCTCTCCCCCATCATCACCCGCCGAATAGCGTCCCCCAACGCCTCAGCAGGCGCGTCCTTAACCACAAACCCGACCGCCCCAGCCTCCATAGCCCGCCGCAAATACCCGGCCCGTCCGAACGTAGTCAAAACAACCACCCGGCACGAAGGCACCTGCTCCGCCAAAACCGCAGCCGCGGCCAGCCCGTCCAACCCAGGCATCTCGATATCCAGCAACGCCACATCCGGTCGATGCTCAAGCGCCGCCCCCACCACCTCATCCCCCCGTCCGACCTGCGCGACCACCACAAAATCGTCCTCAAGATCAAGCAAGGTCCCCAACGCCTGCCGCACCAACGCCTGATCATCCGCAAGCAACAACCGAATAGTCACGCCACCGTCACCCGCAACCGCCACCCCCGAGGCCGCACTGGCCCCGCCTCCATCCGCCCGCCAGCAGCGACCACCCGATCCCGCAACCCGGATAGCCCATTCCCAGCATCCGCGGCAGAACCAACACCGTCGTCACGAATTTCCACAGAAGAACCCGAAACAATCACCGCACAAGCGGTAGCCCGGGAATGCCGAACCACATTAGTCAACCCCTCCCGAACCACCCAGCCGAACAATTCCTGATGCGGCCCGTCCACCGCAGAAGGAAAATCCGCACTGATCCCCGCCGCCCGCAACAATTCGCGCCCCCGCGCAAGCTCCCCGGCCAGCGTCACCTCCCGATACCCGGAAACCGCGGCCCGCACATCCGCCAACGCCTGCCGGGACAACTGCTCGACCTCGCCGATCTCCTCGACCGCCCGCTCATCCCCCTTGACCGCGAGCCGCCGGGCAAGATTGCTCTTCACCGTGATCGCGGTGAGCGAATGCCCCAGGAGATCATGCAAATCCCGCGATATCCGCGAGCGCTCGGCATCGGCGGCCAACCGCTGCACCTCCGCCCGCGCCTGCACTAACGCCCGGTTCGCCCGCAACGCCTCCGCGAACGCGACCACCACCAGCACGGTGAACACCAACGCCGCCGCCTGCGCCCACCCCGGGTCGGTCTGCCAAACCGCCCACGGCACCACCACAGTCGCCGCCGCGGCGATCGGCACGACGACCGCACCCCAGCGCGGCAACCTCGGAACCGCGAGCGAAACCACCACGGCGAGCAGGTAAAACGCGTTCGCCCGAGCGACCGGCAGCACGACGGCGAACAGCACCGTCAACGCCCCGGTCAGGATCCAGAAAAGCCGGCTCCGGAACTGGTAAGCAGCGACGGCCGCCCCGATGTAGCAGGCGCAGAACGCCAGCAGCGCCACCACCGCCGCGGGCTGGCCGCCGGTTTGGGCGAGGACGATCAGCGGATACACCAGGAGGCCGGCGTCCAGCACGAGCCGGCGCCAGCCCAGTACCCAGCGTTGCGCGTCGGAATCGGGGCCGCGGTCCACGTCCGGCACGCTACTCGGAGAACAGCGAACGCACGTGCCGTCCGTTGACCAGGACGACCACCGCCAGCAACAGCGCCCCGCAGACGCCCTGCTCAAGCCGGACCCACAGTGGCAGAAAGCCCGGAATCGACACGATGACGACGATCGCGACCGTCATCACCGCCGACACGATCCGGAGCCGCAGCAGCCCTCGTTTCGACCCGTGAGCCGCGCTTCTCGCGAACAGGAACGTGAGCAGCGCGCTGGCCGCCACGATCGTGGCCCGGACCCAGACGACGTCGGTGACCATCGACGGGTCGTCGCGGAAGAGGAAGATCGCGCCGAGGGTGAGCACGCTCAGCGCCAGGTAAGCCCCGGTGAGGACGCGGACCGCCCTGATCCGGGGTTGTTCGGAAACCGTTGCGGGACGGGAGTTCATGACTGTCCTTTCCGGACCGTTGAGCGGTCCGGAGGAGCCGGCGCCGCTTGCCCGTCCCATGGTGGGCGGACGGGCAAGCGAGCCGTAGTGTCACCGCGCACCGGTGCGCGATGACATTTGTCAGAACCCGGTCATCCGCGCCGTCAGCGGGCAGCCGTGAGCTTCGGCCCGATCGCCGCGCCGGCGATCACGAGCACCCCGCCGAGGATGAGCAGATACGCGCCGAGGCCGATTTTCGACAGGTCCTCGGAGAACATCGCGACGATCCCCGCGATGTGGAAGGCCAGCATGACGGTCGCCCGGCCCGCGAAGACGGTGCGGTACCACCAGAAGTTCGGCGGAGTGAGCTCCCGGCGGCGAATCCCGCTGAGCCAGTACGCCGACCTCTTCGTGCGCAGCGCGCCGAGCGTCCACGGGAGAGTGGACAGCAACGTCGCGGCGATCAAGAGGAAGGCGAGGAACCGCACGTACATCGCGGCGAAGCTGTCCATGCCGGACGTCATCTTGCTGAACGCGTCGATGAAGGTCACCGAGGCGGTTTGGGAGCCCAGGGTGAACGTGACCCAGGGGACGAACAGGGCGACGACCTCGAGGATCGCGCCGAGAGCCACCGGAATCGCGCCGAGCCCCGGGGTGGTGAGCGGCTGGTTCTGGGGCAGGAACCCCTGGCCGGGTGCGGCGTAACCGGCGCCCGGCTGCTGGGGCGGGTAGCCCGGCTGTTGTGCTGGATAACCCGGCTGGCCGGGGTAAGCCGCCTGGCCGGGGTACGGCTGGCCCGGCTGGAACTGACCCGGTTGCCCCGGGTACTGCGCCTGCCCGGGCTGTCCGGGGTACTGCCCAGGCTGTCCGGCCTGGCCAGGGTACGAGCCTGACTGGCCCGGGTACTGCTGTCCGTACTGCGGAGACTGCCCGGCCTGCTGCGGATAACCCGGCTGAGTTCCGGGTTGCTGCGGATAACCGGCGCCCGGCGGAGGCGCCTGCCATCCCGGCGGGACCGCGCCCGGCTCCTGCGGCGTTCCTGGCTGCTCCTGTGGACCCCCTGAGGTGCTCATGGCCGCCGATGGTAACTGCCGCACCGACGCGACGAACGGCGAAATTCCGGCTCGGCTATGACGAGTCCGCACAACGGGACCGATCGACTCCCCGAACCCCGCACAACCGGCCTGTTGACCAGGCCAATCACCGAAACCGAGCCCGGAGAGCCGGGACCGCCGAGCCGGACCCGCGCTGCACACCCAAGCGCGCAGCGCGGGACCGGTCTCACCTCGGCAAAGTCACCGGGCAGCGCGCAGGATCAGGTCCGCCACCGCTTCCGGCTGCGAAACCAGCACCGCGTGCGAAGCGCCCTCCACCTCGACTACCTCCGCCTCCGCGCGTTCCGCCATGAAGCGCTGCGCCTCGGCGGGGATGTTCTTGTCCGCGGTCGGGATCAGGCTGTACACCGGCAAGTCCTTCCACGCCGGTGCGGGCGACGCTTCGTCCAGGGCCGCTGCCGCGATCGGGCGTTGGCCCGCTGCCATCAGGCTGGCCTGCGCGGCCGGGACGTCCGCCGCGAACTGCTGGTGGAACAGGTCTTGCCGGACGTAAAGGTCGACGCCGTTCGCCAGGGCGACCTGCTCCAACGTCTCACCCAGGGTCCCGCCGGGGAACTTGCCGGCCAGTTCGCCTGCGCTTTCGCCCTCGGCGGGGAGGAAGCCGGCGATGTAGACCAGCGCCCGCACCCCGGGGTGGCCCGCCGCGGCGGCCGAGATCACCGAGCCGCCGTAGGAGTGGCCGACCAGGACGATCGGGCCCTCGATGCTGTCGAGCAAAGACCGCACGGAGGCGGCGTCCTGGGCGACTCCGCGCAGCGGGTTCGCCGCCGCGATCACCCGGTGCCCGGCTGCTTGCAACCGCTCGATCTCCCCGTTCCAGCTGGACGAATCCGCGAACGCGCCGTGCACCAGAACGACAGTGGCAGTCATGAGGTCCTCCTCAGAGAAAGTTCCGAACGGGACCCACAGTACAACTAAGTTGTGCACAATCAAGTTGCACTCAATGAGATCTGGGTCACGGCTCGCGGTAAGCCGTCGGCGGGGCGCCGAGCAGGCGGCTGAACATCGTCGTGAAGGCGGCGGGGCTTTCGTATCCGAGGGTGACCGCGACGTCGGCGACCGGAAGGTCCGCGGCCAGCAGCGGGAGCGCGTGCAACACACACGCCCGCTCCCGCCAGCGGGCAAAGCTCAGGCCCGTTTCGGCGCGGAACAGCCGGTGCAGCGTCCGTTCGCTGACGTGCAGCTCCGCCGCCCAGCGAGACGGCGGATCGTGCACATCGGGAGCGTCCGAAAAGGACTGACACAGGGCGCGCAAACCCTCGTGCCGCGGCCACGGAAGTTCGAGCGGCAGCGGTACGCAGCGGGAGATTTCGTGCAGCAGAAGGGAAATCAGCGTGGCATCGCGACCGCGGCGAGGGTATTCCGGGGCGACGTCCACGGCTTCCCGGAGCAATTCCCGCAGCAGCGGCGAGACGTCGACGGTCTGGCACCGGCGCGGGAACCACGGCACGGCGGACGGTTCCAGATACAGACTGCGCGTGGTCACGTTCATCATCACGACGCTGTGGTCGGTTTCCGGCGGGATCAGCACCGCGCGCCGCGTCGGGACGGTCCAGGTCCCGTCTGCCGTTCCGACCCGCATCGCGCCGGTGGCCCCGTAAAGGAACTGCGCGCGGCGGTGGCGATGCGGCGGCAGGAAGTGGTCCGGCGGGTAGTCCGTGCTGATCGCGAGCACTGCCCGCGGCAGGGCGTCGACCTCGGACAACGGAACGTTGCGCATGCCTCCAGAGTAGGTGTCCGATCCTCGAAAGAAGCTGGCGAATCTTCGGATGCGCGCCGCACCCGGCACGACCTACCTTGAAGCCAGTGTTGACCTCGATCCTGATTCTTCTGCTCTTCGGCTGCCTCAGCGGCGTCACGACCGTGCTGTTCGGCTTCGGCGGCGGATTCGTCACCGTGCCGGTGGTCGCGGCGGTCACGAGCCGCGGCGACGCGATGCATGTCGCGGTCGCGACGTCCACCGCGGTAATGGTGGTGAACGCGGTCAGCGCGACCGTCGTGCAAGCCAGGGCCGGACGTCTCCGTCGCGACTACATCTGGCCGCTCGCCGCGTTCGTCGCGATCGGTGCCGTCATCGGTTCGGTGGCCGCGACCTACGCGGGGGACGGACTGTTGCGCGTCCTGTTCATCGTCTACCTGGCAGTGACCATTGTGGACAGCCTGGTGCGCGGCGGATTCCTGAAGCCGCAAGGCGAACCCAAGCCGTTGAGCACGTTTACGACCACTGCGGGCGGCGTCGGAATCGGTGCGGTAGCGAGCTTTCTCGGGGTGGGCGGCAGCGTCATGACGGTGCCGTTGCTGCGCCGCAAGGGACTGCCGATGGCGGACGCGGCGGCGATGGCGAACCCGCTCAGCGTGCCCGTCGCGGTGGTGGCGACGGCGGTCTACGCGACAGCGGGCGGCGGGCCGTCGGGGTATCTCGACCCGATCGCGGGCGCGGCGCTGCTGGCCGGTTCACTGCCGACGATCGCACTCGTCCGGCGGGTCGCCGACCGGTTGCCGGACAAGGTGCACGCCGTCGCGTACGTGGTGCTGCTGGCGGCCGCGCTGATCGCGGTCGCGGTCAGCTGAGCACCGACCGGACGGTGTCCTCGTCGCGCGCGACGACCGTGGTGCCGTCGTCGGCGGTGATGATCGGACGCTGGATCAGCTCCGGGTGCTCGGCGAGCGCGGCGATCCACCGTGGACGGTCTTCCGGGGTCCGGGACCAGGATTTCAGCTCGAGTTCACCGGCGATTTTCTCGCCGGTGCGGGTGATGTCCCACGGGTCGAGGCCGAGCCGGTCGAGCACCGCGACGAGCTCCGCCTCGGTCGGCGGATCCTCCAGGTAGCGGCGCACGGTGTACTCCGCGCCGGCCTCGTCGAGCAGCGACACCGCCGAGCGGCACTTGGAACAACGCGGGTTCACCCAGATCTCCACCCGCGCAGTCTAACTCGCGCGTTGTCGCGGGCGGAGTCCTTGGCGGGCAGGACTTCTGCGTTGCGTCCTGGATCACTTGCCCCGACCGGGTGGAACGGGCGTACCGTTCTTGCATGACCCTGCCGATTACCACCGACCGTCTCGTGATCCGGGACTGGACGGCTGACGACGCCGAAGCCGCGTATCAGATCTACGGCTCCTCCGACGTGACGCACTGGCTCACTCCCGCGATGGACCGGGTCGCGGATGCCGCTGCGATGCGGTCGGTGTTGCAGGCCTGGCAGGAAGCGCAGCCGAATCTGACCCCGCCGCGGGGGCGGTGGGCGGTGGAGCTGCGGTCTGACGGCCGGGTGATCGGGGGGCTGGGGATCCGGTTGCTGCCGCCCTATCGGGAGGATTTGGAGCTGAGCTGGCAGTTGCGGCCCGAGGAGTGGGGGCACGGGTACGCGACCGAGGCCGCGCGGGCGTTGGTGGAGTGGGCGTTTTCCCAGGACGGGACTGATGAGTTGTTCGCGGTGGCGCGGCCTAGCAATTCCCGGGCTATTGCTACTGCGGAGCGGATCGGGATGTCTTGGGTTGGGGAGACTACTAAGTATTACGAGTTGAGGTTGCAGGTTTATCGGGTTCGGCGGGGGGATGTTGTTTGACGTTCGGCTCGTCGCCTGGCGGCGACATTGCGCCCTGGCGTGCGTGGGGCACCCCGAAGCTTGATTGTGCTGACGGTCTGGGGTGCGGGGGTGGTGTGGGTGCACCGATTGTTGGGTGCACCGGTGCGGTTTAGGGCGCGTGGGTTGGGTCGGTCGTGAGGGGGACCCTGGGGGAATCTGGGGCTGTGAGGGTTCCCCTCACGACCGGTTGTGCCGCCGGGAGAGTGTGGCTTGTCAGCGGGTTGCGGTGGCGGGGGTCCAGAGGGCGTCGATTTCTCGTTCTGCTGCGGAGAGGCTTTCTTCTGCGTGCGGGCGGAATTCCGCCAAAGCGGGGTTGACGTCTGCCATGGTGAATTCTGCCGTGATGAAGCGCGGTTCCAGGCCGGTCAGGGAAAGGCCGTGCGGTAGCCAGCCTTCTGCGTGGTCCCAGCCGTGCCTCGGGGTGCCTTCGCCGTAACCTCCGCCGCGGCTTGCCAGGACCAGGAGTTCTCGGCCGCCCAGGACTGACGGGTCCTCTCCTGCCGCGGCGATCATGCGGTCTACCCACGCTTTCACCGAGCTGGGGGCGCCGTAGTTGTAGAGCGGGAGGCCCAGCAGCACGGTGTCTGCGGCCAGTACTTCCGCTGCCAGTTCTTCGCCGATCCGGGCGGCTTCGCGGTGGGCTGCGGTGTGCTCCGACGCGGGGGCGATGCGGGCTTCCCAGGCCAACGGGTCCAGGTGCGGGACTGGGTTCGCGCCCAGATCTCGGTAGGTCACCGTTCCGTCTGGATGGGCGGCTTGCCAGGCCTGAGCCGCGCGTGCGCTGAGTTTGCGGCTCACCGAGCGGTCGCCGTTGATGCTGGAGTCGAGGTGCAGCAGGTGTGCCATGTCGATGACCGTCCGTAGATAGTTTGTGTAAGACAAACCATTTATAGCACGGCAGCTACCCGGACTGTCTCGTAGACTGGACACATGGCTCCGCTGCCGCTCGTCGCCCAGGCTCCGCGCAGGTCTGGTGCGTTGCTCGAGCACTTCGCGCGCCGGATCCGGCTGCGCGCGGAGAGCGTGCTCGCTCCGTTCGGGCTGCGGCCTCGGCATTTGATCGCCCTGACCGTCCTGCAGACCCGCGGTTCCAGCACCCAGCAGTCCCTCGCGCAGATCCTCGAGATGGACAGCACCAACGTCGTCGGCCTGCTCAACGACCTCGAGGCCGACCAGCTGATCGAGCGGCGCCGTTCGCCGGAGGACCGCAGGCGGCACGTCGTCGTGCTGACCGACCGGGGTGCGAAGGAGCTGGCCCGGGCCGAGGCGGCGCTCGCGGCGGTCGAGGACGAGGTCTTCGCGGCGCTCGATCCGGACCAGCGCGAGCAGCTCTACAACTTGCTGTTGCAAGCGGCTTCCGGAACGGTCGACAGCAGCTCCTGCACCGAGGAGCCTCCGCCGACCTGCTGACGGGAGGGGCAGCGAATGGACGGTGCCGCCGAGCGGCTGGCGAAGTACCGCGCCATGCGCAACTTCGCGAAGACCGACGAGCCGGCTGGTGCGAACGCTCCGAGGGAACCCGGCTACCGGTTCGTCGTGCAGCGGCATCGGGCGCGGCGGAAGCATTACGATTTCCGGCTCGAGCTCGGTGGCGTGCTGGTCAGCTGGGCGGTGCCGAAGGGGCCGACGCTCGATCCGAAGGCGCGGCGGATGGCCGTGCACGTCGAGGACCATCCGCTGGAGTACGCCGATTTCGAGGGCGTCATCCCGCGCGGCGAGTACGGCGGCGGCGACGTGATCGTGTGGGATCGCGGACGCTGGGAGCCGGTCGACACCGACGATCCCGAGCAGGCGCTCGCGGACGGGAACCTGCACTTCGACCTCTACGGCGAGAAGCTGGCCGGGCGCTTCGTGCTGATCCGTCCGAAGAAGGACGACGACGGGAAGCAGTGGTTCCTGCTGCACAAACAGGACGACCACGCCACCTCGGGCTGGGACGCCGAGGACCATCCGAAGTCGGTGAAAAGCGGGCTCACCAACGACGAGATCGCGGCCGCTCCGCCTGCGTTGTGGCGGAGCGATCTGCCCGCGACCGAGGCGGAAGTGCCGTTGCACGCGGTGTTCGAGCCAGCGTCCGAGGACGAACTCGAAGCGCTGAGCGAGCTGGGCAAGCAGGGCACGTGGACGGTCGCCGGGCGGCAGTTGAAGGTCACCAATCTCGACAAGACGTTGATCCCCGGACGCGACGGCGAAGCGCCGATCACCAAACGGGAACTGATCGAGTACTACACCCGGATCGCGCCGACGATGCTCCCCTACCTCGCCGGCCGCGCGCTCAACACCAACCGGTTCCCCGGCGGCGTCGGCAAACCCGGGTTCTGGCACAAGGAAGTCCCCGACCACGCGCCGGAGTGGCTGCACCGCTGGCATTACGAGGCAGCCGACCCCGGCGACGTGCAGCAGTACCTCGTCCCCTCCGGCGTCGCGGATCTGGCCTGGCTGGCCAATTTCGCCGCGCTGGAACTGCACGCCTGGACGTCGCGCACGTCGGACGTCGAGCATCCGACCTGGCTGCTGTTCGACATCGACCCCGGTTCGGAAACCTCGTTCGACGACGTGCTCGCGCTCGCCCGGCTGCACCGCACCGCGCTCGATCACTTCGGGCTCGTCGGGCGGCCGAAGACGACCGGGCAGCGCGGGATCCAGATTTGGGTGCCGATCGAGCCGCGATATACGTACGCCGAGACCCGGTCGTGGGCGGAAACCGTGTCGAAGTCGATCGGCAAGATCGTGCCGGACCTGGTGAACTGGGCGTGGCACAAGGACCGCCGCGGCGGGCTGGCGCGGCTCGACTACACGCAGAACGTGCTGAACAAAACCCTCGTCGCGCCGTACAGCGTGCGGCCGAAGCCGGGGGCGCCGGTGTCCGTCCCGCTGGAGTGGGACGAACTCGACGACCCCGACCTCACTCCGGATCGGTGGACGATCCGGACCGTGCTCGATCGCGTGGCGAAGGCGGGAGATCCGTTCGCGCAACTGCTTGACGTGCACCAACGCCTGCCGCAGCTGTCGTGAAAATCCCGGCCGCGGCCACGACGGCGAAGCCGATCAGCAGGTAGCGCGCGGACGTCACCAGCGACGGCGCGCCCAGGTTCACCAGCAGACCCGCGATCGACGCACCGAACGCGGTCGCCATCGTGAGCACGGTCGCGATCGCCGCTGCCGCTTGCTGACCGCTGGTCATCGCGGCGACCGACAGATGCGGCATGGCGATGCCGATCCCGGTGCCACCGGCGAGAAGGACGACCAGCCACGCCAGCACCGACGCGTTTTCCTGCTGCAGCAAGGCAAGTACGACGAACGCGGCCGCCAGCAGCGTCGGCCCGGCCAGGCAGAGCAGCCGGACACGACGGGCCGAGGAGCTGACGATCTGCCCGGCAGACCAGCCGAACGACAGCGCGGCGGAGAAGAAACCCGCTGCGGCAGGGGGTAATCCGCCGAGATGCTGGCCGAACAACGGCAGGAACGACTCGACGGAAACTCCGGCTGCGAGGCACATGATGGTCAGGTAGATCCACCGCAGCGGCGAGCCGGAATAGGTCTCAGCGGGCAGCACCCGTACCGCGGCGCGCTTCTCGACAAGCAGAAACGCCGCCACGAAACCGAATCCCAGCACGATGAACGCGGCCATCGCGACGACGTTGGTCAAGATTCCGGCGACGCTCACCGCTCCGACCGCACCCATGACGGCTACCAATGCGAAGGTCGGCACCGGAGTCGAGTCGCCGCTTCGTTCGCTGCGCGGGAGCGCCCGCGGCA
The DNA here is from genome assembly GCF_037034185.1 of Amycolatopsis sp. VC5-11. Taxonomy (NCBI): domain Bacteria; kingdom Bacillati; phylum Actinomycetota; class Actinomycetes; order Pseudonocardiales; family Pseudonocardiaceae; genus Amycolatopsis; species Amycolatopsis sp. VC5-11. The sequence continues at coordinate 123,656 of NZ_JBAGKF010000004.1, read as the reverse complement.
CCAAGGCCGCGATCACGACCGCCGCGCCAGCCAGCACGACGAACGCCGCCCGCCACGAACCGAATTGCGCGAACAACCCGCCGAGCGCTGGGCCGACGAGGTTGCCGACGCCGAACATCGCCGAGATCAACGCACTCCCCCGCGCCCACAAATGCCGCGGCAGCGCCGAGTGAATCACCGCGAACCCCAGTCCGGTCAGCAATCCGGCACCCAAGCCCTGCACTCCGCGTCCGGCCAGCAGCACCGGCATCGCCGGGCTCACCGCGCACACCACCGAGCCCGCCGCGAAAACGCCGAACCCGAGGTAGTACGCCGTCGCGTTGCCGAGTCGCGCGAGCGCACGGCTGACGAACATCGTCGCGACGACCTGCGCGACCAGGAACGCCGTCATGTTCCACGCGTAAAGCCGCTCCCCGCCGATGTCGGCGACCGCGGTCGGCAAAAGGCTTGCTGCCACATAGATGTTGACCGCGCCGACCAGTACGCCGCCGGCCAGCACGACCGCGGTGCTGGAATGCGCTCCCAATTCGCGCCACGAACCCACTTGCTTCTCCTCCCGGATGCTGTGCGGTCGCATCATGTCCGGGCGGGAGACCCCGGTAATCAGACAAACAAGGCGTGAACTGGGTCACACTTTGGTGAGCACCACCAGGTAGCGGCACGGCTCAGCGCCGGGGTTCTCGTACGCGCAGTCGACCGGTCGGCCGAGCTGGAGGCAGTCGCCCGCGGCGAGTTCGTGCACGACGTCGCCTTCGTGGAACCGCAGCTGGCCGGACAGCACCCAGACCTGGTGCTCGGCGAAGGCGTAGGAGCTGGCCGGAAATCCGGCTTTCGCGCCGGGCGGCAGCTCGATTTCCACCAGCTCGGCAGCCCCGTGCCCGGGCGGCGAGACCGCGCGGCGCACGTAGCCGGTGACCGGGTCCTGCCAGGTCGGCTGGTCCTCACGACGCGCGAGGCGGCGGTCGTCGTCGCCCTCCGCGCGGGCGATGAGCTCGGACAGCGTGAGCCCGAGCGCGGTGGCGAGCCGGCTCAGCAGCACCGCCGTCGGCTGCGCTTCGCCGCGTTCGATTTTCCCGATCATGGCACGGGAAACTCCGGAACGTTCGGCGAGCACGCCCGCGGACAGGGCACGGTCCTGCCGGGCTTCGCGCACCGCCGCGGCGAGCGAGGCGGAGAGGGGATCGGTCACAGTGGTCGACTATAGCAGCGGATCGTGTCTACTATCGGGGACATGTTGATCCGACCTGCCGAAGAACGGGACGCCGAGGCGTGCGCGGCGATCTACGCGCCGTACGTCCGGGACACCACGATCAGCTTCGAGACCGAACCGCCGACACCGACGGAGATGGCCGCCCGGATCGCGAAGGCGACGAAGTCGTACGCGTGGCTGGTGCTGGAAATCGACGGCGAGGTGGTCGGGTACGCGTACGGCAGCCCGTACAAGGAGCGCGCCGCCTACCGTTGGTCGTGCGAGGTCAGCGTCTACCTGGCGCAGGATCGGCGGCGCGCGGGTGGCGGGAAAGCCTTGTACGAAGCCCTTTTCGCCCGGCTTGCCGAACGCGGCTTCCGGATGGCGGTGGCCGGCATGACCCAGCCGAACGAACCCAGCGTCGGACTGCACAAGGCGATGGGCTTCGAACTCATCGGGACTTGGCGGCGGATCGGCTGGAAACACGGTGCCTGGCGCGATGTCACCTGGATGCAGCGAGAACTCGTCCCCGCCTCCGACGACACACCGGAAGAACCGCGTTAATCCACGCCGAGGTCGAGTTCCTCGATGTCGTTCTCCAGCCGGGCGCGCCAGGACCACTTCGGTTCCGTCCAGTCGGTGTCCGACGGCGGCGGCTCGCCCAGCGGCAGCGCGGGATCGACCACGCCGTGCGTCACCCGGTAGGCCAGGGCGGACGTCGCCGCGCGGATCCACTTGTCCCCCGCCGCACCGGACGGCGGCGCGACTCCGAACGCGTGCGTGAACCACACCGGCAGCAACGCGCTCGACCCGATCGCGTCGGTGATCCGCTCGCGCAGCCGGGAATGCAGTTCTTCCCAATCCCGCTCGCACTTCTCGATCTGCGGCAGCACCCGGGTCCGCGTCACCTCGTCCGCGGCCAGAACCTGGTGCGCCGCTTCGGCATCCTGCTGCGCGGCGGGCAGCTGGCGATCCAGCACACCGCGCCGTCGAGCGACCACTTCGGACAGTCGCGACTCCGCGTCGTCCCGTTCCGGCGTGCCACGCTCGGCTTTCGCCAGCACCTCCAGCACGGCGATCAGCGCTTCCTCGCTCTGCGCCAGCACTTCCCGTGCCTGCGGCAGCCGCGCGACGTCCTCTTCGTACGGCCGGCGCTGGCTCGGCGTGAGCAGCTGCGCGGCCAGACTGTGCCGCCGCTCCGCCTCCGCGGCGAGCTGCCGCAGCCGCGGGCCGACGTCGTCCAGGTCGACCACCGGCACCTTCTCCGACACCCGGACCGCGCGTTCGAGCACCAGCAACCGCTGCCGGAGCCGTTCGAGCTGCCGGGCCGTGTGGTCCAGCCGGGTTTCGTGCCGGGAATGGGTTTCGGTGAACGACTCGACCGTCTCGCGCAGTTCGGAAAGCTCGCGGACGGTGCGGTTTTCCAGATCGTCGACGGTCTCCTGCATCCCGCCGACAGTGTCGGTGAGGGCGACCAGTTCCGGATCGGCTTCTGGCCCCTCCTCGGCGGGGTAGTACTCGGTGTCGCGGTAGTACTCGGAGTAGGTCACCGCGCCTCCTGCACCAGAAACGCCACGGTCGCCACCGTGGTGAGCGCGGCCAGAACGACCACGATCGGCTGGGCCGTCGGCCCAGTCCCGATGAGCGCGGCCGCGGTGAAGATCGCGGCCAGCGCCCCGCTGTACGCGGCCCGCTGCCGCCGGTTGACCATCAGCGGCGTCGGCCCGAGCGGCCCGAACGCGATCCGCAGTCCGGCGCCCAGCAGCGGCAACGCGAGCAGCAGCCAGACCGCGTTGAGCGCGCCGAACAGCATCATCGCCCCGCTCACCATCCCGACCGCGACCGGCGCGACCGCCAGGTACAGCGTCGTCCGCTGCACCTTCCCACGCTTCGCCTCCAACCGGGCGAGCCGCACCTGCTCGACGGCCGCGTCGACCTCCTTCTCGGTGCTCAGCAGCGCCTCCGCCCGCTCGACCAAGGCGTCGAGCGTCTGCGTGCGTTCGTCTTCCGCCTGGTCCGGCAGCTGCGCCAGACCCGCACGAAGCTCGCGGCGGAGCGCGGACGCGCGCGCCATCACGTGGTCGCGCTGGTCCTCGGCAGGCGTAGTCACCTGGCCACTGTAGGTACGAAGCGTGCTGAACCCGGGGAACGACGCGACTTCGGCCCGATCCGGTCAGAGGCGCAGCAGGTCTTTCCCGACGACGACCTCGCCGTCGAACCCGGCAGCGGCGTGGTCGTGCCACACCTCGTCGGCGATGTCGGCGTCGGTCGGGACGAAATGCGACAGCACGAGCGTCCCGACGCCCGCTTCCTTGGCCAACGCACCGACTCGCTCGACACTCGTGTGGCTCGCCAGCAGGTGATCCCGCAGCGTCGTGCCGTTGTAGCGGCTCACCATGGCGTCCACCGCGGGCACGTACATGACCTCATGCACCAGCACATCCGCACCAGCTGCCAACCGCACCAGGTTCTCGCACGGTGCGGTGTCGCCGGAAATCACGATTGACCGGTCCGCTGTGTCCACGCGGTAGGCGAACGCGTCCACGATCGGCGGGTGATCCACGCGGGCCGCGGTGATGCGGACGTTCTCGTCCTCGAAGACCACGCCATCCCCGGTGACTTCGTGCGGGTCGAGCAGTTCATCCAACGGGCGCAGACCCTCGTCGCCGACCCTCGTGTCGATGTCGAAGCGGTTCAGCGCCAGGAAATGCCGGGTCATCTCCGCGAGCGGCGGCGGGCCGAACGCCGGGACCCGCCGTTCCAGGTTGGCGGCCCAGGCCAGCAGGTAGAGATTGCCGTAATCGGCGTTGTGGTCGGAGTGGTGGTGCGTGATGCCGACCGCGCGCAGCGAGTCGAGCGGGACGCCCGCGTGCACCAGCTGCCGGGCCACTCCGTTGCCGCAGTCGATCACATAAGTGGCTCCGTTGACGACGATCGCCTGCGCGGGAGCGCTCCGGGTGCGTTTCGGAGCGGGACCGCCCGCCGTGCCCAGGAGGATGAGCTGCGTGGTCATGCGTACTCGCTTTCGAGGTTGAAGGAAACAGTTCGCGACCGGCGCGCCAGCCACACGACGAGCCCCAGCACGCTCCAGGCTGCCAGCGCGAGCAGCGCCGGCAGGGTGATCTGCTTGAGCAGCAACCAAGTCTGCACCCCGAGGATCGCGACGCCGAGCACGGACAGCACGGCGTGCGACGTCCGGCGCATCCGGAACGGGGCCGCCGCGTGCAGTTCCGGACGCTGCCGGCGCACCCGCCACGACGCGATGATCAGCAGGGTGAGCAACGGCCCGGTGACGATCGACGTCATGGCCGCGATGTTCGCGACGCTGAAGCCGGCGAGCACCGGGACCACGCCGATCAGGTAGAGGATCGCCAGCAGCCAGTGCGGGGTGCCGAACCGGCGGTTCACGGCGCCGAGCCCGGCGGGCAGCCAGCCGTCGCCGGTCGCGGCCAGCACGGGTTTCGTCGCGGCCAGCAGGAGCGAATTGATGTGCCCGATCACCGACGCCATCGCGCCGCCGAGGATGAAGAACGCGAAACCGCCCGGGGAAAGGATGTGGCGGGCGACGTCCGACATCGGCTTGCCCGCCGACGCCGCCGCGCCGAGCACGCCCACCGACGGGATCGCCACGACCACGTAGATCACCGCCGCGACGAGAGTGCCGCCGACGACGGACAGCGGGATGTCGCGTCCCGGCCGCTTCATCTCGCCGCCGATGTCGGCGATCAGGAACGCACCGGTGGTGGCGAAGGTGAGCATGGCCGCCGCGTTGAGCAGGCCGCTGATGCCGTGCGGGGTCAGGTTCGCGAACTCGCTCAGGCGCACCTGCCCGATTCCGGCGATCCCGTACAGCAGGAAGGCGGCGAGCATGACGACCGCGAGCACGATGCCGACCCGGCTGGAGAACGTCGCGCCCGCCAGGTTGGTCAGGAAGAACACCGTGATCAGCGCGATCGCCAGCGGCCGCACCGGAACGCCCGGCACGAGCGCGCTGACGTAGTTCGCCCCGGCCAGCGCCATCAGGCTGAGCTGGATGACCGACACGGCGGACAGCCACATCGACGCGAATCCGGCACCAGGCGAGACCAGCCGCGCGGCGTAGGTGTAGCGGCCGCCGGTGACCGGCATCGCGCTGCCGAGCGACGCGATCGGCAGCGAATAGACGATCACCGCGAGCGCCGCGATGGCGAAGGCGATCGGCGCGCCGGCCCCGGTCAGCGCGATGGCGGTGCCCATCAACGCGACGACCCCGCCGCCCACTACCTGGTGGAACGAGACTCCGACGGCTTGGAAGAGGGAGATGCTTCGCTTGAGGTTCGCTTCTGCTTCGGTCGGCATCGTGATCACTGCCTCCTGCTGGCCGTTGTCGGTCGGCACAGCGTGACCCAATCCGCGACGCTTCGGAAATACCGAATGCCCGCCCGGACATAGCCGTTCGGGAATACCTCGGGATAGCCGGGCAGGCATGGGAACGAGCAAATCAGGCATTGGACGGGCATGGCGTCCGGCAAGAACGATGAGAAGCGTTCCTTCGCCGACTTTGTGGAGTTCCCATGACCGTGGCCCTCGCCGAAGCGGCCGCCCGCGACCTCGACGCCCAGGATCCGTTGCCGACGTCGCGGGCGCAGTTCCACGTTCCGCCCGCGACCGGCGGCGGCTACCCCGAGACGGCCTACTTCGCCGGGAATTCCCTCGGCCTGCAGCCGACCGCGACCCGCGCCGCACTGGACGCGGAACTCGCCGACTGGGCCCGGCTGGGCGTCGAGGGCCACGTCGAGGCAGCGCGTCCGTGGGTCTCCTACCACCAGCAGCTGCGCGAGCCAGCCGCGCGGCTCGTCGGCGCGCGCCCGGCCGAGGTCGTGATGATGAACTCGCTGACGGTCAACCTGCACCTGATGATGGTCAGCTTCTACCGGCCGACTCCGGAGCGGCACGCGATCGTCATCGAGAACACCGCCTTTCCCTCCGACAGCTACGCGGTGCGCAGCCAGGTCGCGTTCCACGGCTACGACCCGGACGAAGCCGTCATCCGGCTTTCACCGCGTCCCGGGGAATCGACGTTGCGCAGCGAGGACGTCGCCGGCTGGCTCGCCGAGCACGGACATCGGGTCGCGCTCGTCCTGCTCGGCGGGGTCAATTACTACAGCGGGGAACTGCTCGACATCCCGGCGATCACCCGCGCCGGGCACGCCGCCGGAGCGATCGTCGGCTGGGATCTCGCGCACGCGGCGGGCAATGTGCCGCTGCGGCTGCACGACTGGGACGTCGACTGGGCCGCTTGGTGCACCTACAAATACCTCAACAGCGGACCGGGTGCGATCGCCGGAGCCTTCGTGCACGAACGGCATCTCGCGGACCGTTCGCTGCCGAAGCTGGCCGGCTGGTGGAGCACCGACCCGGACGTGCGGTTCCGGATGCAGCCGACCGTCACGCCGGTCGACACCGCCGACTCGTGGCAGCTGTCGAACCCGCCGATCCTCGCGATGGCCCCGGTGCGCGCCTCGCTGGAGATGTTCGACGCGGTGGGCATGACTGCGTTGCGCGCCAAGAGCATCCGGCTGACCGGTTACCTCGAAACGCTGCTCGACGAGGTCTGCGCGGGACGTCCGCTGGAGGTGCTCACACCCCGCGACCCGGACCGTCGGGGTGCGCAGCTTTCCGTCCGCCTGCACGGGTTGGACGCCGACGACGTCAGCGCCGCGCTGCGGACCCAGCACGGCGTTATCGCGGACGCACGCCGACCCGACGTCATCCGCCTCGCGCCGGTGCCGATGTACTCCACCTTCCACGACTGCTGGCGCGCGGCGACCGCACTGGCGGAGGTCACTGGCGGTTCTTGCGCCGGATCTTGATCGTCCGCAGGTCGGTGACCGCGTAGTTCAGGTCCCGGTACGGCAGGCCGTGCGCGGCCAACGCGGCGGTCGCGCCGTCTTTGGCGGCGCGTTCGTCGTCGTCCGGACCAGCCGGGACCTGGCAGCGGAAGGTGAACGCCGTCGCGTTGACGTCGTGTGTGAAGGTGCCTTCCTCGGTGAAGGCGACGTCGGTTTTGTCCTCGAGCGAAGCACGGGCGGCCTCGTCGAGAGCGTCGAATTTGCCGCGGATGATTACGCGGAACGCGTCCATGTCAGGTGTCCTTCCGGGTCGCATAAGTCAGAACTTGCTCGCTGAGCAGGCCTTCCACCGCGTCGAGGAGCGCGAGCGCCGCCTCCGCGATGTCGTCCGGCCGCTCGCCGGCGACGGTGCGTTTGCCGATCTCGCCGTACAGCAGGCTGTGCACCCACCCGATCTGCGCGGCGACCAGGCCGGGCACCGGATCGCCCTGCGCCGCACCGGTTTCCGCGACCAGCAGGTCGGCGAGTTCGGCGACCATCTGCTCGCCGAGCTCCCGCAACCGGGCGGCGAGCGTGGGCGCGGCCAGCATCATCGGCAGCACCCGGCCGAACCCCGGGCTGAGCCCGATCGTCCGCGAGCGCTGCTCGATCTCGCCGCGCAGGCGGTCCAGCACCGCGCGCGCCGCGGACACTCCCGGCTCGCGCGCCTGCACGATCCCGGCCAGCCGTCCCGCCGACGCCTCCGACGGCGGCAGCACCAGGTCTTCCTTGACGCGGAAGTGGTTGTAGACGGTGTTGACCGCGACGTCGGCGGCCTCGGCCACCTCGGCGATCGTCACCGCCTCGAATCCGCGGTCGACGAACATCCGCAGCGCGGTTTCCGCGATGCGCCGCACGGTCTCCTGCTTCTTCCGCTCTCGAAGTCCCACGCCGGAAAGTGAAGCAGACTGCAAACTTGGTGTCGACTGCATTTATTGCCCGGATATCCGGGAGATCCCGGAGGACGGGACGGGGGCCGGCGCGGCATCATCGACCAGGTGCGGATCGGCTTGCTGGGCCCGCTGGAGGTCCGGAACGACGACGGTGCCGCGGTCGAGATCACCGGCGCCCGATTGCGGACGCTGCTGAGCGCCCTCGCGCTGGAGCCCGGCCGGGTCGTCTCGGCCGGGCAGCTGGTCGACGCCGTCTGGGGGACGCGTCCGCCGGCCACGGCCAACGCGTTGCAGGCGCTCGTCTCGCGGCTGCGCCGGGTCGGCACGCGGCTCGATTCCACCCCGTCCGGCTACCGGCTGCCCGAGGCGACCGTCGACGCGGCCCGTTTCGAGGAGCTGGTCACCGCCGCCCGGACCGCGTCTGACGAGAAGCGCGTCGTGCTGCTGCGCGAGGCGCTCAACCTGTGGCGCGGCCCGGCGCTCGGCGACGTCTCGGACGCGCAGTTCTTCCAAGGCCATATCGCGCGCCTGAACGAGCTACGGCTGTCCGCCACCGAGGAGTACGCCGAAGCCGCGCTCCGGCTGGGCCACGGTGCGGATCTCACCGAAGAACTGTCGAGGGTGCTCGCCGAACATCCGTTGCGCGAACGGCTGGCCGCGGCGTTGATGCTCTCGCTCCAAGCTGCCGGACGACCAGCCGAAGCGCTGCAGGTGTTCGCTCGGATCCGGATGGCGCTGGCGGACGAGCTCGGTGCCGATCCGGCCGCTGAGCTGGCCGCCGCGCACACCAAAATCCTCCGCGAGACGGTCGCCGACGAGGACGTCGCGCGCACGAACCTGCGGGCCGGGTTGACCAGTTTCGTCGGCCGGAACACCGAGGTCGCGCGCGTGGCCAAGCTGGTCGGCGAGTACCGGCTCACCACGCTGACCGGGCCCGGCGGGGCCGGAAAGACGCGGCTGGCCACGGAAACCGGACGGCATCTGCTGGCCGAACGCGGCGGCGTGTGGTTCGCCGAACTGGCCCCGATCGGGGATGGCGCGGACGTTCCGCAGGCCGTGCTCGACGCGTTGGGCCTTCGCGAGCAGATATACAAGGGATCGCTCGTCAGCGGCACTCCGCGCGAGCGGGCGACCAGAGCGTTGCGTGACCGGGACGCAGTGCTGGTGCTCGACAATTGCGAGCACGTCATCGAAGCCGCTGCGGAACTGGCCGACCACCTGCTCGGCGAGTGCCCGCGGCTGCGCATCCTCGCGACCAGCCGTGAACCCTTGGCGCTGACCGGCGAAGCGCTCTGGCCGGTCGAGCCGCTGACGCTGCCCGCGGAAGGCGCCACGTCCGTTGAAGCGATGTCGTGCGCTTCGGTGCGGCTGCTGGCCGATCGTGCCGCTGCGGTGCGGCCAGGGTTCGTCGTTGACGAGTCCACAGTGGACGAAGTGGTGCGGATCTGCCGCGCGCTCGACGGAATGCCGCTCGCGGTCGAACTCGCCGCGGCCCGGTTGCGGTCGATGACCGTGTCGCAGCTGGCGGCCCGGCTCGACGACCGGTTCCGCCTGCTCACCGCGGGCAGCCGGACCGCGTTGCCGCGGCACCGCACGCTCCGCGCGGTGGTCGACTGGAGCTGGGACCTGCTGGAACCGGACGAACGGCAGCTGCTGCGCCGGTTGGCGGTGTTCTCCGGCGGCGCGACCGCGGAAGCCGCGGAAGCGGTCTGCGGCGGTACTTCGGAGCTGCTCAGCGCACTAGTCGACAAATCGCTACTGGCTGCCTCCGCGGACGCCGAGCCGCGCTACCGGATGCTCGAGACGATCAAGGCGTACGGGCTGGAGCAGCTCACTGCGACCGACGAACGCGAGGAAATGCGCCAAGCGCACGCCGAATGGTTCGCTTCCTTCGCCGAGACCGGCGACAAATACCTGCGCCGGGCCGAGCAGATCGAATGGCTGGCGCGTTTCGCCGCCGAGCACGGCAATCTGATTTCCGCCACGCGCGGTGCCGTTGCCGCGGGCGACGCCGCGACGGCGCTGCGGCTGGCGACGTCGTGCGCGTGGTTCTGGATGCTGACCGGACACAAAACCGAGGCACAGGAAGTGATCGAGGCGGCGCTGGCGTTGCCTGGCGAGGTGGATCGCGAACTGCGCGCGATGGGCTACGCGATGGCCGCGTTGTTGCTGACCATCGGCATGTCCTCCGAGACCACCGCCGACGCGCTGGGCCGCAAAGCGCTCGAACTCAGCCGCGACAGCAAGAATGCCTTGTTGCGCTCCATTATTCCGGTATTCACGCAAAGCGGGGATCCCAGCATCATAGGGTCCACATTGGACGATTTACTGTCCGATGAGGACCCGTGGCTGCGCGCTCATGCCCGGCTGCACCGCGCGCGGATACAGCAGAACCGCTGGCACGACTCGGCCGCGCAGGAAGCCGACACCCGCGAGGCCGTCCGGCTGTTCCGGCAGAGCGGGGAACGCTGGGGGATGTCGCTGGCGCTGAACAGCCTCGCCGAGGTCGTCGGCCGTCGCGGCGAACTGGAGGAAGCCGTTGCGTGCTACGAGGAATCCATCCAGGTCGTGTCGGAAATCGGTTCGGCCGAAGACGTTCTCTTCGCCCGAGGACGGCAAGCGCACCTGTTCTGGCAACTCGGCGACGCGGCAGCAGCATCGACCGCGATAGCCGCCGCCGAACGCGACGCGCGGACCGTGCCGTTCCCTGATTCGCGCGCGTTTCTGGCCCAGACGAAAGCGGATCTGGCGCGCTGGCGCGGAGACCTCACGGAAGCCCGGGCGGAACTGAACCGGGCCGAAGCGTTGCTGAGCGAAGTCTCGCCGCATCCGTTGTTCTGCGCGATGATCCAGCATTCGCACGCCTACCTGGACGCGCAAGCCGGCGATCTGCCCACGGCCCGGGGCCGCCGCCGCGAAGCACTGGCCTTGGCCGCGGAATCCGGTGAGGTGTTGTATCTGTCGATCGTCCTCGTGGGCATCGCCGACCACGCCGTGCGCTTGGACCGCCCAGTCGTCGCCGCTGACCTGCTGGCCGCAGCAGACCACCTCCGCGGCGGCCCCCACCTGGCCCTTCCCGACGCGACCGCCGCCGCGGCCGCCGTCCAGGCCCAGCCGTCAGGCACGGTCGACGACCCGGTCGCTCTCGCTTACGACGTCCTCAGCTGACGAATCCTTCGGAAGCCACCGCAGCGCAAGCACTCCCAGCCCCGCGCAGAGCACGGCCGCGATGCCCATGGCGACATGCAACCCAGTCACGTGCGCCTCCGCGGTCCCCTCCGACCGGACGACGAACGCCGCGACCGAACCGAGCACCGCGATGCCCAGCGCGTTGCCGATCTCGTTGGACGTCTCCGCGATCGCACCCGCCGAGCCCGCGCGGTCAGCCGGGACCGCGCCGACCGCGGTGTCCGCGACGAGAGAGAACGAGATCCCGTAGCCGACTCCGGCCACCACCGAGGAGGCGATGAACCAGCCGATTCCGCCGGTGGCAGTGGTCGCCAGCAGCAACGCCAATCCGAGCGCCATCGCGAAATGACACGTCACCAAGGCCGCCCGGTTCCCGATCTTCAGGGAGAACGCCGGGGTGAGGACACAAACCGCGGTAAGCGCGGCAGCGCCCGGAAGCGCGAGCAACGCGGCGGCGAGCACGGACACGCCCAGCACCGACTGGAGGTACACCCCGGTCAGAAATGCCGCAGCTGACCAGGCGAACAGCGACAACACTCCGGTGATCACCGCGACGGTGAAGACCTTCTCACGGAACAAGGTCACGTCGAGGAGCGGGTACTCCAACTTCCGCTGCCGCCGCAGAAACCACGTGAGCAACGCCGCTCCGAACACCCCGGCGATCGCCGACCAGGACAGACCGTAGGCAGCGAAGTTCTTGACCGCGTAGACCGTCAGCAGCAGACCGCCCGCGGACAAGACGATGCTGAGCAGATCGACCTTGCCTGGCCGGGTCGTCTTGACCTCCCGGAGCACCACGGGCGCGGCAGCGAGGAAAACCGCGACCACCGGCAGGTTGACCAGAAACACCGACCCCCACCCGAACCGGCTCAGCAGCACCCCGCCGAGGATCGGCCCGATCGCGAAGCCGGCGGCGAACGTCGCAGCGAAAATCCCGATCGCGCGGGCCCGCCGCCGCGGCTCGGGGAACACCTCGCTGAGCACCGCGAGCCCCGACGGCAGCAACGTCGCGCCGCCGAGCCCCATCAGCACGCGGCAGCCGATGAGCCATTCCGGCCCGGTCGCGAACGCGGCGCCCGCCGAACCCGCCCCGAACACCGCGGCGCCGATCATCAGCAGTTTGAGCCGCCCGTACCGGTCGCCGAGGCTGCCGAACGCGATGAGCAGCGAGCCGACCGCGAAGCCGTAGCTGTCGAGGATCCACAGGGCTTGGTCCGGCGTCGGGGCGAGGGCGTGCGTGATGGTCGGCATGGCCAGGAACAGGATCGAACCGTCCATCGAGACCAGCAGGACCGGTCCGAGCACCACGAGCAGCCCGAGCCAGGCGCGGCGAGTTTCCGTCATGCCCCCGATCCTGGGAACGCGCGGACCGCCTCGGCCTGCACCTGCGATGAGTACCCCTCGCAGGTGCAGGCAGCGACGCGCGCGGCTGCCTACCATCGAGGTCATGCAGACCGAAACCCTCGGCGTGTTCCTCAAAACCCGCCGCGACCGCGTGCCGCCGGAGGCCGCCGGGCTGCGGACGTACGGCACGCTCCGCCGGGTGCCCGGACTGCGCCGGGAGGAACTCGCCCAACTGGCGGGCGTCAGCGTCGGCTACTACACGCGATTGGAGCAGGACCAGTCCGGCACCGCGTCGCCGCAAGTGCTCGACGCGCTGGCACGGGTGCTCGGCCTCGACGACGCCGAATCGAGCCACCTGCACAACCTCGCGCAACGCCCCGGCATCTCCCGCCTGGTGCGCCCCGCGCCGGAAACGCTGGACCCGCGGGTCGCGACCCTGTTGCACGCACTGAGCGACAGCGTCCCGGCAATCATCCTCGGCCGCCGCGGCGACGTACTGGGCTGGAACCGCACCGGCCACCTGCTGCTGGCCGAACACGTCGACTACACCGCGCCGGACTCCCCCGAAACCCGGCCGTCGATCCCGCGGATGTTCTTCCTCGACCCGCTGCACCGCGACCTCTACCGCAACTGGTCCGACCTCGCCCGCATCCACATCGGCTACCTGCGCCTGACCTCCGGCCGGCACCCGACCGACGCCCGGCTCGCGGAGCTGATCGGCGAACTCGCGATGGGCAGCCCGGAATTCGCCGAACTGTGGGCAACCGGCGACGTCGCGGACTGCACGAGCGGACCGATGAACCTGCGCCACCCGACGCTGGGCCACGTGGACGTCGACTACCAGGTCTGGCTCCAACCCGACAGCCCCGACCACCGGCTCGAGGCCTACACCCCGCGCGACGCCGCCTCCCGAGACGCACTGCGGCTGCTCGCTTAGCGCTAACAGTCACCGAAACCACCCTGCCCGAAGCACCGCATATGGCATCATCCGCCGGTGACCGGCGAGCGGACCGACCCCCATCTCCTCGAGGAAGAAGACCTCGAAGACTTCGACTCCTGGACCGCCCAAGCCGCACTCGCCTCCCTCATCGACGAAACGCTCAGCTCCCACGAAGTCACCCGCCTGCTCGCCCGCGAATCACTGCGCACCGAAGTCGTCCGCGAGGAACTGTTCCGCAACGAGACACTGCTCGCCAAGATCCGCACGCTGCAGGACCAGGTCATGGCCGAAGGCGACCGCGGGTTCCGGCCGCGAAACCGGGCGGTGTCTCCGGGCGAGGTGGTCTGGCTGGTCGTCGCGGTGCTGCTCGGGCTCGTCTACCTCAGCTTGATGAGCGCAGCGTGGAGTCAGCTTCCCCTGTTCTTCCGGGTTTTCGCCGGCGTCATGATGCCGTGCGTCCTGTTCGCCACCGGCGTGCTCGCGGTCCGCAAAGTCACCGCGTTGCGCGAGTGGATGAGTCCGGACGCCATGCAGTTCCACGAGGAGCAACTCGGTCTCGGGCCGCGGCGTTCGTTCGCCGCGCGCGAGATCGTGCTGCCCGAGGTCCGCGACGTCATTTCCGCGCACCGGCGGCTGCATTTCGGCACGACGCTGGTTTTCGACCAGCAGCACGACCTCGGCGAGGAGGACAGCAGCCGGATCGTGCCGACCGCCGCGGCGAAACGGATCCGGCGCGTCCTCGAACGCGCGGGTTCCGGCGCGGTCGCGCTCGGCGGACAACGCGGGTCCGGCAAAACCACCGCAATCCGTTCCATGCAGCGAGGGCTGCTGCACGGCAGCGAAAACCCCGCGCCACTGGTCGTGGTCGCCTCCGCCCCGGCCACCTACGACGCCCGCGATTTCGTGCTGCACCTGCACAAACTGCTGTGCCACGCTGTCCTCGCCCGGATCCGGCAGACGCTGGGTCCGGAACTCGGCTTGCGGTGGTGGGCCCGCCGGCTCTGGCGCGGATCGGCCGACCTCGTCCTCTCGGCCGCGCTCGGCTGGGCGATCGGCGGTCTGCTGTGGAACGGAAAATTCACCCGGTTCCCCGCCGACCTGTGGCAGACCGTCAGCACAGTGCGGTTCCCGAATCTGCTCGGTCCACTGTGGACTAACCAGCCAGTGAGCAACCGAATCGCCCTGGCCGTGGTCGCGGTCCTCGTGCTCCGCTGGCTGTGGAAACTTCTCGCGACCGCGATCGCCGCGGTAATCCTCTTCCTGCGCCGGAAATCGTCCGCCGGACCGCGCGCCCTCGAAGCCGAAGCACGGCGGCAGCTGCTCCGGATCCAGTACCTCCTGACCTACACCACCGGCTGGTCCGGCAAGCTCGCCGTCCCGGCCGGCGGCGAGCTGGGCCGCACCCGCACCACGCAACGGGCCGAACAGCAGTTGACGCATCCGGAGGTCGTCGACGAGTTCCGCGCGTTCGCCCAGCTGACCGCCGACTCCTTGCGCGAGGAGGGAATCACCGACCGGGTCGTGGTCGCCATCGACGAACTCGACAAGATCGGCGAGCAGGACAAGGCCCAGCAGTTGGTGAACGACATCAAGGGCATCTTCGGCGTGCCCGGCTGCCTGTACTTCGTGGCGGTGTCCGACGACGCGGTGCTCAGCTTCGAGCAACGCGGACTGGCCGTGCGCGACGCGTTCGACAGCGCGTTTTCCGAGGTGGTGCGCCTGGAATCGTTCACGCTGGACGAAAGCAGGCTGTGGATCGCGCAACGGCTGCCCGGCGTCCCGGAGCAGTTCTGCTACCTCGGCCACTGCCTCTCCGGCGGCCTTCCCCGCGACCTGCGCCGCACCACGATCGACATGGTGGACGTGACGATCGAGCACTACGAACCGTCGCTGTCGACGGTCACCGGCATCCTGGTCCGCGCCGACCTGACCGCCAAAGCGAGCGGTTTCACCGGACAAGCTCGAGGGCTCGCGCAGACGCCGGAGCTGACCGAACTGTGGCCGAAACTCCTCCGCATCCCCGACACCCGCGAAGCGGTGGAACTCGCCGAACTCGCCGCCGAATTGCACGAAGGCGCGACCCCGGACCTCGCCGACGCGGTCAACCGATTGCGGTTGCACAGCAGCGCGTTCGTCCTCTTCTGCGCCACCGTTATGGACGTGTTCACCGACGCGCTCACCCAGTCCCGCCTCACGCCGAGCCTGCACGAACTGGCCGTCGCTCGACGCCGTCTCGCGCTGGATCCGCACCTCGCATGGGCCGCGCTGAACGACTTCCGCAAAGCACACGACCTTCCGCTGCCCGGGCGCGAATAACGGACGGTCAGCGGAAGAGACGGAAGAACCCCCGCACCTGCTCGACCAGCGATTCCGGCTGCTCCAGCGCGGCGAAGTGACCGCCACGCGGCAGTTCCTCGAACCAGCGCAGGTCGGTGAACCGCAGTTCGGCCTCGCGCCGCGACGGACGCGTTATGTCGCGCGGATAGACCGACAGTCCGGACGGCGCGGTGACCTTGTCCCGGAAGTGGGCGAAGCTCTCCCAGTACAGCCGCGCCGACGACGTGGCCGACGCGGTGAACCAGTAAACCGAGATTTCGTCGAGGATCTTCTGCCGCGACAACGCGTCCTCGGGGTGGCCGTCGTTGTCCGTCCAGGCCCAGAACTTCTCGGCGATCCAGGCGGCTTGACCCGCCGGGGAGTCGGTGAGGCCGTAGCCGAGGGTCTGCGGCCGGGTCGCCTGGAGCGCCGAGTACCCGCGGCCAGTGCGCTGGAATTCCTTCTCTGCCTCAAGATTCGCCAGCTCCGCGGGTGTCGGGTCATCGAACGTGCCCGCCGCCACGGACCCCAGGTTCAGGTGGACGCCTGCAACCCGCTCAGGTGCCACCTCGCCCAGCGCGCCGGACACTGCTGAACCCCAGTCGCCGCCCTGCGCGCCGTACCGTTCGTAGCCCAGCGAGACCATCAACGTGTCCCAGGCGCGCGCGATTCGGGTGACGCCCCAACCGGTCCTCGACGGCTTGTCACTCCAGCCGTACCCGGGCAACGACGGCGCGACCACGTGGAACGCGTCCGCCGGATCCCCGCCGTGTGCGCGCGGATCAGTCAGCGGGCCGAGGACATCCAGGAACTCCAGCACCGAACCCGGCCATCCGTGGGTGAGCACGAGCGGGAACGCGTCCGGCTCCGGCGAGCGGACGTGCAGGAAGTGGATGCCCAGCCCGTCGATCGTCTCGCGGTACTGCGGGAAAGCGTTCAGCCGCTCGGCGAACCCGAAGTCGTAGTCCTCCGCCCAACTGCGGCACAGTTCCTGCGCATAAGCCAGCGGCAACCCCTGCGACCAGTCGTCCACCGGCTCGGGCTCGGGCCATCGCGTCCGGCGCAATCGTTGACGCAGATCCGCGATCTCGGCTTCACTGACGCTGACCTTGAATGGCTCGGCGGCCACGGCGGGCTCCTTTCCGGTACAGGCTGAGAACGACTCCGGCCAGCGGGAGGGCCGCGAGCAGCGCGAGGGCCGCCGGCATCGGCACGAGGCCGGACAGACCCGCGACCACGGCCGGACCGATTCCGCCGCCCAAAGCGGTCATGAAGTTGAACAGGCCCTGTGCGGTGTCGCGATCATCCGCGGCGACCAGTTCCGGCGCGAGGCCGACAAGTACCGCCTGGGAACCGGCGAACCCGCACACGGTCAGCGCCGCGCCGATGACCACCGCGACCGGCCCGTCGAAGACCGCGACCACGAGGACCCCGACGACAGTGAGTCCCGCGAGTCCGGTCGCCACCTGCCAACTGGTGAACCGGTCGTGCACGGCACCGACCAGTCGCCCGGCCAGCACCGAGCAGGCGGCGGCCGGGACCAAGATCGCGCCTGCTTCAAGGGCACCGCCGCCGGTGGCCTGTTCGATCAGGGACGGGGCGACGAACAGCACCCCGTAGTAACCGGCGAAGACCGTCCCGCCGATGAGACCGGCTGGCAGGAAGCCGTGTGCTGCGATCACCCGGCGAGGCACGAACCCGTCGGGCATGCGCCGCACGCGCCGCCACAGTCCCGCTGCGGCGAGCACACCGGCGACAGCCACG
Source organism: Amycolatopsis sp. VC5-11 (assembly GCF_037034185.1). Lineage (NCBI taxonomy): Bacteria > Bacillati > Actinomycetota > Actinomycetes > Pseudonocardiales > Pseudonocardiaceae > Amycolatopsis > Amycolatopsis sp. VC5-11. Next base: position 106,151 of record NZ_JBAGKF010000004.1, on the reverse strand, counting down.
ATGACAGTGACCGGAGCGGGCAGGCCGACCGAACGCGCTTGCAGCAACGCGATCAAGGAGCCAGCGAGCACCGAGAGCACGGCCGCGCCGACAACGTCGAGCCGCCCGTCCGGCTTACCGCCGTCGGTCCGCGTGAACGTGTACCTGCGCGCCACCACAACCAGCAGCAAGGGCAGCGCGAGGGCCGGGAGCGCGAGCACGGCACGCCACCCCAGCCATGCAGTGACTGCCCCGCCCAGCAGGGTTCCGCACGCCGACGCCGTCGCGCTGGCTGCCGCGATGATTCCCAGCGCGCGAATCCGTTCCCGCTCAGGAAGAGCAGTGGCCGCGGCGAAGACGGCGATCACGGTCGCACCCGCCCCCGCGCCGCCGATCAGCCGACCGGCGATCACCACCGGCAGCGTCGGACCCACCCCGGCGAGCACCGAACCCGCGGCGAGCACCACGACTCCGGCGACGAGCACCCGCAGCGGACTCCACCGGGCCATCAACCGGCCCGCGACCGGCATCGCGAGCGCGGAGGTCAGCGACCACGCGGCGAGAATCCAGGCCGTGGCCCCGAACGGCACCGCGAGCGCGCGGCCGATGGCAGGCAGCGCCACCGACGGCGCGCCCAGCGCCACGTACATCGGCAGCACCAGCATCCCCAGCGTCAGCCCCAGCCGCCGCCCGTCCGCGCTCGTAGCTTCCGCCGCAGGTATCCTGTGACACGCGAACGCACCCATGGGTGTCACAGTACGAAGACACGAGGAGACACGTCAAATGCTGGATGCGTATCACGTGCAGACGGCCGTCGACCTCGCCAACACTTTGCGGCCGGTCAAGGGAGAGGACGCGCTCGAGACCGTGGAGCAGCTGCGGGACTTTCTCGCCGGCCATCCCGCGGCCGCGCCTTCACGCCGTCTCACCCGCGCTGACCTGGCAGAAGTCCGCGAATTGCGCGAGACCGTGCGCGCCGTGCTGGAACGAGCGAGCACCGACGCGGTCGAAGCCGCGGCCCTGATCAATGCCGGGCTACGGGACAGCCGAGCCACCCCGGAACTGCGGCATGAGGACGACCGCTGGTGGACCGAGGCGACTTCCGACACCGACCGCTGCTCAGCACATCTAGCGGCGGCCACGCTCAGCGCACTGGCGTCCGTGATCGCCACCCACGGTCCGTCGCGCCTCGGCGTCTGCGCAGGACTGAACTGCCGAGCTACTTTCGTCGACCTGTCGCGCAACGGCTCGAAGCAGTACTGCACCCGGAATTGCGCGCACCGGGCCAGCGTCGCGGCCTACCGGAGTCGGCAAAACGCGGACTGACTCGCGGATCTCACGACCCCAGTTCAGGCACCCGCTCCCCCGCCGGCGGCGGCCCGGGCGGCGTCCCGTCGCCGAACGGACGCCCGCCCAGCTCCTCCCGCCCGTGCGGCGTCAGCCATCCCGACAGGTCCGGCCCCAGCGGCACGATCCCGGTCGGGTTCACGTTCCGGTGCACCACGTAGTAATGCTCCTTGATCTGCCCGAAATCGATCGTGTCCCCGAAACCGGGCGTCTGGAACAGATCCCGCGCGTACGCCCACAGCACCGGCATCTCCGCGAGCTTCTGCCGGTTGCACTTGAAATGCCCGTGGTACACCGCGTCGAAGCGGACCAGCGTCGTGAACAGCCGCACGTCCGCCTCGGTGATCGTGTCGCCCACCAGGTATCGCTGGCCGGACAGCCGCTCGGACAGCCAGTCCAGCCGGGAGAACAACGCGCGGTACGCCTCTTCGTACGCCTCCTGCGAAGTGGCGAAACCCGCTTTGTACACGCCGTTGTTCACATCCCGGAAGACCTTCTCCGCGACGTCCTCGATCTCGTCGCGCAGCCGTTCCGGATACAGCTCGGGCGCGCCGTCGCGATGGTAGGCGCCCCATTCCAGCGACAGATCGACGGTGATCTGCTTGAAGTCGTTCGTCACCACCCGTCCACTTGGGACATCCACAATGGACGGAACGGTGATCCCGCGCGGATAGTCCGGATACCGCGCGAAAAACGCCTCCTGCAGCCGTTCGATGCCGAGCACCGGGTCGCGGCCGCCGGGGTCGAGGTCGAAAGTCCAGCTGCGCTCGTCGTGCGTCGGACCGCACAGGCCCATCGACAGCACCTCTTCGAGGCCGAGCAGCCTGCGCACGATCGACGCGCGGTTCGCCCACGGGCACGCGCGCGCGATCACCAGGCGGTAGCGGCCCGGCTCCACCGGCCAGCCGTCGCGGCCGTCGGCGGTGATGCGGTCGGAGATGTAGTTCGTGTCGCGCTTGAACTCACCCTGGTCGGGCATCGGAACCCTTTCGTCGCGGAGTCAGGTCTGATCGTCCGGGCAGGCGGGACAGTCCGGCGGCTCCAGCGCGGCGGCCAGCCGGGCGAGGATCGGGCCCGCGGCGCGGACCTCCTCGGGCGAGAGGTGGTCGAACAGGTACGAGCGCACGCGCTCAAGATGCCCGGGGTACGCGGCGGCGAGCTTCGCCCGCCCCAGTTCGGTGAGCGTCGCGTGCGCGGCCCGGCGGTCCTGCGGGCATTTCACCTTCTGGACCAGGCCGCGGCGCACCATGGCCTCGACGACCCGGCTGATCCGGCTCAGCGACAGCGCCGCGGACTCCGCCAGATCGGTGAGCCGCAGCCTGCCTTCGGGCGCTTCCGAGAGCGACACGAGCACGGTGTAATCCGTCAGCGAGACGCCGGTGTCGTGCGCGAACTGGTCCTCGAGAGCCCTCGGCAGCACTGTGACGACCCGCATCAACGGACGCCACACTGCCTCTTCTTCGCTGGTCAGCGGGGTTCTGTTCACCACAGACGAGGAGTATATCCGACACTTGCTCGCGCAATCAGTTATTGTGGGCTACAGTGCTAGTTGAACACTCAACCAAGGACCCGAAGGAACGGAACTCATGACCAGCGCGACCACCTACTCCCACCTGACCGGCACCTACACGATCGACGGCTCGCACAGCCGGATCGGCTTCGTCGCCCGCCACGCCATGGTCACCAAGGTCCGCGGCTCCTTCAACGAGTTCGAGGGCTCGTTCACCCTGGACGGCGAGAACCCGGCCAACTCGAGCGCGAACGTCACCATCCAGACGAAGAGCGTCGACACCCGCAACGCCGACCGCGACGGTCACCTGCGCAACAACGACTTCCTGTCCTGCGACCAGTTCCCGACCATCACCTTCACCTCCACCGGGATCGCGCAGACCGGCGAGGACACCTTCGACGTGACCGGCGACCTGACCGTCAAGGACGTCACCAAGCAGGTCACCATCCCGTTCGAGTTCGGCGGCTCGGCGAAGGACCCGTTCGGCAACGACCGCGTCGGCTTCGAGGGCTCGACCTCGATCAACCGCAGCGACTACGGCGTCACCTTCAACGCCGCGCTCGAGACCGGCGGCGTGCTGGTCTCGGACAAGATCACCCTCGAGTTCGAGATCTCCGCGATCAAGAACGCCTGAACCACCCCAGCTGTCCGTGAAGGGCTCCTTGCCGGAATCCGATTCCCGCAAGGAGCCCTTCACGTACTTCGGCTAAGCGGCGCGCAACCCGGCGATACCGACTTCGAGCGCGGCTTCGAGGTGTTGCGGCTCCCCCGTGGTCAGCAGCATCAGCACCCCGCCTTGCACCCCGGCCAGCAGCGCCGACGCGGCCCGCTTCGGATCCAGCCCTGGCCGCGTCTCCCCCGCCGCCCGCAGGTTCTCGATCCCCGCGGTCAGCTCGCACAGCCAGCGCTCTATCAGCTGCGTCACCACCGCCTGCGCGCCCGGCGTGTTGCGGCCGATCTGCGACATCACCACGTTCAGCGGGCAATGCCTGCCCTGCTCGGTGTAGTGCCCGAGCACCACCTGCTGCCAGGTCCGGAAGTCGTCCCAGGTGCGCAGCGCGCCGAGCGACGGCTGCTGCACCTCCAGCACCCGGTCCGCCTCCCAGCGCGCGACCGCCAGCAGCAGTTGTTCCTTGCCGTCCGGGAAGTAGTGGAACAGCTGGCTTTTGCTGGTCCTGGTCTGCGCGCGGACGTCGTCGAGCGTCGTCGCGAGCACGCCGCGCTCGCGGATCACCTCGGCCGCGCCCTCCACGATCCGCTGTCGCGTGGCCTCGCCCTTGCGCGTGAGCGTCATCGCCTGCCTCCTGATTGGACCTGCGAGTCCACTCTACCCGCGAGTGATCAGAACGCGGCGCCTCCGTCCGACCAGGACGTCTGGCCGAAGTCCTCGTCGTCCACCGGCGCGCGGCGCGGTCGCGGACGCTCGGGCTCCGGAGCTTCCGCGACTTCCTCTTCTTCTACGACCGCTTCGGGCGCGGCCTCGGGAGTGCCCTTCGGCCAGACGCACGGCGACGTCGCGCCGAGGTAAAGCTTCCCGAGTTCGTTTGCCTGCAACGACATGTCGAAGCCGTCCCGCTCGTTGCGGGCGAAGACGTACTGGTCGGTCGGCCGCCGGTCGGTCAGCACCGTGAAGCCGTGCCCCTGCCACCAATCCACGACGGCGTCGAACTGCGCGGTGAAGGTGTCCGGTTCGAGGCCGGTCACCTCGTAGGTGGCGGAGATTTCGTACCGCCCCGCCGGACCGTTGTCGGTCGGGTCGGTGCATTCGGACCGGTTGCGGGAGAACAGTTCCCGCGCGGCCGGCGCGGGCAGCACCGCGAACACGGCGCGCACATAGCCCTCGACCCGGTCGCGGGCTTCGGTTTCGGTGATCGTGGTGGTCATGGCTTCACCTCCTGGGGAGCAGGCTACGAGAGGAAGGGCGGCGAGGCAGGCCAGCGCGGTGCGGCGCGCCGTCACGCGGGCAGTCCGGCGATGATCCGGCCGAAGCTGCGCAGCGACGGGTTGTTGTCCTCCCAGTATTGGCTGTGCGCGGCCCCGGACAGGCCGCCCTCGTACCACGGGCCCTTGTCGCCCGGCGCGGACTCGAAGACCTGGCCGCCGAATCCGTCGCCGGTCGGGCTCGGACCGAGCGGGTCATGGCCGCCGACGCCGATGTTGGTGATCTTGATGAGGTCGTGTTCCGCGACCGTCGAGTGCACGTGCTGGGCGACTTGATCCTGCGGGACGCCGTCGAGGTGCAGTTGGTTCGCGTGCTCGACGCCGACACCGGGGCTGCCGGCGAAGATCAGGTCGTCGGCATTGAGGCCGCCGTCGCGAGCCGCGTGGCCTATCACCGTCGTGCCATAGCTGTGGCCCAGCACGGTGTTGTGCGACGGCGCGCCTTCGTGCGATGCCCGCAGTCCGTCCTCGAATTTCGACAACGCCTCTTTGCCGCCGTCGGCGTATTTCTCGCTGGCGGCGTTCACGAGCTCGTCCGGCGCGTCGTAGCCGACCCAGGTGATCACCGAGGTCGACGGCGAGCCCGCCATCGTCGCCGACTGCCACATCTTGTCCGACCGGCCGAGGTCGCCGCCGATCTTGGCCAGTTCGCTGCCGGTGCCGGGCACGTAGGTCGCGACATTCGCCGCGGTGTCCGGGTTTCCGGCCGCGACCACCGCGGTGCCGTCGCCGCTGACGTCGAGCGAGATCAGGAAGGCGGGCGGTTTGCCGTCACCGGTCGCCGCGAGCCGGTCGCGGATCGCGGTGAGGCCGCGAAGTTGCGCGTCGTCGCCCTTGCGCTTGTCGATTTCCTGTTGCAGCACAACACGATTCGCCGCGTCGCGATCGACCACCGGGATGCCGTCGAGGTTGCGGATCAGGTCCGGGTTGTCGCGCAGGATCGAGGACTGCGCGGAGTCGGACAGACTGTCCCACCACGCCCGGTTCTCCGCCGGGGTGCCGTTCGGTTTCGGCTGGCTGCTGGGCGCCATCGCCAGCGCGACGACGCCCGTCCCGCCGCTTTCGCCCTTCGCCGCGCGATCGAGCACGACGGTGAGGTCCGCGTCGACCGCGGTGGCGTCGCGGAGAATCTGGCCGACGCGATCGGCGACCTCGGCTTGCCGCTCGGGTTCTCCGCTGACTCCGCCGCCGTCGTCGATCCGCATTCCGTTGCGCGAGGCGAAATCGTCGACGTCGCGCACCGCCGAGCTGATCCGCTCGACCGCCAGCTGCGCGTCGTGCACCCCGCGCCGGACCGCCGACACGTCGGTGGTCAGCTGCCGCAATTCCGCCGTGAGCGCAGTGCCTTTGGCGGTCGCCGCGTCTGCCGCGTCGCCTTGCCAGGCACCGAACTTCGTCATGGCGTCGGCGTCGTCGTTCGCCGCGGTGAGCCGCGCGGCCCGGACGCCGAGCGCGTCGACCGCCGCGGCGAGGTCAGCCGGGTTCCAGCGCCGGACGTCTCCCCAGGTGATCATCGGCCCGCCGCCGCGATCTCGCCGGCCGCGTTCTGGTCGCTGTCGCGGTAGCCGGCCGCGGCCTGGTCGAGGTTCTCCGCATACGCCTCGGTGTCGGCGGTCCACTTCGGAACGACGCGGCCCCAGGTATCGGACAGCCGATCCGCCGCCGCCACGCTCGTGCCGCCGGACAGCCCGACCCCGGCGAGCGCGCCCGCGAGGTCGACCGTCCGCACGGTCGCCGCCGCCTGGTGCGCCCGTCCGGCCGCGGTCACGACCTCCCTCGGAGCGACCTCGAAACCCGTTCCCATGCGCATCTCCCCCACCGCGGCGACCGGACGCCCGGTACGACGGACGTCCCCGGCAGCCGGTTCCCCACAGTTCGACGTTCGCGGAAACTCTTGGCAAGATCTCCCTGCCACCGCGTTGACCTGCGAAAACGCCCGCTTACCGTGTCCACATATGTGAACGCTAGTCACGTGACTGAATAGTTATCAGCCCGCGTCTTGCCCGCCGGTGACCAGCGTGTGACTGTGTACGGCGAAGTTCGAACGGGAGCGAGCCGGGCAGGCGAACAGCGTGGAAAGGCGCTGCGCGACGGCGGATCCGGCCGTTCCGCAGTGCTGGACCAGTCCGGCAGTCCTTGTCCCCTCGACCCCCATTCGTCCGGCCAGGACGGCGCTGACCTCGCGGGCAGCGGACCAGGACCGGCCGGCCATCCCGGAAAGAGACGGCTCGGCAATGACACAGACAGCCGCGGCGCGGCGGCCCATCGGCAGAACGACGCTGTACTTCTTCGGTGCCCTCGGCGGCATCCTGTTCGGTTACGACCTCGGCGTCATTTCCGGGGTGTTGCCGTTCATCGGGAAACTCTGGGGCCTGTCCGGCTGGGACAAAGGCGTCATCACCGCGAGCATTTCGATCGGTGCGATCGTCGGCGCGAGTTTCTCCTCCCGGCTCAACGAAAGGCTCGGCCGCCGCCGCACGATCATGGTGGCCGCGGTCGTCGTCATCATCGGCACGCTCGCGGCCACGTTTTCGCCGACGTTCGCGTTGCTGATCATTTCCCGGCTGGTGATCGGCGTCGGCATCGGGCTTTCGTCCTCGACGGTCCCGACGTACCTGTCGGAACTCGCCCCGGCCCGGCTGCGCGGGGCGATGGGCGCGCTCAACCAGATCTTCATCGTGCTCGGCATCCTGATCGCGTTCCTGGTCAGCTACGGGCTCGGCAGCTCGGGCAACTGGCGGCTGATGTTCGCCGGCGCGATCGTGCCCGCGGTGATCCTGCTGGCGGGCCTGGTGTTCCTGCCCGAAACGCCGCGCTGGCTCGTCGCGAACGGCCAGGAGGAGCAGGCCCGGGCGGTCCTGCTCAGCTCGCACGGCGGCGGCGTGAACGTCGACGAGGAGATCGGCACGATCCGCGAGGTGATCCGGCTCGACTCGGAATCGGCGAAGACCCGGCTCCGCGACCTGCTGACGCCGACCGTCCGGCCGATGCTCGTGGTGGCCCTGCTGCTCGCGATCGGCCAGCAGTTCAGCGGCGTGAACGCGGTGAACGCGTACTTCCCGACGATGCTGATCGGTCTCGGTTTCGCGACCCAGGCGGCCCTGCTGTCCGGCGTGCTGCTCGGCGTGACCAAGTTCCTGTTCACCGCGTGGGTCGTGTTCGTGGTCGACCGGTGGGGCCGCAAGCCGCTGCTGCTGATCGGCAACGTGCTGATGGTGATCACCCTGGTCGGGGCGGGGTTCATCGTGCTGGAAGTCCACGACACCGCGACCAAGGGCATCCTGATGCTCGTCGCGATGGTGCTCTACCTGGTCGGCTACGAACTCGGCTGGGGCGCGGTCGTGTGGGTCATGATGGCCGAGGTGTTCCCGCTGAAGGTGCGCGCCGCGGGCATGGGCGTGAGCAGCGTCGTGCTGTGGGCCGCGACCGGCATCATCAGCGCCGTGTTCCCGATCATCTCCGACCCGGGCGCACTCGGCCTCGGCGGCTCGATGTTCCTGTTCGCGGGCATCAACGTGGTCCTGTTCTTCCTCACGAAGTGGCTCGTCCCGGAAACCAAGGGGCGGTCGCTGGAGGAAATCGAACTCGACCTGCGCGGGCGGACGCACGCGAAGGCACGCGCCTGATTTTTCCTCTCGGGGTGCAGCCGGGCGGCAGGGGATTTCCCTTGCCGCCCGGCTGTTTTTCACCGCCCGAGCATCCGGTACTGCCGGGTGGCGAGCGGCAGGAAGACCGCCGTCAGCACCGCGGGCCACGCCATCGCGAGCAGCACGGAATGCTCCGCCGCCCAGCCATTCGCCGCCCACGCCGGATTGCCCGCCAGCTCGCGCACCGCGGAAGCCGTTGCGGTGAGCGGATTCCAGGTCGCGACCGCGCTCAGCCAGGCAGGCATGGTGTCCGGGGAAACGAAAACGCCGGACAGGAATCCGACCGGCCACACCAGCACCTGCACCGAAACCGCCGACTCCGGGGTCTTCAGCAGCAGTCCGAGGTAGATCCCGATCCAGACGAAGGCGAACCGCAGCCACAACAACAGCCCGACCGCGCCCAGCACGGACGCCTGGTGCGGCCGCCAGCCCAGCGCCAGCCCCGCTCCCATCATCACGACGAGCCCGGCGACCGCGCTGATCAAGTCGGCGAGACAGCGTCCGGTCAGCACGGCGAGCCCGCTGACCGGCATCGCGCGGATCCGCTCGGTGACGCCCTTCGCGGCGTCGGAAGTCACCGCGAGCACGGTGGATTCCAGCCCGAACAGCATGGTCATCGCGAGCATGCCGGGGATGAGGAAGTCGATGTACGCGCCGTCCCGGATGTCCATCGCGCCGCCGAAAAGCTGGCCGAACATCACTACGATCAGGACCGGGAACAGCAGCGTGACCGCGATCGAGACCGGCCGTTGCTTCCAGTGCACCAGGATCCGCCGGGTCAGGACGGCGGTGTGCGTCGGCCAGGACACGCGCGCGGATGCGGGGACAGTCATCGCGCCTCCTCTGTTGCATTGCCGGTCAGGAGCAGGAAAACCTCGTCGAGCGTCGGCTTCCGGACGACCGTCTCGACCCGGTCCGGCCCGACCTTCGCCTTCAGCTCGTCCGGCGTGCCCGCGGCGACGACCCGGCCGGCGTCGAGGACCGCGATCCGGTCGGCGAGCTGATCGGCCTCCTCCAGGTACTGCGTGGTCAGCAGCACCGTGGTGCCGGTGCCCGCCAGCGCGCGGACGTCCGCCCAGACGTCGATGCGGGCAGCCGGGTCGAGCCCGGTCGTCGGCTCGTCGAGGAACAGCACCGCCGGGTTCAGCAGGAGCCCGGCAGCCAGGTCCAGCTTGCGCCGCATGCCGCCGGAGTAGCCGGAGACGGACCGGCCCGCGGCTTCGGCGAGACCGAACCGGTCCAGCAGCTCCGTCGCTCGCATCCGGGCCGCCCGCGAGGGCAGTCCGCCGAGCCTGCCGAACAGTTCGAGGTTCTGCCTGCCGGTCAGGATCTCGTCGACCGAGGCGTTCTGCCCGACCAGCCCGATCCGCCGCCGCACCTCGTCCGGCTCGGCGACCGCGTCGAAACCGGCCACCCGCACCTCCCCCGCGTCCGGCCGCAGCAACGTGGTCAGAATCCGGACCGCGGTCGTCTTGCCCGCACCGTTGGGACCGAGCAGTCCGCACACCGTTCCCGGCTCAACCCGCAGGTCAAACCCGTCCAGCGCGGCCCGTTCGCCGTACCGCTTCTGCACCCCGCGCGCCAGCAGGCCATCTACTCCGTATGCCATACGAAGAAGGCTAGCACAACACTCCGTATTGCCTACGGAGTTAAGTTCCTATGCTGGTCACGTGACGACTGACGGCAACCCCGGCGACCCCGCCGCGACGATCGCGCTGCTGTGGGGCACCCGCCAGCTGCCGAAGCGCGGCCCGAAGCACGGACTGACTCCGGCCCGGATCGTCGACGCCGCGGTCGAGGTCGCGGACACCGAACAGGACCTGACGACGCTGTCGATGCGCCGGGTCGCCGAATCGCTGGGCGTCGGGACGATGTCGCTCTACACCTACGTTTCGTCGCGCGCGGAGTTGGTCGAAGCGATGGTCGACGCGGTGTACGGCGAGGCGGTAGCCGAGCTGTCCGAAATAGACGCCGACGACTGGCGCGACGGCCTCCGCCGCGTCGCCGCTGTCAACTGGGCGATGCACCTGCGGCATCCGTGGCTGCTGCAAGTCTTCACCGGCCGTCCGACGCTCGGCCCCAACGCGATCGCGAAGTACGACCTGGAACTGGCGGTCGTCGACGGCATCGGCCTGTCGGACCTCGAAATGGACTCGACGATCACCCTGGTGACCACCCATGTGGAAGGCCTGGCGCGCCGCAAGGTCGAAGCCGCCCGCGTGGTGCGGCAAACCGGGATGACCGACCAGCAATGGTGGGCCGCGACCGCCCCCGCACTGGCGGAGGTCTACGAACCGCGCCGCTTCCCGGTCGCGGACCGCGTCGGCGCCGCCGCCGGGCAAACGCACCAGGCTCCGTACAGCCTCGACCACGAGTACGCGTTCGGCTTGGACCGCCTGATCGAAGGCATTGCCGCACTGGTCAACCGACCCGCTGAGTAGCGTCCTTCCGCCCCAACACCGCCCCCGCGCTCGCGAGCCCCACACAGGCGAGTGCCACCCACTGCACCGCGCGCAAGTGCTCACCGAGAACCAGCACCCCAGCCAGCCCCGCACTCGCCGGCTCAAGACTGGCCAGCACCCCGACCGTACGGGCAGGCAGCCGTCGCAAAGCAGCCAGCTCCAACGAATACGGCACCACCGCCGATAACGCGGCCACCACGACGCCGACCAGCAACACCCGAGGCGTCACCAGCCGGGCACCTTGGTCGATCACCCCCAACGGCACCGAAAGCACAGCAGCCCACGCCAACGCCAGCGCAAGCGGACCCCCTCCCGCACTGCCTGCGCCGGCGCGTTTGCTGAGCAGGAAGTAGGCAGCCATGCACGCGCCAGAAGCCAACGCGAGAGCCACGCCGGCGAGCGGAAAACTGACCTCGCGCGGAGCGTAGAACAACCACACCCCGACTCCGGCCACGACCGCACAGGCCACGTCGCGGAGACGTCGCGAAGTGAACAATGCCAAGGAAATCGGCCCCAACAACTGCAACGCACTCGCCAACCCCAACGGCAAGATGGTCAGCGCCGGATAGATCAAATTCATCCCCGCGATAGCCGTGCCGAAGCCGAGGATCACCCTCCTTTCCGCCCAACTGCGCGGCACCGCAGGCCGGTACAGGACCAGCAGAGCCGCCGCAGCCAGCCCAAGCCGCAACGCCACCACACCGGACGCACCGACGTCCTCGGACAGCTGCTTCCCGAACGCCTGCCCGAACTGGACGCTCAGCACGCTCCCCACCATCAGCGCAGGCGCATTCCTCATCCCTCCAGGCTTGCCTCTGGAAGCGTGCACGTCCAACGAATCTTTCCGCACGAAACCGTTTAGTCTGGACTACATGATTGACCACCGGTTGCACGTCCTGCGAACCCTCGCCGAGTACGAAACCGTGACCGCGACCGCCGCCGCACTGCACCTGACCCCCTCTGCCGTCTCGCAGCAATTGCGTTTGCTGGCCCGGGATCTGGAGGTGGAACTCCTGGTACCGCAAGGCCGTCGAGTGCAACTGACCCCCGCCGCACACATCGTGCTCCGACACGCCGACGCCCTACGCCTGCAGTGGGAAGCAGCCCGCGCGGAACTCGCCGCGGAGGCCACTGAACTCCGCGGCACACTGCGCCTGTGCGGCGTCTCCTCCGCGCTGGCGACCCTCGCCGCCCCCGCCGTCGCCAGCCTGCGCCGGACGCATCCGTTGATAGAAACGCAAATCACCGAAGAGGAAAGCGCCGACTGCTACCGCCTCCTGCTCGCCGACGAAGCCGACATCGCCTTGGTCCTGCCCGGCCCGGAAGCACCGCCGGTCACCGATTCCCGCTTCGAACAGACCCCGTTGACGACCGACCGCCAAGACCTGCTCGTCGCCGCCACCCACCCCCTGGCGCGCCGCAAGGGAATCGAACTCGCCGAGGCGGCTGATCAGCCGTGGATCGTCAAGAAACACAACAACGACACTTATCCCTTGGTGACCGCAGCCTGCGCCGCCACCGGTTTCACGCCTCGGATCGTGCATGAGGTCAAGGAGTGGTACGCAGTTTCTGCCCTCGTCGCGGAAGGCCTCGGCGTGTGCCTGATGCCGAGGATCGTGCCATTGCCGGAGCACGCGGTTAAGCGGATTCCTTTGCTGGGCACGTCTATTCCTACCCGGCAATTGCTGACCGCGGTACGACGTGGCAGCAGCGGGCATCCTCTGGTCAGTGCAGGCCTTGCCGCACTGCGCGCCATTGCCTCGGGGAGGCCCTCCCGGTAGCCCGGTACGAACAGTGACCAACCGGGCTCTGAACTGCGCACCGCGGAACCACGCTTAACCCCAGCAAGCCATCGCCATCTCGTGGCTCAGCGCCCTGCGGTAGACATCCTCTGGCAGTCCTACCGCATTGTGCGATGTTGCCTCGGCGCGCAGTGGACCAGGCGCATCAAGGAATCTGAGCCTCAATCTGGGCCAAGTGACCGGCGACGATTTCTTCAAACGCCGCGCGGCGATCCGCCCCGAGGGGACGGACTTCGCGGGCGAAGAACGCCAACGCGGGGAAGCGTTCGGGATCAGCGCCGAGCACTGCGACGCGGAACTGTTCCAGACCCTGTTCGTACTCCTCGGCGGTGATGCTGCTGACGCCAGCCTCGGCGGCGATCAGGGCGGCGATGAGGACCACGAGGCGGTGGTACAGCACCGGGATCTGCTCGTCGGGAACCTCGGCCGCGCGCAGGGCCTGCAGCAATTCCTCCATGACCAACCGGGATCCGGTGCCGCCGGACGCGTAGCGGCCCCACACGGTGGCGAGTTGAGGTTGCTCTCCGAAGGCCTCGCGCAGGCACAGCGCCAGTGCGGTGACGCGCTGCTTCCAAGTGCCGTCCGGACGGTAGCCGTCCATGGCGGCCAGCAGGATCCGGTCCGCGACGGCGCGCAGCAGTTCGGTCTTGTTGCGGAAGTGCCGGTAAAGGCTGGAGGGATCGGTCCCGAGCGCGGCGGCGAGTTTTCGCACGCTGAACGACTCCGCGTCGCTCGTGCGCAGCAGGTCTTCCGCGGTGTCCAGGATCTCGTCGGTCGACCATCGCCTGCGACCGGTCATCTCTCGGCCCCTCTCGTCCGGCCCAGCATAACCTATGCACTTGGCAATGCACACACTGTGTGCATAATGAGGACAAGTCACTGGGGACACCACGACGCACCCGGCTTTCCGCCGGGAGGAAAGAAGGAACCATGGGAGAACCCGCTGCCCCGACGAGACCGCCGGAGCCGGACTACTCGGTGATCACGCCCGAGGAACTGCACGTCTACCGCGAGGCGGAGAACCGCTTCCGGGCTTCCAGCGCGGCGTACCCGATCATCGGAGAGCCGAGCCCCGATGCCGAGATCGAGTGGCGCGAGATCGCTCTGCCCGGCCGCGACCTGCCGGTCCGGGTCTACCGGCCGAGGCTGGAAGCCACACTGCCGTTGGTGGTCCATGTCCACGGAGGCGGCTTCGTGGGCACGGCGGCGCAGTGCGACTGGACCAACAGCCGTCTCACCGCGCGGCTTCCCGCCGTCGTCGTCTCGGTAGAACACCGCCTACTCGCACCCGACAGCCCGCTCGCGAACGCCGCGGACGACGGCTGGCATGTGCTCTGGCACCTGGTCCGGCACTCCGCGGAGTGGGGCATCGACCCCGCGCACGTGGCGGTTTTCGGCGAGAGCTGTGGTGCCCTTATCAGCGCACTAGCTGCCGTCCGCGCCAGGGAAGCCGGTCTCGAACTTAAGGCGCAGGTGCTGGTCAACCCGGTCGCCGACGTGACCGGCACGATGTTCGACTACCCCTCCGTCGCCGAGTACGCGTACCGCCCGAGCCCAGCCCTGTCGCTGTTGAAGCTCTTCCAGCGACTCGCCATCCCGCCTGGCACCGACGCCGCTGCCGTCTCCCCGTTGCACACCAACGATCTGAGCGGGCTGGCTCCAGCACTCGTGGTGGTGCCCACCCAGGACGCGGTCGCCGACCACGGCCGCCGCTACGCCGAGCGGCTGCGCGAGGCCGGAAGCCCCGTGCAGCTCTCCGAGTACCCGGGCGCGAAACACGCGTTCCTCACGTTGCCCGGGGTGGAACCGCAGGCCGAAGCCGCACAGGCGGAAATCCTCGCGTTCCTCGGCGCGGCTTTGGCGAAGTGACGGAGGATCAGGTGCACAACAACGCCCGGCTCGGTCTGGGTTGCCTGATCGTTGTCTGGGCCCAAAAACCGGTGTCCGGCGCGCTGCCACGACCTGGTGCCCGCCGGTTCGCCCGACGATCCGCGGCGTGCCTGCGAAGCGTCATTGCGCCGACAGCACAACGATCACCTCGCGACCATCTCGCAGTCGCCTCGCCACTGAGCGCCAGGCGACCGACATGACCCAGCATTCCCTGGAGGACAACAACATGCGGAAAATCGGCATCGTCGGCGTCGGCGAGATCGGCAAGGCTCTCGTCGAAGGCATCCGGCACGAAAACGGTGCGGCAGCGGAAATCTTCCTCTCCCCGCGAGGAGCCCGCACCGCCGCCGAACTGTCCGAACGTTTCGAGGGCGTCCAGGTGTGCGCCGACAACCAGGAGGTCGTGGACCGCGCGGACCTGGTGATCATCGCCGTGCGCCGCCAAGACCGCGACGAAGCGCTAGGCGGGCTCAAGGTGGCCGACGAGAAGGTCGTGGTCACCCTGATGGCCGGAGTCGGCATCGACGCTCTGCGCCGAACCCTCGGCACCGGCGCCCCGATCGTCCGCGCCATCCCGCTGCCCGCCGTGCGCGTTCGCCGGTCCGTCACCGTGACCACACCTCCGCATCCAGCGGTGGACGCTCTCTTCGACCAGTTGGGCGGGTCGTTGCCCGTCGCGGACGAGGACGCCTTCAACGTCTTCTCCGCCCTGACCGGGACTCTCACCGCCCACTACGCCTACCTCGCCACGCTCACCGCCTGGGCCGGCGAGCATGGCATCGCGACCGAGGTCGCCGAACGGTACGTGCGCGGTCTCTTCCAGAACGTCGGCCGCGCACTGGAGGACAAGAGCCGCTCGCTGGATCAGCTTGCCGCCGACCACGAGACACCTCAGGGAAACAACGAACGAATCCGCACGACGTGGTTCGGGCCAGCCAATGCCGAGGCCCTCGCCACAGCCCTGGACGGTCTGCTCGCTGACCTGAAATAGCGGCTTCCGGGCGAAGACCTGTTTCCGTGCCCTGGAACGGCCTGTCGCTCGCATGGATCTTGCCGGGCGGGGGATTGTGCCTCGGCACTCCCCCGTCCGCGCGTGCGATGACCGGAACGGACCACGGACGCCCGCGGGTGACGACTGCGGTCAACGACGTTGAGCCTGAACAAGATCAGCTCACCGGAACCGCACCGGCCCAGCAGCCGCAGCTCCGGGTTTCGTGAGGCACGCCGCACCTGCTCGTGTTTCTGGGGCACGCCGCACCTGTTCGTCCAGTCGTCGCCCCACTCGCTGCCCGCAGCAACAGGATTCCCCGGTGGTACTCGGCACCTGGTTTTCCAGGAGCCGCTGACCGAGCACCCGCAGCACCGGATCCCCGGAGCCACACAGGACCTCGCCCTCCGGCAGCCGCCCCGCCCAGCACCCACAACACCGGACTCCCAAGGCCGCACAGCACCTCCTCCAGGTGCCGCGTCACCTTGGCCCGGCGGCTGCAGAGCGGCGGCTGGACTCGGCACCGGTTTCGGTGGCGCCGCCGAAACCGAGCCAGTCCATACCGGATCCGAAGAACGGCCGCCCGGAGCGCGGTCTCCGACTACGGCCAAGTGCAGCCATATCGGGTCGGCGCAAGCCACCGCACTCAGATCCCGGCCAGCCAAAATTCCGCCCAGCATCCAGCTGTCCCGGGATTACCCGCCCGGTTCGGGTACCAGCCCTCGCGGAATCACCACGCTCACTAGATCCGGCAGCACAGGCATCCATTCCGGATGCCGGGCAACGACCTCCCGCACTCTCACACGCGGAGCGTGCTGTCGCGCAAAGTCGTCCGGACCCACGGCGAAGTACCCGCGGGACCACCGCGTTCGATTAGTCCGGCAGCATAGGCATCTCCATCCCCGCCTCATGGCTCAGCAGCGCCGCTCGGGTCAGCGCGGCCGCGCCGAAGCGGTCTCGTAGCGCGTCCACTGCTGAGTCCAGCGCAGTCGCCTCCGCGGACAGCGCTGGGCTGGACGGTTGATCCAGCGGCAGCGCCAACTGCACCGCGCCGTGGCTGTCGAGGTTCGAGAACGACAGGCCCAGCAACGTCAAACCCCGGTCGTACACCAGCGGTTGCGCCGCGGACAGCAGGCCGCGGGCGGCGCAGAGCAGGGTTTCCGTGTGGTCGGTGCTGTCGGCGAGCGTGTGCGACCTCGTGGCGCGGGTGAAGTCCGCGAAGCGCATTCGCAGCACCACCGTCCGGCATACCCGCGACGCGCCGCGCAGCCGACGGGCCAATCGGTCCACAATAGACACCACGATCTCGTCCAGTTCGGCCGGAGAGCGGGAGCGGCGGCCCAGCGCGCGTTGCGAGCCGATTGAGCGGCGACGTTTTCCTGGTTGAACCGCGCGCGGGTCGCGGCCGTGTGCCAAGGCGTGCAGGTGACGGCCCGAACCTGGGCCCAGCATGGAGACCAGCGCGGCCTCGGGCAGTTCGGCGACCTGGCGCACGGTGCGGACGCCGCGTTCCCGCAGCTTCGCCGACGTCACCTTTCCCACTCCCCACAACCGCTCCACCGGCAGCGGGTGCAGGAATTCCAGCTCCTGATCTGGCGGCACCACCAGCAAACCGTCCGGTTTCGCGACGCCGCTCGCCACCTTCGCCAGGAACTTCGTGCGCGCCACCCCTACCGTGATCGGCAGCCCGACCTGCGCCAGCACCTCCGCGCGCAGGCGTACCGCGATCTCCGACGGACGTCCGGCAATCCGCCGCAGACCGCCGACGTCCAAGAAAGCTTCGTCGATCGACACTCCTTCCACCGCCGGCGTCGTCTGCCGGAACACCTCGAACACCGCCTTGCTCGCCGCGCTGTAGACCGGCATCCGCGGCGGCACCACCACGGCATGCGGGCACAACCGCCTGGCCTGCGCCCCGCCCATCGCGGTGCGCACGCCCAACGCCTTGGCCTCGTAGCTCGCGGCCAGCACCACGCCACCGCCCACGATCACCGGCCTGCCGCGCAGCCGGGGATCGTCGCGCTGCTCGACCGAGGCGTAGAACGCGTCGAGATCGGCGTGGAGGATCGGTCCTTCGCTCGTCACGAACATATGTTCGCATCGAACACCGACAAAAACCGCGATCCGTTCACTCGAACGGAGTAGGAAAATCTCCCGAAGCCCGGACGGAACGCGCTAACCTCTCCCCCGTGCGGCTCGTCCTGTTCGACCTCGACACCACGCTCGTCGATCGCGCGGAGGGATTCCGCCGCTGGGCGTGGGAGTTCTGCGCGGAACACCGGCTCGCCGACGCGGACGCCGCGTGGCTCATCACCGCCGACGACCGCGGGCGCGCCGACCGGGCGACGTTCTTCAAAAACCTTCGCGAGCGCTTCGACCTGCAAGAACCCGATCTCGAAGACGCCTACCGCGAACGCCATCCCGCCCTCGTCCCGGCCGCGCCAGGCGTGCTGGCCGGATTGCCCCGGCTGCGCGCGGCGGGCTGGCGGATCGGCGTCCTCGGCGAGGGCGAACCGCAGCTGTCCACGCTGCTGTGCACCGGAATCGCCGGACTCGTGGACGGCTGGGCGCTCGCCGGGCCGGACGGACTGTCCACATCGGACCCGAAGCTGTACGGGCTCGTCGCCGAACGCTGCGAGACCACGCTGGACGACGCCTGGTTCGTCGGCGCGGACGTCGGACCCGCCCGGTCCGCCGGATTGCGCACCGTGCGAGTCGGCCCGGACCGCGAACCCGCCGCCGCGATCGCGCTGCTGCTCGAGAGCTAGTTCTCCACGTCGATCTGCCAGGTGCCGTTGCGCTGCGACATCGTGTAGCGGTGCGTCTCGGTCGTCGGGCCGCCGCCGGCGCGGTGATAGGTGATCACCGCGGTGAGCGTGTTCTCACCGGTGACCTTCACGTCGTTCGCGGTCACCGAACTGAACCGGCTCCACCACGCCTTGTACTCGTCGAAAGTCTGATTTTTGTGCGCGGCACGGAACTTGTCGCTGATCATCGCCCAGCCGGCTTCCAGATTGCTCGGCAGGTACGAGAAGTAGGCACGCAGCGCGGAAGCCATCGCCTCGGGCGAGTTCGCCGCGGAACTGGAGGACGGAGGGCTGCTCGACGAGGACGGCGCCGACGGCTGCGTCGACGGTGACGGCTGCGACGCGGACGAGGTCGCCGGAGCGTTGGAAGCCGCGGAACTCTCGGCGGCGGGCGGCGGGTTCGCGGACGGGTTTTCGCCCCCGTGGTCGCGGGTGAGGACGACAGTGACGATCACGGCGATTACGACAAGCAGCGCGCCCGCCCCGGCGAAGATCATCCCGCGGCGTCTTCGGTCCGAACCCGCGGGCGGCGCGGCGGCGCCCGCGGCCGGAACCGCGACCGTGGTGGGCACGACCGGCGGTTTGGCGTCCGGAAGGGTCGGCGGTTCCGGGACCGCCACGACCGGGGTGACGCCGCCGTCGAGTTTGCGCAGTTCCGTGACGACCTCGGCCATCGACGGCCGGTCCTCCGGCTTGAGCTCCAGCAGCTTCAGCAGCAGCGGCTCCAGCTTCCCGGCCTGTTTCGGCGGGTTGATCGAACCGCTGGAAACCCGGTACAGCAAGGCGATCGCGTTGTCCGCGGTGCCGAACGGCGGGTCGCCCTCCACCGCCATGTACAGCGTCGCGCCGAGGGCGAACACGTCGGAGGCGAACGTCGCTTCCTCGCCGCGGGCGACCTCGGGCGCGAGGAACGCGGGCGTGCCGGAGATTTCGCCGGTCGCGGTGAGCGTGACGTCGCCGACCGCGCGGGAAATGCCGAAGTCGGTCACCTTGACCGTGCTGCCGTCGTCGCCGAGCAGGACGTTGCCCGGTTTGACGTCGCGGTGCACGATGCCCGCCCGGTGCGCGGCGGCGAGCACGCCCGCCAGCTGCACCGCGAACGGGATCGCCTCGTCGACGGTCAGCGGGCCGTCCTCGCGCAGTTTCACCGCGAGGCTGCGCGACGGCAGGTACTCCATGATCAGCCACGGACGGTCCTCGTGCTCGACCACGTTGAAG
Source organism: Amycolatopsis sp. VC5-11 (assembly GCF_037034185.1). NCBI lineage: Bacteria > Bacillati > Actinomycetota > Actinomycetes > Pseudonocardiales > Pseudonocardiaceae > Amycolatopsis > Amycolatopsis sp. VC5-11. The sequence continues at coordinate 86,560 of NZ_JBAGKF010000004.1, read as the reverse complement.
ACCGAAATGGCGTTCGGATGCTGCAGCCGGGCGGCGATGCGGGCCTCGCGCATGGCGCGGTTGCGGGCTTCCTCGACCTTGTCCTCGCCCTGGTTCACGGGCATGAGGAGTTCCTTCACCGCGACGACGCGGCCGAGGATCTTGTCCTCCCCGCGCCAGACCATCCCCATCGCGCCGCTGCCGATCAGTTCGACGAGCTCGTAGCGACCGGCGACCTGCCGGCTCTCCTCGGTCAACGGAAAACCCTTCGGTGCGACATCATCCACGGACGGCGATCACCCAGTTTTCCACGGACGGCCGGAGCCGGATCCGCGACCCACCCGCGCCAGGCCGGGGTTGCTCCGGGTGGCCGAGTCACGACAGGGTGAGCACATGACCACGACAGCGCCGTCTTTCCGGAGTGTGTTCCGGATGGGCGAATTTCGTGCGCTCTGGCTCGCGCACGTATTGTCGGTGGCAGGTGATCAACTAGCACGAGTCGCGCTGACTGTGTTGGTGTTCAACCGAACGGCGTCCGCGGGTTGGGCCGCCGGGACGTACGCGCTCACCTATTTGCCGGACCTCCTCGGCGGTGCGCTCGGCGGGCTCGCCGACCGGTTCCCGCGCCGGACCGTGCTCGTGGTCGCGGATGTCGTGCGCGCATTGCTGGTCGCGTTGATGGCGATCCCCGGCATGCCCTGGCCGGTCGCCGCGGGACTGCTCGTGATCGTGCAACTCGCGGCCGGACCGTTTCAGGCGGCTCGGCAAGCGGTCCTGCCGGACATGCTGGGCGAGGAGAAACTGGCGACCGGTCAAGCGATTCTCTCCTCGACGTACCAGGCCGCGCTGGTGATCGGCTTCGGCGCGGGCGCCGCGGTGGTCGCGTGGCTCGGGGTTTCGGGCGCGCTGTGGGCGGACGCGGTGACGTTCGCGGTGTCGGCAGCCGCGCTGCGCTGGGGCTTGCGGCTGTACCCGGTTTCGAAGGTGACCGCGCACGCGCCGCAATGGGCGTCGCTGAAGGCTGGTTGCCGGCTCGTCGCGCGGGACCGGAAACTGCGGTCGCTGCTGGCGATCGCGTGCTGCTGCGGGTTTTACGTGGTGCCGGAGGGATTGGCGGTGCCCGTGGCCGCGCAACTCGGCGGCACGGGCGTGCTCGGCTGGCTGCTGGTCGCGAACCCGGTCGGGACGCTGCTCGGCGCGCTGCTGATCAGCCGGTTGCCGCGGGCACGGCAGGTGCGGTGGCTGGGCCCGCTCGCGGTGGCGAGCAGTCTCGTCCTGCTGCCGACCGGCTGGACGCCCGCGTTGCCGGTGGTCGTCGCGGTCTGGACGGTGTCCGGGATGTTCTCCGCGCACGACTTGATCACCCAGGTGCAGTACAGCCTCGCCGCGCCGCCGGAACAGCGCGGCCAGGTGATCGGGGTCGCGATCGCGGCGTTGCGGGCGGCGCAAGGCCTGACGATCGCGGCCGCGGGCGCGCTGGCACTGGCCTTCGCGCCGACGACGGTGGTCGCGATCGCCGCCGTCGCCGGGGCGGGGTGCGCCGCTCTGGCCGGGATCGCCTGGACGCGGGCGGTGCGAGCGGACCGCGCGGTGCGGCCCCGCCGAACTCCCCTCGACGGGGCCACCCCACCTCCCGCGCCGTAATCCGCAGGACGGGCGCGCCGCGGGACTGGCTTCGGTCACGTCCAGTTGTTGTCACGCATGCCCTCTCACCTCCTCGTAGGGCGGGCTGGGGGCGGTTCAGCGGGTCCAGTTGTTGTCGCGCACGGCGGGGCTCCTTTCTTGGCTTGAGGGGCGGTGGTTGCGGGGGTCAGCGGGACCAGTTGTTGTCACGCATGGGGGCGGCTCCTTTCGCGGTCGGGCGGTCGGTGGTCGCGAGATTCAGCGGGTCCAGTTGTTGTCGTGCATCGCGGGCGGCTCCCTTCTTGGCTCGACGGGCGGTGGTTGCGGGGGTCAGTGGGACCAGTTGTTGTCGCGCACGGGGGCGGTTCCTTTCGCGGTTGGGCGGTCGGTGTTGCGGGGCTCAGCGGGTCCAGTTGTTGTCACGCATCGCGGGCGGCTCCCTTCGCGGCTCGACGGGCGATGGTCGGCGGGACTCAGCGAATCCAGTTGTTGTCACGCACGGCGGTGGCTCCTTTCGTGGCTAGGCGGTCGGTGGTCGAGGGATTCAGCGGGTCCAGTTGTTGTCGCGCATGGCAGTTGTTCACCTCCTCCGCGCACATTTCGTGCAGGGATTTCAGCCGTCTCACCGAGTCCAGTTGTTGTCGCGCATCGAGAGCCCTCCTTTCCGCATCCCGGATTCCCTTCTCCGCCCCATTCACCAGTTGTTGTCCCGCACTGTGGGCACCTCCTCTCATCTGCGAAGACCGAAGTCTCGACCTCGAGTCGAGACCGCGAGGGAGACCGAGGTCACCGAAGAGCCGTCCAGTTGTTGTCGCGCACTGTTGTCACCTCCGTTTCAGAGTCGCGCCTTCGGCGGTTTTCGCACGTCATCGCCGGTCGGCTGGTCACCGAATGTGGCCATGGGGACTCAAATGGGACCCTCGTGGATCCCCTGGTCCGGCCCGGATTCGGAGCAGCTGGTCACTACTCACAGTGGCCACCTCCCCTCGCCGGCCGTCTGGCGCTGGGCTGACCGGGCGAAATCGCCCCGGGGCTTCCCAGAGTCCGGACGACAGGCAGCACACAACGCGCCTCGTCGTTTACCGTAGAAGCCAATCGGGTGAGGTGAAGAGTGCGCGGACGAGTTGCCGGGTGGTTCACAGACTGGCGCCTATGGCGGCTGCCCTCTCACGTCCGCATGTATGTGCTGCTGGTGAACGTCGTGGCGGTGGGCACCACCCTCGCCACCGCGTGGCTCGCGCCGGTGCGTCAGATCGACCTGGTCCGCTTCGGGGTTCTCGCCGTGTGCGCGGCGCTCGCGATCGAGGCGACCCGGCACATCGAACGGCAGCGCGAGTACAGCCGAGCACCCACCGTCGCGTACGTCGACACCAAGGCTGTGTGGAGCATCGCCGCCGTAGTGGCGCTGCCGGCGATCCTCGCGTCGGCGATGGTCGTGCTCACCTACGCCGTCGCCTGGTGGCGGATCTGGCCGCGCGAACGGCCGGTCCTGCCGCACCGCTGGATTTTCTCCTGCGCGTCCGTCCTGTGCGGGACGCAAGCCGCCGTCGCGGTGCTCGCGCTCGGGATGCACGAGTACCCGGGAGTGCTCGCCCACGGCTTCGGGCCCGGCCTGGTCGACCTGATCGTCTTCGTTCTCGCCGCCGGGCTGCGCTGGGCGATCAACACCGCGCTCGTCATGGTCGCGATCGCGCTGTCGAGCCCGCCACGGTCGTTCGCCGACCTGTTCTCCGGTTTCGGCGACCAGCTCCTCGAAGCCGGCGCGATCGGCCTCGGCCTGGTCACCGCTGCGCTCCTGCTGCTGGCCAACCCGCTGATCCTGGCGGGCGTCGTGATCGCGCTCGTGGCGTTGCACCGCGGGCTGCTGCTCACCCAGTTCCAGCGCGACGCGCGCACCGACGTCACCACCGGGCTCGCCACCAAACGCTGGTGGCGCACGGTCGCCGAGCGCTACCTCGAACGCGCGCGGGCGAACCAGGACAGCGTCGGCGTGCTGCTGCTGGACCTCGACCACTTCAAGGCGATCAACGACACCTACGGCCACCCCACCGGCGACCTGGTGCTGCGGGAGATCGCCCTCTCGCTGCGCGACGAGGTCCGCGAGCAGGACGTGTGCGGCCGCTGGGGCGGCGAGGAGTTCGCGATCGCGCTGCCGGACATCCCGAGCGCCGAACACCTCGGCCACATCGCCGACCGCATCCGGCGGCGGATCCCGCAGGTGGTCGTCGCGCTGCCGGACCAGGATTCGGTGATCAGCGACCTGACCGTCTCGATCGGCTGCGCGCTGTACCCGGCGAAGCACCTCGCCAGCGTCGACGACGTGCTGGTGGCCGCCGACGCCGCGCTGTACCGCGCCAAGCAGGCGGGCCGCAACCGCGTCGAGCTGGCCAGCGCTTGACCGCCTGCTCAGGCCACCGCTAAAACTCGTCTCATGGACTGGACTCTCGAGGTCGTCGTCGTTCCAGTAACCGATGTGGACCGGGCGAAAGCGTTCTACGTCGACCAGGTCGGCTTCCGCCTCGACCACGACATCAACCCCGGACCGGGCCAGCGCCTGGTGCAGCTGACGCCGCCCGGATCCGGCTGTTCGATCGTGCTGGGCAAGGGCATGGTCCCGGACATGCCGCCGGGTTCGCTGAAGGGTCTGCAGCTCGTCGTCGCCGACGTCCGGAAGGCTCGCGAGGAGCTGGTCGCACGCGGCGTCGACGTCGGCGAACTCCAGGTCTACGGCTCAGACCCGGGCACCGGCGCGCTCGAAGACCTCGACAACATCGGGTTCATCCACTTCGCCGACCCCGACGGCAACAGCTGGGCCGTCCAGCAGATCTCCGCGCGCGCCAAGAGTTGACCCTCGACCACGGCAACCGCCCGTGTCGAACCGGCCTAATCCACCAGCGCACCACAGCTGACGTTCACCGTCGCGGCCGTCATCGTGCGGGCGCGATCGGACGCGACAAACGCCGCTACCGCACCGACATCGGCCAGCGTTGCGGTGCGGCCGAGCATGGTCGGTTCGGCGAGTTCCGCACTCAGTTCCTCGGCACCGGGGAAGTCCGCGGGGATCGTTTCCGGGACACCGCCGGTCCGAAGGGTCACCGTGCGCACGCCGTACCGGCCGAGTTCGGCGGCGAGTTGTCGACGCATCGCTTCCAGCGCGGCGAAGCCGACCTGCAGACCTCCGACCGCGTGGTTGCGCACCGGGTCGCCGTCGCCGCCGAAGAGGAGGACTACGCCGTTGCCTTGGCGTTTCATGTGTCGACCCGCAGCGCGCATCGTCAGGAAGGTGGTGCGCACGCCGTTGACTACCGGTTGTTCGTAGTCGGCCAACGACATCTCGACCATCGGAGTCCCCTGGACGTCGCCGTGGCTGATCACGTTCACCGAGATGTCGAGACTGCCCGCAGCCTCGACCACTGCGTCGGCATGCGCGTCGACAGATTTCTCGTCGAGCGCGTCGACTACGGCGACGTCGGCGCGCCCGCCAGCAGCGCGGATCTCCCCGGCGACTCGGTCCAGCTTCTCGCGAGTACGTCCGGCCAGGAAGACCCGCGCGCCTTCCTCCGCGAACGCTCGCGCGAACGCACCGCCGATTCCTCCGCCAGCGCCGTACACAACCGCGTTTTTGTCTTCGAGCAGCACCTTCCGGGCTCCCTTCTCGTGCCTGTCACCAATGCGTCGAGCGGGGAACCGGGAAATCGACACCGTTCTCAGGGACGTTCCGCACCCATCGGATTCGGAATAGGCACACCTCCGTTGTCGATGATCCGTCGGCTCAACGGGATTGCCAGGTCCAGCAGCCGGTCGACGCCTTCCGGACCCAAGGCTTCGAGCGGAGCAGCGGCCAGGCGGTCGGTGGTTTCCTCGATGGTCCGGCGGACTTCCGCACCCGCTGGGGTCAACCCGCCAGCGTCGAGCAGACCGTGATCGACCAGGTTTGCCGTTGCCTCGGACCATTCCTCGTCGGTCCACCCTCGGGCGCGCTGGACTTGCTCGCGGCTGGTGGCTCCGGTGGCGATGTGGGTGAGGGTGGTTTCCAGCCCGGTCAGCCCGGAGGCGACTGCAGCCAGGACGTGGCCGTCGCCCCGGTGTTCGCGCAGGACGGCAGTAGCGAGCCACAACCGGGCCAGCGGCCGGTCTGGACGAGGCACCGCGGACCAGGCCGCGGCGAGTGGCCGGGCATCGAATTGGCAGGCGGTGACGGCTTGTTCCAGCAGCGTGACCAGTTCGTCCACAGTGGACGGACCGAGGAGTCGCGTCAACGTCGCTTCGACCGCTTCCACCCGCGTGCGCACAACATCGGCGGGAGAAGCGAACGTCCACGCGTCCGGCAGCGCTCGCTCGACCATCCGCGGCGCGAACCCGAAGAACATCGACGTGACCGGTTCCGGGCCGATCGGACCGAGTGGCGCCGCCCGGCCCGCGAAGTAGCCCATCCACCAACCGCGCAAGCCGATGTCCTTAGCCGCCGCGGCGGGTTCCGGGGCAAAGTAGACGACTGCGTGGAGGGGTTCTATGGCGGTCCAAAGGTTTCGGGCCGGGTTCGGCTTCATGCGGAAAACTCTAAGCCCCGGGTACGACAAAAACCGCCGCACAGAAAGAAGCCCGCCGCCCCGGAAGGGGGACGGCGGGCCGTGGAACCGATAAACCTCAGGCGAGCTCGAGGCCGTAGGACTGCAGTTCCAGAGTCAGCGGGTAGAAGTAGCTGGTCTGGGTGTCGCCGCCGGAGAGGGTGCCGAGGCCCTTCTCGCCGTCGTACGCCGGGCCGCCCGAGTCGCCGTGGTCGGTGTGGGCGGTGGTGCCGAACTCGTGGTTCAGGACGCCGACGTCGAAGTTGACCGACTCGTCCACCGAGGTGACCTCGCCGCTGCCGCCGCCGGTCGTCTGGCCCATCTTCTGGATCTGCTCGCCGACGGTCGGCGTGCCGGCGCTGGTGATCTGCTGGCCGGTGTTGATCGCGCCGGGACCGGAGCCGTTCGGGCGGGTCAGCAGGCCGGAGTCGGCTCCGGGGCAGTCGCTTTCGACGACCTGCGCGCCGGAAACGTCGCCGCCGGACCAGGTGCCGCCCTCGTTGGTGCAGTGGCCGGCGGTCAGCATGTACGGCTGGCCGCCCTTGGTCACGTTGAAGCCGAGGGAGCAGGTGAACTGGCCGTTGTTGATCGAGTCGCCGTCCGCGATGTAGGTGGCCAGCTTGCCCGAGCGGTGCTCGACGCGCGCCGCGTCGCCCAGCTTCGCCGCGGCCGCCGCGACCTTGTCCTTCGTGGCCTGGGACGCCGAGTCGTAGATCTTCACCACGACCTGGTTGGTCTTGGTGTCGATGCCCCACGACGTCTGCGGCACGTTCTTGACGGTGTCCATCTGGTTCTTCGCGCCGGTGAGGGCGGTGAAGCTGTGCTTGACGAGCTTCGTCGCGAAGCCCGCGGCCTTGGCCTTCTCCTGCGCCGCGGCGTCGGTGACGTTCAGGACCGCCTTGCCGCGTTCGAGGTAGATGCCGCCGTTTCCGGCGCCGAGCGTGTCGGCGACCTGCGTCGCCTGGGTGATCGCCTGTGCCTGCATCTGGGCGAACGCCATCGGGCTTGCCGAGGCGGCGTTCACGCACATGCCCGCGGTCAAGGCCGCGGCCGACAGTGCGGTGAATCCCGCGACGAGCGTCTTCCGGGAAGTCATGGATCTTCCTCCAGGTGGGCTGAACCGACCGGTGGGACGCCCCACACTTTTGTTGCCCGGCAACCAACGCGAAACCGACGAAGGTTGGTTAATAACCAAAAAATGCGGACCAATCGGACACCACTGCGCCGTTCGGGCCACCTGGAATACCCCGAACGGCGCCGCTGACCTGCGTCGCGACCTGGATCAATGCTGTCCGGGCCACCGGACGTGCTCGGCGTAGCCCTCGTTCTTGCGCAGATACCCGGCGATGAACGGGCACACCGGCACGATCACGCCGCCCCGCGCGACGACATCGTCCAGCGCGGCCTTCGCCAGCACCTTGCCGAGCCCGCGGCCGCCGAACTCGTCACCGATCTCCGTGTGCGTGAAGACGGTTTCGGTGTCCTTCGGGGTGAACTCGGCGAAGCCGGCGAGCTTGCCGTCCGCATACACTTCGTAGCGGTTTTCGCTGTCGTTGCGGGAAACGCTGGTCTCTTCGCTCATTCCCGCATCTTCACACACCACCGCCGGCGAGGCCCGATTCCGTGCTCTCCCTGGCAAGCACCGTGTGCGGCGCGACGAACTCCTCGGCAGGCAGCTCCGGGTTCTCGATCCGGGCGGCGAGGCGGGACACCGCGGTCCGGGCGATGAACGGAGTGTCCAGCGAGACGGTGCTCAACGACGGGCGGGAATAGCGGCCCTCCTCGATATCGTCGATGCCGATGATCGCGACGTCCTCCGGGACCCGCAGACCCGCGTCGAACACCGCTCGGATCGCGCCCATCGCGAGCAGGTCGGAATAGCAGAAAATCGCGTCCGGGCAAGGGGATTCGCGAAGCAGCGACGCCGTAGCCGCGTATCCGTCGGCCCGTCCGTAATGGGCTGCGGTGGCCTGCAACGCGTTCACCGGCTCAAGTCCGTGCTCGTCGAGCGCTTTGCGGAATCCCTCGGTGCGCTGCAACGGCGTCGAGTACGTCTCCTTCGGCTGGGCACCGATCGCCGCGATGCGCGTACGGCCGCGGTCGAGCAGATGCGTCGTCGCGTCGTGCGCCGCGACGACGTTGTCGATCGCCACGTGGTCGAAGCGGTTGTCGAAGACGTGCTCGCCGAGAAGGATCAGCGGCGACGAGCGGGCCGGGTCCACGTCGCGCAGTTCCTCGCTGGTCGCGAGCGGCGCGAACAGCATGCCGTCGAACAGGTTCCGCCTGCCCCCGCCGCGCAGCAGCTGGCGTTCCCGCTCGTGGTCGTGCCCGGTCTGGTCGATCATCACCTGGAAACCGAGGCTCGCGGCGGCGTCGATGACCTCGCGGGCGAGCTGGCTGAAGTACGGCACGTCGATCTCGGGCACCACCAGCGAGAGCAAGCCGGTCTTGCCGGTGCGCAGCGTGCGGGCGACCGGATTCGGGATGTAGCCGAGTTCGTCGATGGCACTCAGCACGCGCTGGCGCATCTTCTCGCTGACGTGCTCGTACCCGCTGACGACGTTCGACACCGTCCGCACGGAAACCCGCGCCCGGTCCGCCACGTCCCGCAACGTCGCCGCCATAAAACTCCTTCCGCCCGGAAAGTCATCCTACCTTTTGCAACGTGTGCAAGCATGTCGTACAGTTTGCCTACGTTGGCAAATCCGCGGCGCGCCTCGCCGCGTTGCCACCGTCCCGCACAAAGGAGTGCCATGAACCCCACTCTCCGACGGAGCGGACGGACAGCCCGCCTCCTTGCCCGCCGGGCCGGCGCCGTCGCCGCCGCGGCCCTGCTCACCGCCGGGCTGACCGGCTGCGGCCCGGACATCAGCTCCGGCGGTTCGGCGGCGGACAACGCCGTGCTGCAGGCGCCGTCCGAAGACGCGCCCAAAGGCGAAATCACGATCTGGGACCGCTCGGGCGACCTGTACAAGGTCTTCGACGCCGCGATCAAGAAGTTCACCGCGAAATATCCCGGCGTCACGGTCAAGCACGAGGCCGTCGACATCGACGGCAAGCTCCAGAACACGCTGATCACCGGCACCGACGTGCCCGACGGGGTCTTCCTCGACGACGCCAAGGTCGGCGGCTACGTCAGCCATCTCTGGAATCTCAAGGACGTGCTCGCGCCCTACACCAAGGACATCGCCAAGCAGAAGGTCGACGTCAACACCGTCAACGGCGGCATCTACGGCGTTCCTTTCGACCTCGACCCCGGGCTGCTGTTCTACAACGCGAAAGCGCTGAGCGCCGCCGGGATCGACCCGAACGGCATCAAGACCTACGCCGATCTGCTCACCGCGGCGAAGAAGTACCAGCAGTTCAAGCCGGGCGCGAAGCCGATCCACCTGGAACAGAACGCCTTCAACAGCCAGCTCCAGCTCGAGATGTTCGCCAGCCAGTTCGGCACCGGCCTCGCCGGCCCGGACGGCAAGCTGCGGCTGAATTCCGCGCCGTACCACCAGATCCTGACCTGGCTCGACACCGTGCGCAAGGAAGGGCTCGGCACCCGCGCGGAGTACCTCAAGCCCAGCGACGTGAGCGCGCTGGACTCCGGCGACGAGGTCTTCTACCCGTGGGCGATCTGGTTCGACTTCGCCCCGCAGCAGCAATTGACCGCGACGAAGGGCGATTGGCGGGCGATGCCGTTGCCCGCGTGGAACGCCGGCGGCGCACGCAGCGGTGCGATGGGCGGTTCGTCGTTCGTCATCCCCAAGGACGCCAAGAACCCGAAGCTGTCCTGGCTGTTCTACCGCTTCCTGATGTTCGACCAGGCGGGCTACACCGCGGTCTACGGCCCGAATGCGGTCTATCCGGGCGGACTGAACACGTCGGTGCCCGCCTACCTGCCCGCGGCCGATCCGGCGAAGCCGCTGTTCCGGCCGATCGACGCGATGGGCGGCCAGGACGTCTGGAAGACCGCCGTCGAAGCCGGCCGGGAAATCCCCGGCGGAGCGCCGATCCCGGCCTGGTGGTCGGGCGCGGTCGACTACCTCGGCACTGATCTGCAGAAGATGCTGGACGGCGCCCTGACTCCGCAGCAGGTGATCGACAAGGCGAGCAAAGACATCCAGACCAACCTGATCGACCGCAAATGACCACTCGCTCCGTTACCGCCGAGGCGAAGGTTTTCCGGGAACCGTCTCCGTCCGTCGGACCGCGGGCAGGAAAACCGCGGCGGCGCGCTTTCACGTGGCGCCGCCGCTTCGCCCCCTACCTGTTCGTACTGCCGTTCGTGCTGGTGTTCCTGGCTTTCAGCGTCTACCCGTTGTTCTTCACGCTGCGCCTGAGCTTCACTGACTGGCACGGCTCCGGCGCCGCGCACTGGATCGGTTTCGACAACTACCGATATCTGCTGACCAGCAACGGCTTCTGGTCGTCGCTGGGCAACTCCGGGGTGCTGTGGCTGCTGATCGTCCCGGCGCAGATCGTGCTGGCGGTGCTCGTGGCGGTGCTGCTCAACGCGATCAAACGGCTGCGCGGGTTCTACCGCGTGGCGTTCGTCGTGCCGTTCGTGACCCCGCTGGTCGCGGTCGCGCAGATCTGGATCGTGCTGTTCGACCAGAACAACGGCGCGGTGAACGCGGTGCTCGGCGCGGTCGGGCTGCCGCCGGTCGGCTGGCTCGTCACGAGCGGATGGGCGAAGCCGACGCTGGCGTTGCTGTTTCTCTGGAAGACCACCGGGTTCGTCGTGCTGATCGTCCTTTCTGGACTCCAGCAGATCGACCGGGGACTGTACGAAGCGGCCTCGCTCGACGGGGCGGGCCGGATACGGCAGCTGTGGTCGATCACCGTTCCGCTGCTGCGCCGGTCGCTGATGTTCAGCGTCGTGCTGCAGACGCTGGCGGTGTTCCAGATGTTCGCCGAGCCGTACGTGGTGACGCAGGGCGGGCCGTACACGTCGACCACCACCGCCGGGCTCTACCTCTACAACCACATCACCCACGCGGATCTCGGCACCGGGGCGGCGAACTCGTTCCTCCTGGTGATCATCGTGATGGCGGTGTCGCTGCTTTTCGTGCGGCTGCTGCGAGCGGAGGACTGACATGACCACCCTCGACGTCCGGGAGCGGCGGAAGTCCGCCCGCCCGCTGCTCGCCTCGCACGCGTTCCTGCTCGTGCTCACCGTCGCGCTGCTCGCACCGGTGGTGTGGGCGATCCTGTCCTCGTTCAAACCGGCGGGCGAGATCATCCGGAATCCGCTCGGATTCGACCCGGCGACGTTCACCCTCGCCAATTTCCGCGGGATGTTCCAGGACGTCCCGATCGGCAGCGGCTTTCTCAACACCGCCGTCGTGCTCGCGGCGAAGGGCGCGATCACGATGTTCTGCGCGCCGCTGGCGGCCTACGCGTTCGCGAAGTACCGGTTCGCGGGCCGGAACCTGATCTTCGGCGCGGTGCTGCTCACCTTGATGCTGCCGACGATCGTGCTCGTCATCCCGCTGCTGCTGGAGATGAAGGAACTCGGCTGGGTCAACACCTACCAGGCGCTGATCCTGCCCGGTTCGGTCGACGCGTTCGCGATTTTCTGGATGCGCCAGGTGATCGCGGCGGTGCCGGACGAACTGCTCGACGCGGCCAGGGTGGACGGCTGCGGCGAGTTCGGCATCTTCTGGCGCGTGGTCGTCCCGGCGATCCGGCCGGGGCTGGCCGGACTGGGCGTGCTGACGATCATGAACATCTACAACGATTTCGTCTGGCCGGTGGTGGCGGCCAGCTCCAGCCGGATGGCCACCCTCCAGGTCGTTCTCTCGACGCTCGCCCAGAACATCTCGGGCAACCGCGTGGGCTCGGATTACGCGACCGTCACCGGCGAACTGCTCGCCGCCGCGTCGATCGCGCTCGTTCCGCTCCTGATCCTGTTCATCGTGCTGCAGAAGCATTTCATCAACGGCATCCTCGCCGGAAGCGTAAAGGGCTGACACACATGACGATTGCCGAGAACGCCGCCGACCCGCGCAGCGAAGAGGCGGTTCCCCGGCCCGGGTACCCGCGCCCCGACCGGGACCGGTCGGCGCGGTGGCTGAGCCTCAACGGCCGTTGGCGGTTCATCGCCGACGACGGGGCTCCCGAGTCGATCATCGTTCCGTTCGCCTGGGAGACCGCTGCTTCCGGCGTGCAGCGGACCTGGCTGCCGCGCGCGGTCTATGCCCGTACGGTCACGGTTCCGCCGGAGTGGAGCGGACGCCGCGTGGTGCTGTGTTTCGGCGCCGTGCATCACCGGGCGGCCGTCTCGATCGACGGCGTGCCCATCGGCTCGCACGTCGGCGGGTACAGCTCGTTCGAGTTCGACGTCACCGACGTGCTCGAACCCGGCCGCCCCGCCGAGCTGACCGTGGAAGTCGAGGCACCGGCGGACAAACGCGAAATCCCGCACGGCAAACAGCGTTCGATCCCGCGGGACGACTACGACGGCGTTTCGTTCACGCCGACGTCCGGGATCTGGCAGAGCGTCTGGCTGGAGGCCCGCGGGCGCACGTACGCCGCCGAAGTTTCCGTGCGCAGCGATTCGCTGACCGGCTTCGACATCACCGGCGACCTCGCTGGCGACGCTCCGGAGACTGCGGTCGTGGTCGCTCAACTCGAAGGCCGCGAGACCGTCCTCCCGGTGCGCGACGGTCGGTTGTCCGGACGGCTGGACGTTTCCGACCCTCAGCTGTGGAGCCCGGAATCACCGCATCTGTACTCCATCGCGCTGACCGTCGGCGAGGGCGACGACGCCGACCGGCTGACCGTGACCGGTGGGCTGCGCCGGATCGAAACCCGCGGCGAAGCGTTGTATCTCAACGGAGAACGGCTGTACGTGCGCGGGGTGCTCGACCAGGGATATTGGCCGGAGAGCGGGCTCACCGCACCGGACGACGAAGCGCTGGTCCGCGACCTCGAACTGGCCCGGGAACTCGGTTTTTCCCTGGTGCGCAAGCATCTCAAGCCCGAGGAGCCGCGCTGGCTGCACCACGCGGACCGGATGGGGATGCTGGTGTGGGCCGAACCGCCCGCCCCCAGCAGGTTCAGCCCGGCCGCAGCCGCTGCTTTCGAGGCACAGCTGCCGGGCCTCGTCCGCCGCGACGGCAACCATCCCTCGATCGTCATCTGGGGGCTGTACAACGAAGAATGGGGCCTGGACTGGGACATCCCGGGCAGCCCCGAGCGCGCCGCCGCGGCAACGCACGCTTACGACCTCCTGCGCTCGCTCGACGACACCCGCCCGATCGTGGAGAACTCCGGCTGGGCGCACGTGAAGACGGATCTGGTCGACTGGCACTACTACGACGAAGACCCGCGCCGCTGGGCGGACAACCTCGCCGCGCTCGCGTCCGGCGAACGGGAGTCCTTCGAGGTCAAGCTCCGGGCGGACTTCCTTGTCGACAAATCGTTCTACGGCTCGGCCAGCTTCCCGCGTTCCGGAGTGCCGGTGCTGAACAGCGAATACGGCGCGGGGTTTACCAGCCTGGAACGAGCGTGGCACGTGCGCTGGCAGACGCAGGAAATCCGCAGGCACGACCGGTTTTCCGGGTACATCTACACCGAACTGACCGATGTGGAACACGAAATGGCGGGCCTGCTGGACGCACACCGGCGGCCCAAGGACTGGGGCGGGCTCGACCCGGCCGACGCGTTCGCGCCGACGACGCTGGTAGTCGACCTGGTCCCGGCGCACGCGGGCGCGGACCTGCCGGTTCCCGCGGAACCGCTGACTTTGGACGTGCACGTGTCGCACACCGGAACGGAACCGATCGCGGGAACACTGCACGCGGGGTGGGGAGCCGCTGGCTCGCGAACTCTCCCGGAGTCGATGAATTCCGTTTCCGCGCAAGCGAAACCGTTCCGGCTCAGCGACGCGTTCCCGCTGACCGTCCCCGCACCGGGCGGCCCGGCGCGGCTGCACCTGTGGCTGGAGACCGAAAGCGGGACAGCAGCGCGGACCTTCGTGGACGCGGCCGTGGTGGAGGAATTGAACCGGCGCGGCGCGCGGGAGTGACCGTTCGTGGGAAAGGGCGGCCAGCTTGAGCTGACCGCCCTTTCCGCTCAAGCAGGAACGTGCCAGGACTGAGTGAACAGCCCATTGCAGTCATAGATCTGCAGTTGCGTGCCGTCCGCCGTCTGTGCCTGCGGATCGTCCAGGCAGCGACCCGATGGCGGGTTGTAGATCGATCCGTCCGCGCGGGCCTGCCACTGCTGTGCAGGCGTGCCAAGGCAGTCGCGCAGCTCTACCTTGGCGAAGTTGGCAGTGCTGCCGCCGACGATGTTGAGGCATTTGTCGAAGGCGCGGATCGTGCCGTCGGTTTCCAGTGACCACTGCTGACCGGTCGCGATGCCGCAGGTGTAGAGCTGCACCGCGTTGCCGTTGACGGACGTGTTGGTGTTCACGTCAACGCATTTGCCCGCGGGGCCGGTGATCTGGCCCTGCGCGTTCGGCAGCGTCGCCGTGCCGAAGGCGGTTTCGCATTTGCCGGTGGACAGGTGTGTGCCCGCGAGCATCAGGAAGGTGTTGCCGGACGACGCGCCGAGCAACGGGGAGCTGTACCCGGCGCACGCCGTCTCGCCCGCGTCGTAGCCGCCGGTCGGAGCGGTGGTCACCGGCGTCGTGATCTCCTGCCAGGCACCGGATCCGAGGTTCCGGTTCACGAACAGCACGTGCCCGTCTTCTGGCTGGACGGCCAGCGATCCGTCGGTGCCCGCGACGACCCGCTGTCCGGACGCGACGAGGGTTCCGTTCGCGCCGCCGGCGGGCGACCACGTCAGGTACGGCGTGTGCAGCAGGAAGCGGTGGTCGGCGGTCTCGATCCGGGTGCCGAGGCTGCCGGGGTTCCACGATTCGGCGTCCGCGGAGGTCTTGAGGTAGACGTCGCAGGCCTGATCCGGGTCGGCACCGGCTTTGCAGTCCTCGTAGGTCATCGCGTAGGAGCCGTTGGGCAGCGGGACCACGGTGGCCATCCCCGGCCGGTCGACACCGTTTTGCACCGCGACGTCGTAGACCTCGCTGCCCCAGGTCAGGCCGCCGTCGGCGGAGACGGTGTGCGCGAGCACCTGGGCGTATCCGTTCGAGGACGGGCGTTCGTCGGAGAAGTAGCAGACGAGACCGTGGCTGGTGGTCTCGAACTCCGGCTCCCAGATGCCGTGTCCGATCGTGTTGGCCATGCCGGACTCGGCCGCGCACGAACTGCGGTAGGTCCAGCTCGCTCCCTGGTCGGTGGACGCGAACACTTCCACCGCCTGCTGCGTGTAGTCGCCGTGGTTCCACGCGGTGCCCGCGGCGAGCAGCGTGCCGGCGGGCAGCGATCCTTGGGCGCGCGGCAGTTCGTAGAGCGTCGGGCCGTCGAGATCCCAGCCGTGCTGGGTGTCGGTGACCGTGCTGATCGGCGAGGAAGTCCACGTCACGCCGTTGTCGGTCGAGCGGTAGATCGGGAAGTTCGCCTTTCCGACGCCGGTGCCGGAATGAGAGAACGTCGCGAGCAGCGTGCCGTTGGCGCCGCCGTTGTGTTCGAGGCGGATGACCCGCGGGTAGCTCGCGTCTTCGGTGGAACCACTCGCGGTGCTGGGCCGGTAAAGCACTCCGCCGGAGGTCGTCGCCGCGACGGCGACGCCTTGCGGGAGCGCGGCCGCGACGAGCACTACGGCCGCGACCAGCGCGCCGCACCGTCGTGGACCAGAACGAGAAGCCAGGGGACCAGGCGACATGAGCGTCACTCCTAGGACGGGACAGCGCCGCGGCCCCTGGGCACGACGGCCCACGCGTGCGGCCTCTCTCGCCGCCGCGCCGAGTCGTCTCGAAGAGGGCCGCCACGGGGATCCGGGCCGCTTTGCCATCGTGTGAAAAACTGAGAATACTCCAGTTTGCACACGTTGCAATAAGCTGTTCGGGCCGCCCGCGCAGTCGTTCGCACCGGTTACCGCGTCCCTACCCGGATGTCGGCGCGCCCCGCACCGACGAGCGACGCGACAGCACACAGGGGCGATCCCGCGCCAGCCCCCGCTAGGCCGCCCGGGCGACCGGCCGGTTCGCCGGAGTGGCGGGCCTTCCGCCGCGCCGGTGCGGTCTGTTTGCCTCGTGGTGTCGGTACCCGCGACCGCGAGGGGAGCCCGCGTGCAGCCGTTCGTCCTGCCCGAGTTCTATCTGTCGTACCCGGCCCGGCTGAACCCGCACCTGGACGGCGCGCGGAAGCACAGCAAGGCGTGGGCGTACACGATGGACATGATCGACGTGCCCCAGCACGGCACCGTCATCTGGAACGAGCACGACCTCGACTCCCACGATTACGCGCTCTTGTGTTCCTACACCCATCCCGACGCCGCCCCGCAGGAACTCGACCTCGTCACGGATTGGTACGTCTGGGTATTCTATTTCGACGACCATTTCCTGGAACTGTTCAAACGCACCGGCGACATCGAACACGCCCGCGGTTATCTGGACCGGATCGCTCGTTTCATGCCCGCCGAAGGCGAAATCACCGAAACCCCGGAAAACCCCGTCGAACGCGGCCTGACCGATCTGTGGAACCGCACTGTCCCGCACCGGTCCGCGGCCTGGCGGCGACGCTTCCGCGAAAGCACCCGCAACCTCCTCGACGAATCCCTCTGGGAACTGGCCAACATCAACGAAAGCCGGGTCGCGAACCCGATCGAATACGTCGCCATGCGCCGCAAAGTCGGCGGCGCCCCCTGGTCGGCGAACCTGATCGAACACTCCCTGAACGCCGAGGTCCCGGACGAAATCGCGGCGAAACGCCCGATGGAAGTCCTGCGCGACTGCTTCGCCGACGCCGTCCACCTCCGCAACGACCTCTTCTCCTACCAGCGCGAAGTCGAGGACGAAGGCGAACTTTCCAACAGCGTCCTGGTCTTCGAAAAATTCCTGGGCTGCACCACCCAAGAAGCCGCGGACGCGGTGAACGACTTGCTAACCTCGCGCTTGCACCAATTCGAGCACACCGCCCTCACCGAAGTCCCCGCCCTCTTCGACGAACAGGGCGTAGAACCAGCCGGACGAGCCGAAACCTTCGCGTACGTCAAAGGCCTGCAAGACTGGCAATCCGGCGGACACGAATGGCATCTGCGCTCGAGCCGCTACATGAACGAAGGCGCCCTAGAAGCCCGAGGCGGCCCAGAGTTGCTAGGCGGCCCTTCCGGACTGGGCACCTCCGCCGCCCGCATCTTCCGCTCCGTCGCCACCACCGCCCCGCAACGCGCACGATCTTTCGCGCACCACCCTCACGAACAACTAGGCCCAGTCACTCTGCCCGCCTTGCCCCTGCCCTTCCCCCTGCGACTCAGCCCGCACCTCTCCGCGGAACGCAAGAAAATCGCCGATTGGCCACGCCGCATAGGCCTCCTGTCCGAGGGAGTCTGGGACACCGCCCGCCTGCGCGCGTCCGACGTGCCCCTGGCCACCGCAGGCATCTGCCCCGACGCGCCTCCGGAACAGGTCTCCCTCACCAATGACTGGCTCACCTGGGGCACCTACGCCGACGACTACTACACAGAAGTCCTCTCGCCTGACCTGTCCGCCACCAGACTGACCACCGAACGCCTCAAACTCTTCATGCCCACCAACGGCGAGCCCCCTCCCTCACCGCAAACCGCGCTGGAAACCGGTCTAGCGGACCTCTGGCAACGCACCACCGGCCCCCTGAGCCCCACGGAACGCGAAACCTTCCGCACCACGGTCGAGTCCATGATCGACGCCTGGGTATGGGAAGCAGCCACGCAAGCCCAAAACCGCATCCCCGACCCCATCGACTACGTCGAGATGCGCCGCCGCACCTTCGGTTCCGACCTGGTGGTGAGCATCAGCAGGCTGACCGACAGCCGCACCGTCCCCGAGGAAATCCACCGGAACCGAGTCATCGAAGCACTGGAAGACTCCGCCGCCGACTACGCCTGGCTGATCAACGATTTGTTCTCCTACCGCAAGGAAATCGAGTACGAAGGCGGCCTGCACAACGCAGTGCTGGTAGTACGGTCCTTCCTGGACGTCGAGCAAGACCGAGCCATCCGCATCGTCGCCGATCTGGCGGAAGCCAGACTCGCCGAGTTCCGCCACGCAGCAGACGTAGGCCTGCCAGGCCTCTTCGCCGACTACGGCCTGGACACAAAAGCACGAGACACACTCACCGCTTACGCGGACCTGTTGAAAAACCTGATGACCGGCATCGCGAACTGGCACCACGAATCCGCCCGGTACACAGACGAAGAACTGGACCGAGTCCGCGCCGCACAGCTCACCGCCGAACCGATCCCACCCGCTGCTAACCCCATGCAACACCCAGGCTGCACCGGCACCCCCCACGTCCCGCTCGGCGCCACCCCCCGCTTCCACCTGAACGCAACGGGCTTAGGCACCAAATCCCTGCACATCCCCGCCCCATCCAGCCCAACCCCACACTGACAAGGTACGTGAGGGGAACCCAGAGGAACTCTGATTCCGTGAGGGTTCCCCTCACGACCCACGACTAGCCCACCGCCCGCCGGGATGCGCCCCAATGCGGCATTGGGTGCATCTGACGCACCGAACGCCACATTGGGTGCATCTGACGCACCCAATGCCACATTGGGGCGCAAGCCCCCACCCCCACCCAGCCGCACCGATGCACCCATGCATCGAAGAACCCAGCCGCAGCCGGTGCGCCCGCTATCGAGACACCCAGCCCACCCGCACCCGGCGCACCCAACCATCAAGGCACCCAACCCCACCCGGCGCACCCAACCATCAAGGCACCCAACCCCACCCGGCGCACCCAACCATCGAGACACCCAACCGCAGCCGATGCACCCAACGAGCGAGACACCCAGCCCCTCCCCCGCACCCCGATACGAAGCGCATCTGCGGGCGGTGGGTGCTTGTCAAGGCATCTTTCCCGCCTTGACAAGGCACCCACCGCCCGTCAGCACAATCAAGCTTCGGGGTGCCCCACGCAACCACCAAGCAATGTCGCCGCCAGGCGACGAGCCGCCAAACAAACCAACAGCCCCAAAGGGTGCCCCCCACCACTCCACCGAGCATCCAGCCGCACATCCAGCAATACTCGAACCCGTGACCAGCCCGAACCTCCACTTCCTAGGCCACGCGTCCACCCGCGTGGAACTAGCCGGCCAGGTCGCCCTCACCGACCCAGTCCTCACCCGCTGGGTAGGCCCGCTAACCCGAGTAGCCCCCAAACCCGACGTCTCCTCCTGGACCGCAGTAGACGTCGTCCTCATCTCCCACCTCCACGGCGACCACCTCCACCTGCCCTCCCTGAAACTCCTCGGCAAGCACACGAGAATCGTCGTCCCCCGAGGCGCGGGCTCCTGGCTGGCCAAACGAGGCTTCACCGAGGTGGAAGAACTCTCCCCAGGCCAAACCATCGCCAGCGGCCCGATGAACATCACCGCCACCGAAGCGGTCCACTCCGGCCACCGCTGGGGCCCTCGCCTCACCCACGGCCCGCAAAGCCCCGCCCTCGGTCACCTCCTCGAGGCCGACAACCAGCGGATCTACTCCGCAGGCGACACCGACCTCTTCCCCGGCATGGCCGACCTGGGCCCGGTAGACGTAGCTCTCCTCCCCGTCTGGGGCTGGGGCCCGAACCTCGGCCCAGGCCACCTCACCCCGGAACGAGCCGCCGAAGCCGCCGCTCTCCTCCAGGCCCGCACGGCGGTCCCGGTCCACTGGGGCACGCTCGCGGTCCCCGGCATCCACCGCACCGCCAAGATGCGCCAGCTCCTCGTGGAACCCCCGCGCACGTTCGCGCACCACGTCCGCTGTCTGGGCCTGGACACCGAGGTCCTGCACACCCGCCCCGGCTCCGACGTCCTGCTCCCCACTCGCGAGGAGCGCGGGTGAATTGGACAGACCCGTCAGCGATCGGCTACCCGGCGCTGTTCGGCGGAGTACTGCTCGGCTCCGTGATCCCCATCGTCCCGACCGGCGCGCTCGTCGGCGCGGCGGCCGCGGTCGCGATGACCACCGACCACCTCTCGCTCCCGCTGGTGATCCTGCTGGCGGTCGCGGGCGCGTACCTGGGCGACGTGATCACCTTCGCCGTCCCGAGATTCGGCAGTGAACCTCTCCTGCGCTTCGTCGAACGACGACAACAGGCCGAACGCCTCGCGAAAGGCCGCGAACAGTTCGCGAGACGCGGCTGGCAGCTCGTGGTGATCGGCCGCCTGGTGCCCGCCGGACGCATCCCGGTGCTGCTCGCCGCGGGCACGCTCGGCTATCCCTGGCGCAAGTTCCTCCCGTCCGGCCTGCTGGCCTGCGTGCTGTGGGCGGTGGCGTACTCGCTGCTGGGCATCCTCAGCGGCGGCATCTTCGACTCGCCGCTGATCGCGACACTGCTCGCGACCGTCCTGGTGCTGCTGGTGACCGTGCTGACCACGCTGATCTCCAAGAAACGGGCGGCCCATCAGACGGGAGGACATCGATGACGACACCTGCTCCGGCGAAGGGCCGGTTGCTGCGCGGCGGCCGGGTCGTCGCGCGGGTCCTGCTGGTCTGGGTGGCGGTCACCGGCGCGTTGCGGCTGCTCGACGCGTGGCTCGACGGCTTCACGATGCAGTCGTGGTGGCAGCCGACGGTGTGCGCGCTGATCCTCGGCCTGCTCGTCTCCGTGGTGTGGCCGCTCGTGGTGCGGGTGGCGTGGCCGATCGCGTACTTCACCCTCGGCGTCGGCACGTACATCCTGCTCAGCGCCGCGGCACTGGCGATCCTCCAGGCCGTACCCGGCGTTGAGCTGCACGGGTTCTCGACGGCGGTCGTCATCACCGTCGCGATGTCCGCGGTGGGCGCGGTGATCTCCAGCGTGCTGGCCGTCGACGAGGACGAGATCTTCTTCCGGCGCGCCGCTCGCCGCCGGCGGAAAGCGAAGCACCGCACCGATTTCGCCGACCAACCGCCCGGCGTGGTCTTCCTGCAGATCGACGGGCTCGGTTACGACACCGTCCGCCGCGCCGTGCGGGACGGGGACATGCCGACCTTCGCCAAGTGGCTGTCCGAGGGCACGCATTCGCTCACCCGCTGGCACACCGACTGGAGTTCGCAGACCGGCGCGAGCGTCTGCGGGATCCTGCACGGTTCCAACCACGACATCCTCGGTTTCCGCTGGTACGAAAAGGACCGCGACCACGTCATGGCGTGCGCGCATCCGTCCGACGCGGCGGAGATCGAGCGGCGGCACAGCGACGGGCGCGGCCTGCTGTCGATCGGCGGCGCGAGCCACGGCAACCTCTTCTCCGGCGACGCCCCGCACGTCAGCCTGACCATGAGTTCGGTGCCGGTGCTCACGCCGCGCAAGCGTCGCCGGGACCGGGTCGGCGCTGGGTACCGTGCCTACTTCGCCAATCCGGTCAACGTGTTGCGCACCTTCGGGGTCGCGCTCGCCGACGTCGTCCGCGAACTGTCCGCGGCGGCCAAACAGCGGCGCGCGGGAGTGCTGCCGCGGATTCCGCGCGGCGGCGTCTACCCGCTCGCCCGGCCGGGCACGACGGTGATCGCGCGCGACGTCGTGGTGTCCGCGATCATCGGCGACATGCTCGCCGGACGGCCGGTGGTGTACGCCGATTTCCTCGGCTACGACGAGGTCGCGCACCACTCCGGCATCGAACGGTTCGACACGCTGGAGGTGCTGCGGTCGATCGACCAGCAGTTCGCGCGGCTGCTGCGGGCCGGTCGGCTCTCGCCGCGGAAGTACCACATCGTCGGGCTGTCCGACCACGGGCAAACCCAAGGCCAGGCGTTCGTCGACCGGTTCGGCGAAACCATTGAGGCGCTCGTCGGACGGCTCTGCGGCGGCGAACCCGTTGCCGAGCAAGGAAAGCGGCGACAGGCGGAAAGCTGGCAGGTCAACGCGGCACTCGCCGAAGCGACCGCGACCGGCGGCCTGATCGCGCGACGGTTGCGGGCCCGGGTCGAAGGCGCGGAAGGATCCGACAACCGGCCGCGCACCGCGACTGGCTCGCCGGGGCAGGTCACGCGGGTGGCTCCCGGGGTCGTCGCGGTCGTGTCCGGGCATCTGGCGATGGTGTCGTTCACCGAGCACGAGGGCAGGGTCGAACTGGAGACGATCGAACGCGAGTACCCGGACCTGCTGCCGACGCTGGTCGACCACGACGGCGTCGGGTTCCTGCTGGTCCGCAGCCGCGAATTCGGTCCGGTGGTGCTCGGCCGCGACGGATTGAAGCGGCTGGCCACCGGGATCGTGATCGGCGAAGACCCGCTGGCCGACTACGGTCCGTACGCCGCCGAGCTGGTCCAGCGCGTCGACAGTTTCCCGCATTGCGCGGACATCATGATCAACAGCCGGTACGACGCGGACTCCGACCAGTCCTCGCCGTTCGAACGGCACGTCGGCTCGCACGGCGGGCTCGGCGGACCGCAGCAACGCGGCTTCCTGCTGCATCCGCGAGAATTCCCGGCACCCGGCGAACCCGTCGGCGCGGAAGCCGTGCACCGCGTGTTCCGCGACTGGCTCACCTTCCTCGGCCACCCGGAACCCGGTGCGGCCGAAGACAAACCCGCTGTCGTCCCCTCGGAGGTAGTGTCATGAGCAACCCGATCGTCTACGGCGCGAGCTGGTGCCCGGACGTCAAACGCAGCCGCGCGCTGCTCGACGCGAAGGGCGTCGAGTACGACTACGTGGACGTCGAGGCCGACCCCGCCGCAGAAGCCCGCGTACGCGAACTGCAGGACGGCGCTCGCCGCATCCCGACCATCGTCTTCGCGGACGGCAGCCACCTCGTCGAGCCGAGCGACGACGAGCTGAACGCGCACCTCGCGCAGTGACTCCGCTGACGGAACTCCCGCTGGGCACGCGGGTTGTCGTGCGATACCGGATCGAGGGCGGGTTCACCGACGCCCTCGGTCCGTTGCGTGCCCGCGACGCCGACACCTGCACCGTCGAGACCAAACGCGGCCTGGTCGTCGTTCCGCTGGCCGCGGTGGTCGCCGCCAAACCCGTGCCGCCAGCTCCGCAGCGGAGGTAGACCGCCGCGTTCTGGTAAAGTCGTTTCGTGTCGCAACGAAACGACTCTGCGGACCTGGCCCGCGCGGTCATGGAACTCATCGACCGGGGCCACCGCCAGCTCTCCCGGCGCCTGGACCTGACCCGGATCCAGGTGCTCGGGACCGTCGCCGCCCGGGAACCCGTCCGGCCCGCCGCGATCGCCGCCGAACTCGGGCTCACCGCCTCGGCGACCAGCCGCCACATCGCCGCGCTGGAGCGAGCGGGACAGGTCGTCGCGGAGCCCGATCCCAGCGATTCCCGCACGTTCCTCGTCCGGCAGACCGACGAGGGCCGCGCCGAGATCGCCACCACGATCGAGGCGGGCGCCGCCGTCTTCTCGGAGGTCATCGCCGACTGGCCGGACCGGGACGTGACCACCGCGCTGGAGCTGGTCACCCGGCTCAACCAGGCGTGGGCGGAACGCGGCGGCACGGTCACGAGCCCGCCCGGAACCGGTCCTCGCTGGCGCCGCACGCGGCACGTGCGGGAAAGCGAGGAGGAGCAGTGATCCGGCAGCGACCAGTGCCGACGCCAGTGCAGTGGGCGCGGGTGCTGCTGGCCGTCGTGGCGATCAGTCATCTGGTAGTGCCCGTGGTGATGTGGTCGAGCCGGGGCACCTTGCGCACGCAGATCGCGTCCCAGCACCCCGAGTTCGCCGCGGCCGAGATCGACCGGTCCGTCGATGTCGCGGTGGTTTCCGGCGCGCTGTTCCACGGCGTCCTGCTGGTGCTGTGCGCGCTGCTGGTCTGGAAGCTGGCCACCGCGCGACGGTGGACCCGCCGTCTCACGACGGTCTCCCAGCTGCTGTCCGTGGTGTTCAGCGCCTTCTCCTGGTCGTCCTCGCCGATGTTCCACGCGGTCGTCCCGGTCGTCGGCGCGGTGCAGCTCGTCATCGTTGCCCTGCTGTGGGCGCCCCCGTCGGCGCGGGAGTTCTTCAGCGGGCAGCGGCAAAAATCGAGTGGCTCGCCCGCGCCGAATTTGTGACGATCACCGGATGCGCACCTTCGACGAACTGGTGGACGAGGCCGCGTCGGTGTCGGTCGACGGCTGGGATTTCTCCTGGCTCGACGGCCGGGCCAGCGAGCAGCGGCCGTCCTGGGGATATCAGCGGCTGCTCGGCGAACGACTGCGGGACGTCCAGTCCGTTGTGGACATCCAGACCGGCGGCGGCGAAGTGCTGGCCGGCGTGCCGGTCCTGCCCCCGCTCACCGTCGCCACCGAATCGTGGCCGCCGAATCTCGAGAAGGCGGCCGCGTTGCTGGAACCCCGCGGCGCGACCGTCGTCGCGGACACGGACGAGCCGCCGCTTCCGTTTCAGGACAACACATTCGAAATGGTCGTCAGCAGGCACCCGGTCACGGTGTGGTGGGACGAGATCAAGCGCGTCCTCAAGCCCGGCGGCCGCTATCTGTCGCAACAGGTCGGGCCGTGGAGCGTGTTCGAGCTGGTCGAGTACTTCCTCGGACCGCAGCCGCCGGAAGTACGCAACGGCCGCCATCCAGACCACGCCAAAGCCGCAGCGGAGCGGGCCGGGCTCGAGGTAGTGGACCTGCGCTTCGAGGAACTCCGCACTGAATTCCACGACATCGGCGCGGTGATTTACTTCCTGCGCAAGGTGATCTGGATGGTGCCGGGATTCACTGTGGACGAATACCTGCCGCGCCTGCGCGAGCTGCACGAGGAACTTCAGAAGGGCCCGTTCGTCGCGACGACTACTCGGTATCTGATCGAGGCGCGCAAGCGATAGCCGCCTCGATCCCGTCCGCCAGCACCGCCACGCCGGCATCGAAGCTCAGCCGGGCTTCGTGCTCCAAATAGGACACTCCGGCGGGCGGTGGCGGCGCCCCTTCCTCGCCCAGCCGCGCGACGTTCGGGTACCGCTCCGCCAGATCCGGGGCCAGCTCGCCGAGCGCGGACGTCCGCGCACGCCACCAGTCCTCATCGGACAGTCCGGTTTCCTTCAGCGCCAACCGCGATTCGGCGGCGATCTGCACCGCGCCGCGCACGACGTTGAGCAGTGCGCCCACCAGCCGCCGCACCTGGCCGGCGGGCAGACCGGTCGCGAACAGCACCCGCAGCACCGTTTCCTGCATCCGGAACTCCCCCGGACCGAGCACCGGCCGCGCGTAGGACACCTGCAGCAGCCACGGGTGACGCAGATGGAAGTCCCACAGGTCGCCGGCCAGTTCGAGCAACGCGGGCCGCCAGCCGCCGGACAGCTCGTGGTCGTCGCGCAGATCGCCGAACACCTGGTCGCACATCAAGTCGATCAGCTCGGTCTTGCTCGGCACGTACGTGTACAGCGCCATCGCCGTGCGCCCGAGCCGCTCCCCGACCGCGCGCATCGACAACGCCGCCATGCCCTCGGCGTCCGCGAGCTCGATCGCCGCGTTCACGATGAGATCCACGCTCAGCGCGGGTTTCGGCCCCGGCGCGCTGCGCGGTTCGCTGCCCGCGCGCCACAGCAGCTCCATCGAACGGCGGGCGTCGCCCTGCCCCGCGAACACGACCACCGGCGACCCCTTTCCCCTTACAGGATAAAGGACCGCCGGGGCCGCTAGCTCAGCCGTCCACCTCGATCGCGAGCGCCGGGCAGAGCTGCGCCGCTTCCTTGGCCTGCGCATGCAGTTCCGCGGGCGGGTTTTCCTGCAGCAGCACCACGATCCCGTCGTCGTCGCGCTGGTCGAACACCTCGGGCGCGACGAGCACGCACTGCCCGGCCCCGACACAGCGGGACTGGTCCACGACCACCTTCATCTCGCGGCTCCTTTCACCAGGTCACGGGGAGTTCGTGCACCCCGTAGACGACCATGTCGTGCTTGAACTTCAGCTCCTCCAGCGGCTTCGCCAGCCGGAGCGTCGGAATCCGCCGGTAAAGCGTCCGGTAGGCCACCTGCAGTTCGACCCGCGCGAGCGGCTGGCCGAGGCATTGGTGCACGCCGTAGCCGAACGCGACGTGGTGGCGTGCCTTGCGGGTGACGTCGAGCTTGTCCGGCTCGGGGAACTGCGTCGCGTCGCGGTTGGCGATATCGGTGGCCGCGACCATGCCCTCGCCCTCGCGCACGGTCTGCCCGCCGATCTCCAGGTCTTCGAGCGCGACGCGCCGGCGTCCGGAGTGGACGATCGTCAGGTAGCGCAGCAGCTCCTCGACCGCGTTGGCCAGCAAGGCGTCGTCGCCGTCGCGGACCGCGGCGAGCTGGTCCGGGTTCTCCAGCAGCGCGACCGTGCCGAGCGCGATCATGTTCGCCGTGGTCTCGTGCCCGGCGACCAGCAGCAGCTGCCCCATCGAAGCCGCTTCCCGGACGGTCATCGCGCCGGTGGCGACCTGACCGGTCGCGAGGCGGCTGAACACGTCGTCGGCCGGGTCGTCGATCTTCTTCTCCACCAGCCGCCCGAGGTAGTCGAGCAGTTCCTCGGCCGTGGCGAGCGACTGTTCCGCGGTCGCTTCCCGCGAGACCAGTATCTTGCTGCAGCGGTGGAAGAAATCGCGATCCTCGTACGGCACGCCGAGCAGCTCGCAGATCACCAGCGAAGGCACCGGCAGCGCGAACGCCTGCACGAGGTCGGCGGGCTTCGGACCGGCCAGCATCTCGTCGAGCAGCTCGTCGACGATCTGCTGGATCCGCGGCCGCATCCGCTGGACCTTCTTCACCATGAAATCGCCGGTGAGCAGCCGTCGCTGGGCGGCGTGCTCCGGATCGTCCATGCCGATGAACGACTTGAACCGGCTGCGCCGCACCTTGAGGCCCGGCGTCTGCGACGGATAGCCGGCGCGGCCGGGATCGGCGCTCACCCGCGGGTCGGTGAGCATCGCGCGGACGTCTTCGTAGCGGGTGAACAGCCACGGTTCGCTGCCGTCCCAGATCCGCACGCGCGACACCGGTTCGTCGCGCAGCTTGCGGTCGAGATCGGGCGGCGGGTCGAACGGGCAGCGCCCGCGCGACATCGGGAACTGCTCTACGGGCCGGGCGTCGGCCATCACAGCCTCCTGGAAAAGTCACCAAACGAGTGTTCGGATACTTACCGAACAGATGTTAGGCGACTTCGTGAACAATTGCCCAGACTCGGGTCCAAAGATCACCGGGATGGCCGTGGACAAGAGGGGGAAAGCGGGCGAAACCGCCCGTGGCTCAAGCGAAAATGAGCGCCAGCAGCTCGTCGGCGAAGCTCACCACGGCGTCCTCGCCCGGCTGCCTCCCGGACGAATGGAACAGCGCGACGCGGCCGTGCGCGCCGACGAACGCGATCACCCCGGCCCGGTCGGCGGGCACCCGGAGCGCGGCCCCGGCCTCGGCGCAGCGGGCGAACGCGGCGCTGATCTGGTCGACGAAATCGATCGTCGGACCGTGCGGCCGGACGTCCGGCGAGGTGCGGCTCGACCCGTTGGCGGTCATCAGCCGGTAATGGCCGGGGTTGTCCATCGCGAACCGGCAGTACGCGTGCAGCAGCGCACGCAGCCTGCCCACCGCGTCGTCGGCGGGAACCTGGGATTCGGCGGCTTCCATCGCGAGCCGCAGGCGGCCGAACTCGTGCTCGGCGAGTCCGGTGACGAGCGCGGCCCGGTCGCTGAAGTGCTGGTAGATGCTGGCCGGGGCGATGCCGACGGCGCGGGCGACGCCGCGGATGGTGAGCGCGTCCTCGCCGTCGAGTTCCGACAGGAGCCTGCTGGCCGCGGCGAGGATTTCCCCGCGCAGCCGCTCGCCCTCGCCCCAGCGGTTGCGCGTGCGGGCCTGGACTTCTTCGGACACTTGCCCATTGTTACCGCTCGCGCTGCCCCGCACCGCTCCGGCCCGCCGCGGATGTCGGTCGTTTCGTAGCCCGTCAGCCATCCGAGGTTCACCGGCTGGGCGCGGGCGGCCGATAGCGTTCGCCGGTGGACGATCAGGGGTGGCTGGACGACTTCCAGCGGCGGATTGACGAGATGCAGGCGAAAAGCGTTGCCCTGCAGGAAACCTTGAGCACCGCGGAGGGCCGCGCCAAGTCGGGCGACGGGCTGGTGTCGGTCGCGGTGACCCCGAACGGCGCACTCAAGAACCTCGAGATCGACGACCGCGCCCTGCGGCACGGCGGCGCCCGGCTGACCGCGGCGATCATGGACGCCTACGGGAAGGCGCAGCGCCAGGTGTCGCGCGACGTCATCGACGCGTTCGAGCCGATCGCCGGCGACAGCGAGATGATGAACGTGGTCAAGTCGTACCTGCCGGAGCCCGAGGAAGAGCCGGAACCTCCGGCCGAGCCGCCGCGGCCCGAACCGCCCGCCCGTTACGCGGGACCTCCGCCGGGCAGCACCACCCCGCCGGGCAGCGCGGCCTACGGACGCCCGATGCCGCCACCGGGCGGCGCGACGCACAGCCGTCCGCCGGTGCCGCCTCCCGGCACCACCCCGCCGCCGCCCCCGGCCGCGCCCGAACCGCCCCGGCCGACGTCCGGTCCGCACCGCAGGCGCGCCGCCGGCGAGGACGACGACGAGATGCAGCCGTGGTGACCGGATTGTCAACCCGTCGTTAGTGTTGGGAAATCACCAGTTGCCGGACCGTACGAATGGGGGGTCACAGACCGGGAGCTTCTGCCTACTTTGGGTTGAGCGCGCGCAAACCCGGCAAAACTCCCCGATCCCCCCCAGGAGCTTTCTTATGTCCAGGAAGTTCGTGCTGTCCGGCGCGGTGGCGCTCGCGCTGGCCGCCGCCCCGCTTTCGGGCGCCGTGGCGGTCGCCGCTCCGGCTCCTTCCGCCGTCGCGTCCGCCACGGTCTACTACTCGACGTCCGGCGCACCGTCGTTCCGGGCCGCGATCAACGCGGGCGCGGCGAACTGGAACCGCGCGGTCACCAACGTGAAGCTGGTCGAGCGTTCGTCCGGGGCCACGCTGCGGTACGTCGAGGGCAACGACCCGCGCGGCTCGTACGCGCAGACCGACGGGCACGGCCACGGCACCATCTTCATCGACTACACCCAGGCCCGCCAATACGACAACACGAGGATCACCGCGCACGAGACCGGCCACGCGCTCGGCCTGCCGGACCACTACTCGGGCCCGTGCTCCGAACTGATGTCGGGCGGCGGCCCCGGCCCGTCCTGCCACAACGCCAACCCGAATTCCCAGGAAGCCTCCCGCGTGCAGCGGTTGTGGGCCAACGGGCTCAGCGCGGTCTCCGGACCGCAGCAGCGGATTTACGACCACTCGCCGGTCGGCTGACGCACAGCTGAGCGAGCGGCGGCCGGGTGCGTCCCGGCCGCCGCTTCGCTGTCAAGGCCTCCGAGTCGGATAGCGCCGTTCGGGCCCGGGTTGAGGTCGGAATCCTCCTTTTTCCGCGGGGACCGGGAATCCCCGGACACCGCCCGTGGTTGGCTTGTCTTCAGACGAAGGGGAGGCATTCATGGCGGAAATCGTTCTGGTTCACGGCGCTTGGAGCGACGGGTCGGCGTGGCTGGAGGTGATCCCCGCGCTGCACCGGCAAGGACACCGGGTCCGTGCCGCGCACCTGCCGATGACCTCGCTCGCGGACGACATCGCCGAGGTTCGCCGGGAAGCCGCCGCCTTCGACGGGCCGGTCGTGCTGGCCGGCCATTCCTACGGCGGCGCGGTGATTTCCGGTGCAGCGAAGGACAATCCGCAGGTCAACGCCCTGGCTTACTTCGCGGCGTATGTCCCGGACGAAGGCGAGAACGTGCCTGCGCTGAACGGCAAGTTCCCGGACTCGCCCGGCAACGACGCGATGGTGTTCACCGAGGACGGCTGGTCGTCGCCCGACCCGGACCGCTTCCACTACGCCTTCGCCGCCGACGTGGCTCCCGAACGAGCCACCGCACTGGCCGCGGTGCAACGCCGTGCGCGTGCCGAGTGCTTCGGCGTGCCCGCCGGTCCTGGTGCCTGGCGCGACCTGCCGACCGCTTACGCAGTGTCCACAGAGGACCGGATCCTCAACCCGGACCTGCAACGCTGGCTCGCCGAGCGGGCTGGGGCGGACTGTGTCGAGTTGGCGGCCAGTCACTATTCGCTGTGGTCCCAACCGGACGCGGTGGCGACGGTGATCGACAAGGTGGCGGCGCGCGGCAAGTAGCGGCTACTTCCCCGCCGCGGCCGCGAGCACCGCGAAATCGGCTTCCCGCATTGGTCGCGCGTGCGCGGGGCGCGGAGTGCTCGGCTCCCTGACCACGGTGACCGGCACCGTGGTCAGGCCGAGCCGCAGCGCGACGGCGATCCGGTGATTGCCGTCGAGCGTGCCGAAGTCTTCGCAGAATCCGAGCCGCAACGGCGCCCGGATTCCGTTCCGCGCGATGTCCTCGGCGAGGGCTTCGAGGTGGCTCGGAGTGTCCACCAGTGCGGATCCCACCGTTTCGCGATCCACCGCGCGGTACCGGACCACAAGCGGCACAGGCAGTTCAACCGGCATCCGCCCATCCTGGCACGGCGGAAATTCAGTTGCCCAGTCCCGGCCGGACAGCCGAGTATTCCGGTCATGACCACCGAACCCGCCCGTCGTTGCCCGTCCCGCTGTCTCGCCGCGCGCGGCAAGCAGCAGACGGCGCAGGAAGGGACCCGCCAGGCAGTGCGATGAGCGCCGCGCTCGTCGCGGGGCTCGTCGCCGGGTACGGGATCGCCATGCCGGTCGGCGCGATCGGCGTCTACCTGGTCGAACTCACCGCTCGCACGTCGTGGCGGGTCGGAGCGGCCGCGGCGATGGGCGTGGCTACCGCGGACGGCGTCTACGCCGTTCTCGCCACCACCGGCGGGGCCGCGCTGGCCCCGGTGCTCGCCCCAATCGCCACTCCCCTGCGCCTGACCTCCGCCGTCGCGTTGTTCCTGCTCGCCGCGTGGACCGCGGTCCGGGCGATCCGGCGTTATCGATCCCCGGAAACGCCTTTGCTGGCAACGGAACCGCATCCGCTGCGGGCGTATGCGACGCTGCTCGGCCTGACCCTGCTGAACCCGTCCACCATCATCTACTTCACCGCGCTCGTCCTCGGCGACCGGCCGGCCAACGGCACCGTGTTCGCGGCCGCCGCGTTCGCCGCTTCGGCCAGCTGGCAACTGGTGCTGGCCGTCGGCGGAGCGTTGCTCGGACGCGGCCTCACCGGCCCGCGCGGACGGCTCGGCACCGCTTTGCTGTCCAGCGCGGTAATCCTCGTGCTGGCGGTGCGGCTCCTCTAGGAAACGACCGTGCTTTCCCTTACCTCCAGGGAAAATGGGGGCTGTACCGAGCGCGGCGCGTCACTCTCCGTACCGGCGAGGCGGCTGTCGATCAGGTCGATCGCGGCCTCGGCGATAGCCGCCTTGTCCGGCGAGATCGTGGTGAGCGCGGGGAGGCTGAACGCGCTCTCCTCGGTGTTGTCGAAGCCGACGATCGCGATGTCCTCGGGGACCCGCAGCCCGTGCTCCGCCGCCGAGCGCAAAGCACCCACGGCCAGCAGGTCGTTGAAACAGAACACCGCGTCCGGCGGTTCTTCCTGTGCCAGCAACCGTTTCATCGCCGCCGCTCCCTCGGCGCGGTGGTACTTCGCCACCGGTTCCACCAGGGAGTCCGCCGACCGCAAACCAGCGTCGGCCAACGCGGCCCGGTAGCCGGCGAGCCGCAGCGACGACGTCCCGCGCTGGGGGTTCGCGCCGATCGCCGCGATCCGTCGGCGGCCGAGCGACACCAGGTGCGACACCGCGACGTGCGCGGCCCGCACGTTGTCGATCGCCACCCGGTCCAGCGCGACGTCCACCGCGTGCTCGCCGAGCAGCACCAGCGGGATTTTCCCTTCCGCGTCAGGGAAATCGTCCGCTTCGAGCGCTTCGGGATGCACCAGCGCGCCGTCGACCAGATGCGGGCCCAATGAGTCCACAGTGGCCCGTTCTCGATCGCGCGTCCCTTGCGTCTGCTCGATCAGCACGCTCCACCCGCGGCGCTGCGCGGCGGTGATCACCAGCCCGGCCATTTCGCCGAAGTACGGAATGCTCAGCTCCGGCACCATCAACGCCAGGAACCCGGTCCGCCCGCGGCGCAGGTTGCGCGCGCCGACGTTCGGCCGGTACCCGGTCGCGGCCAGTGCCTCTTCCACGCGCCGCCGGTTCTCGGGCTTCACGAACGCGTAGCCGTTCACCACGTTCGACACGGTTTTCACCGAAACGCCCGCCAGCGTCGCGACGTCCTTCAGGGTCACGGCCACGCTGACTCCTCATCTCGTTCGCCCAGAGCCCATCACGAGCCCGCGAAGCTCTCCGCACCAGCCCCGACGACCACGTAGTGTAGCGACGTTTTGCCTGTTTACAACGTTGTTCCAACGATGTAAAAATAGCCGGAGCTCAGCGGGGTGACGGCCGTCACTCCGCCGAGCGGGTTGCCCCAGTCGTCGGCTGCGAGGAGTCCGCCGTGTCCCCGTCCGTCCCTGCCCGCTTCGCCCTCGTCGCCGGGGCCGCCACGGCACTCGTGCTCGCCGGCTGCACCAGCCGCGAGGAAACCCCGGCCGCGCAAAGCAATGGCTCCGGCCCCGCCGCCTCGGCCGCGTCCGCCGCGCCGACCGCCGACGGCTGCACCCTCGACAAGACCGGCTACCCGAAACTCGACCCGAAGACCGCGATCGTCGGCTTCTCCCAGTCGGAGAAGGAGGCGAACCCGTTCCGGATCGCCGAGACGCAGTCCATCCGCACCGAGGCGGGCAAGCTCGGCATCCCGGCCGACCACCTGCTCACCACGAACGCGCAGAGTGACCTCAACAAGCAGATCTCGGACATCAAATCGCTGCTGGACCGGGGTGCGCAGCTGCTCATCGTGGCCCCGCTGAACTCCGACGGCCTGCAGCCCGCGCTCGACGCGGCGAAGGCGAAGAAGGTCCCGGTCGTCACCATCGACCGGCAGGTCACGTCGAAGCCGTGCACCGACTACCTCACCTTCATCGGCTCCAACTTCATCGAACAGGGCCACCGCGCGGCCGCCGCGCTGGCGAAGTCCACCGGCGGCAACGGCAAGGTCGCGATCCTGCTCGGCTCCTCGGGCAACAACGTGACCACCGACCGCACCAAGGGCTTCAAGGACGAGCTGGCGAAGAC
The DNA here is from genome assembly GCF_037034185.1 of Amycolatopsis sp. VC5-11. NCBI lineage: Bacteria > Bacillati > Actinomycetota > Actinomycetes > Pseudonocardiales > Pseudonocardiaceae > Amycolatopsis > Amycolatopsis sp. VC5-11. Next base: position 53,335 of record NZ_JBAGKF010000004.1, on the reverse strand, counting down.
GCCCGGCCTCACCGTGGTCGCCGAGCAGACCGGCGAGTTCGACCGGTCCAAGGGCCAGTCGGTGATGGAACAGCTGATCCAGAGCCATCCGGACCTCACCGCGGTGTACGCGGAGAACGACGAGATGGGCATCGGCGCGGTCAACGCGCTCAAGACCGCGGGCAAGAACCCCGGCAAGGACGTGAAGGTCGTGTCCGTGGACGGCACCCGCAACGCGGTGCAGCTGATCGTCGACGGCAGCTACAACGCGGTCATCGAATCGAACCCGCGCTTCGGGCAGCTGGCGTTCCAGACGCTGCAGCAGTTCGAGGACGGCAAGCCGATCCCGCCGAGCATCGTCATCACCGACGACTCGTACGACGAATCGAACGCGGCCCAGAAGGTCGGGAACGCGTACTGATGACGAGCACGGCCGACACCCAGGTGGCGACCATGACCGCACCGGTGCTCGAGGTGACCGGGGTGACCAAACGGTTCCCCGGCACCGTGGCCCTCGACAACGTCTCCTTCAGCCTGCGCCGCGGCGAAGTCCACGCGCTGGTCGGGGAAAACGGCGCGGGCAAGTCCACTTTGATCAAGGTCCTCACCGGCGTGTACCGGCCGGACGAGGGCCAGGTGCGCCACCTCGGCGAACCGGTCGAGTTCCGCAGGCCGATCGACGCGCAGCGCGCCGGGATCTCCACCATCTACCAGGAGGTGAACCTCGTCCCGCTGATGAGCGTGGCGAGCAACGTCTTCCTCGGCCGGGAACCGCGCACCCGCACCGGATTGATCGACTGGTCCGCGATGAACGCGCAGGCTCGCGAACTGCTCAGCGGGTACGGAATCGACACCGACGTGCGGCGTCCGCTGCACACGCTCGCCGTCGGTGCGCAGCAGATGGTCGCGCTGGCTCGTGCGGTGTCCACAAAGGCCGGTGTGGTCGTGATGGACGAGCCGACGTCGTCGCTCGAACCGCGCGAAGTGGACACCCTGTTCGAGGTGCTGGCGAGGTTGCACGCAGACGACATCTCGGTGCTTTATGTGAGCCACCGGATGGACGAGCTGTACCGGGTGTGCGACAGCGTCACGGTGTTGCGCGACGGCCGTGTGGTCCACAGTGGACCGCTGAAGCCGTTGCCGCGCATTGAGCTGGTGTCCATGATGCTCGGCCGGGAGATCCGGCAGATTCGCGCTGAGGGCGTCACAGCGTTCGGCGAGGAGCATCATGCGGAGAAGGAACCGTTGCTGCAGGCTTCGAATCTTTCCGGCGGCAACAAACTTCACGACGTTTCGGTGAGCGTGCGGCCGGGCGAGGTCGTCGGGCTGGCCGGGCTGCTCGGGTCCGGCCGCAGCGAGACCGCGCGGGCTGTGGTCGGGGCGTTCCCGCTCGACGGCGGCACCGTGCTGCTGGCTGGTAAGCCGTTGAAGCGCGGGAAGATCTCCGCGGCGATGCGGGCCGGGATCGCGCTGCTGGCGGAGGACCGCAAGGCGGACGGGATCATTCCGAACCTGTCCGTGCGAGAGAACATCGTGCTCGCCGCGTTGCCGCGACTGTCCACTTTCGGCTTTGTCAGCCGGTCCAAACAGGACCGAGTGGTGAAGACGTTCATGGAACGGTTGCGGATCAAGGCCTCCAGTCCGGAGCAGAAGGTGTCCGAGCTGTCCGGCGGCAACCAGCAGAAGGTCTTGCTGGCGCGCTGGCTCGCCACCGGACCGAAAGTGCTGCTGCTGGACGAGCCCACGCGCGGCATCGATGTCGGAGCGAAGGCCGAGGTGCAGGCGCTCATCGACGAACTGGCGCAGGACGGGCTCGGTGTGCTGCTGATTTCGTCCGAACTGGAAGAGATTCTCGACGGCGCGGACCGGGTGGTCGTCCTGCGCGACGGCAGCGTCGCCACCGAATTGGCCGGCGACGCGGTCACCGAAGACAACGTGCTGGCGGCGATAGCTGCAGGGGGTGACAACGATGTCGACCGCGACACTGACGAGACCTGACCGCGCCCGCGTCACAAGCTGGCTGCAGAACTACGGCGTGTACCTGGCCGTGGTCGTGCTGCTGCTGTTCAACATCGCGTTCACGCAGAACTTCCTCTCCGCGGCCAACTTCCGCACGCAGTTGGTGCAGGCCGCGCCGGTGTGCATCGTCGCGCTCGGCATGGCGCTGGTGATCGGCACCGAGGGCATCGACCTGTCGGTGGGCTCAGTGATGTCGGTCGCCGCGGCGCTCGTCCCGCTGTATCTCGGGGCCGGGCCGGTGATGGTGATCGTGGTCGCGCTGATCGCCGGGGTCGCCTCGGGGCTGTTCAGCGGATTCCTGGTAGCCCAGCTGGGCATTCAGCCGATCATCGCGACCCTGGCCTTGCTCGTCGGCGGTCGCGGGCTGGCGCTCGTGATCGCGCACGGGCAGCTGGTGCAGCTGCACAACCCGGACTTCCTCGCGCTCGGCACCGGCGACGTGCTCGGCGTGCCGATCATGGTCCTGGTGGCCGCTGTCCTCTCGGTACTGGCCGGATTGCTGGTGCGGCGCACCACTTTCGGCCGACACCTAGTCGCGGTCGGCGGGAACCGTCCCGCTGCGACACTCGCCGGACTGCCGGTGAAACGCGTCCTGATCGGCGTGTACGCCATGTCCGGCACGCTGGCGGCCATCGCCGGTGTGCTGTCCACCGCACGGCTCGCCGCGAGCGATCCCAACGACCTCGGCCTGTTGATGGAACTGTCCGCGATCACCGCGGTGGTGGTCGGCGGGACTCCGCTCACCGGCGGCCGCGTACGCGTGCTCGGCACGGTGTTCGGCGCGCTGCTCATGCAACTGGTGCACGCGACGCTGATCAAGCACAACCTGCCCGATTCCGCCGCGCAAATGGTGCAGGCCGCCATCATCGTCGCCGCGGTGTACGTCGCCCGGGAACGGAGCACGCGATGATCGCGACCACCGCCGCCCCGCCGTCGGAACGCGGCGCGGCGTTCGCGGCAGTCCTGCAACGCCAAGGCGCGGCCGTAGTGCTGGTTCTCGGCGTGGCTGCCGCGTGGTTTGCCTTCCCGCGCTTCGGATCCGCGGACAACCTGCGCGACCTCGCGTTGCAAAGTTCCTTCCTGGCAGTGATCGCGCTGGGCATGACGTTCGTGATCATTTCCGGCGGGATCGATCTGTCCGTCGGCTCGGTGTACGCGCTCGGCGGCGTGCTGGCCGCGTACGGTTCCCAATACGGCCTAGTCGTGGCGATCCTGCTGCCATTAGTCGTTTGCGGACTGATCGGCTTCATCAACGGGCTTCTCATCGCTCGCACGAAGATGGCGCCGTTCATCGTCACGCTCGCCTCGCTGTTGTTCGCTCGCGGTCTCCTGCTGGCATTGACCAACGAGGGCGCGACGACGTACAAAGTAGAGCCAGGTTCGGCGTTGCTCTGGCTGGGACAGGGCAAGATCTTCGGCATCGGCGTACCGGTGTATCTCGCTCTGGTCCTTTTCGGACTCGGCGGTCTGCTGCTGCGCCGGACCCGGTTCGGCCAGTCGATTTTCGCACTCGGCGGCTCGGAACAGTCCGCGCTGCTGATGGGTCTTTCGGTGGCCCGCACCAAAATCACCCTCTACACGCTCAGCGGCACGCTCGCCGGATTCGCCGGCGTGCTCACCGCGGCGTACCTGCAATCAGGCGTCACCGTGCTCGGCGTCGGCACGGAACTGGACGCGATTTCCGTCGTGGTCATCGGCGGAACGCTGCTCACCGGCGGCGCGGGAACCGTCATCGGCACGCTCGTCGGCGTGCTGCTGAAGACGCTGATCCAGAACGTCATCAACCAGGTCGGCACCCTCGATTCCAACTACCAGACGGTGGTCAGCGGCGCGTTCCTGCTGGTCGTCGTCGTGATCCAGCGACTGCTGGCCCGCTCCCGCCGATCCTGATCCGCGCAGTCCCCCTTCGCAGGAGATCCACCTGTTAGTAGGAGGTTCGACGATGGTCCGTCCTGCCCGCAGACCCGGCCGTTTGGCCACGGCGGCCGCCGCGCTCGCCGTGGCCGTGTCCGGGTTGTCGAGTGTCCCCGCCGCCGCGGCCGATCCGCCGCAGTGGCACCGCCTCACCCCTCCCCTGACCACCCCGTGGACCGGCCAGGTCTCGCCGGACAACGCCCTTCCCGAATACCCGCGGCCGCAAATGACCCGCGACAACTGGCAGAACCTCAACGGCGTCTGGGAATTCTCCTCCGCCAAACCGGGCGATTCCCCGCCGATCAAACGCAGTCTCGACGAACGCATCCTCGTGCCGTATCCGGTCGAATCGGCGTTGTCGGGAATCATGCGGCACGAAACGTCGATGTGGTACCGGCGGACGTTCCAGGTGCCGAAGAACTGGCACGTCGGCGGCCGGGGCGAGCGGCTGATCCTGCACTTCCAGGCGGTCGACTACGACACCACCGTGTGGGTCAACGGCCATCAGGTCGCCCGCCACACCGGCGGGTACGACGCGTTTTCCGCGGACGTCACCAACGCGTTGACCACCGGGAAAGACCAGGAAGTCGTCGTCGGCGTCACGGACCCCAATGACGCGGGCGGACAACCGCTCGGCAAACAGCGCAAACCCGGCGACGGAATCTTCTACACCCCGACGTCCGGCATCTGGCAGACCGTCTGGATGGAACCGGTGACCCCGGCCTACATCTCCCGGGTCGACACCACGCCGGACGTCGCCAGCGGCTCGGTCACCGTCAACGCAGTGGTGGGCGGGCCGACGAAACAACGCGTGCAAGCCATCGCCTACGACCACGGCCGCGTCGTCGGCTTCGCGTCCGGACCGGCGAACACCCCCTTGAAACTCAAGGTGAACAAACCACATCTGTGGACGCCGGACGATCCGTTCCTGTACGACCTACGGGTCTCGCTGACCTCCGGAGACAGCGTCGGCTCGTACTTCGGCCTCCGGTCGGTTTCCATCGGGAAAACCGCCGACGGCAAGCAACGGATGTTGCTCAACGGCAAGTTCGTGATGCAACTCGGCCCGCTGGACCAGGGTTTCTGGCCGGACGGCATCTACACCGCGCCCACCGACGCGGCGCTGAAGTTCGACCTGGAGCAGGAAAAGGCGCTCGGCTTCAACATGGTGCGCAAGCACATCAAGGTCGAGCCTGATCGCTGGTACTACTACGCGGACAAGCTCGGGCTCCTCGTGTGGCAGGACATGCCCGCGATGAAGGACGACATCGAGCCGACGCCCGCATCGCAGGCGAACTTCGAATCCGAGCTGCACCGGATGATCGACCAGCACCGCAGTTTCCCGTCGATCGTCACGTGGGTCCCGTTCAACGAAGGCTGGGGCGACTACGCCGTCGGCCGGATCGCCGACCAGGTCAAGGCCTGGGACCCGACGCGGCTCGTGGACGCGGAGTCCGGCGTCAACTGCTGCCGTTCCGAACCGGACAGCGGCCGCGGCGACATCTACGACGACCACACCTACACCGGTCCCGGAACCCCCGTGCCAGACGCCACCCGCGCCGCGGTCGACGGCGAATACGGCGGCCTGGGCCTGAAGGTCGACGGACACCAGTTCGACCCGGCCGGCAGTTTCGCGTACGAGATGGAACCGGACAGCGCCACGCTCACGCGCCGCTACGCCGAACTCCAGCAACGCCTCCTGCTCGCCGGACGGCAATGTGGCGTGTCGGCAGGCGTGTACACGCAGACCACCGACGTGGAGAAGGAGGTCAACGGCTTCTTCACCTACGACCGTCAGGTGAAGAAGATGGACTTCGCCGCCGTCCGGGCCGCGAACCTGTCGGTGATCAACGGCGTCGACGGCTCGCCGCAACAAGGTCCGGTGATCCCGCCAGGCACCCCAGGCATCGACGGAATCGCCGCGTACCCGTTCGACGAGAACAGCGGCACCACGGCAGCGGACACCGTGGGCCAGCACGACGCCACGCTCGTCGGCGGCGCTTCTTGGACCGCGGGACACAGCGGTTCGGCACTGGCGGTGAACGGCTCCGGCCAGTACGCGGACACCGGTGCGCCGCTGGTGAAGACCGACCTGAGCTACAGCGTCGCCGCGTGGGTCAAGTTCAACGCGGTCGGCGACGGTTTCCAGACCGTGGTGAGCCAGGACGGGAACGACCACAGCGCGTTCTTCCTGCAGTACTCCGGCGCGGACCACAAGCTGGCGTTCAGCTTCGTGGGCACGCGGGCACTCGCCCCGCTCACCCCGGAAGCCGGCCGCTGGTACCACCTGGTCGGGGTTCGGGATGCCGCTACCGGACAGCTCGCGCTGTACGTGGACGGGCAGCTGGCGGCGTCGAAGAGCGTCTGCCTAGGCGAGGCGTCGACCGGCCACACCGTGATCGGCCGCGGCAAGTACGGCGGCAACCCGGTCGACTTCCTCAACGGGGCGGTGGACCAGGTGCATCTGTACGACCGGGCGTTGTCGGCTGCGGAGGTGGCGAAGCTGTACGCGTCCTGATGTCCGTGAAGGACTCCTTGAGGGAATCAGATTCCCTCAAGGAGTCCTTCACGGCTCTCCCCGCTTCGCCCGCACCCGCCGGTAACTCCAGATCAGCAGCGCGAACAAGATCAAGCTGGACAGAATCAAGCTCGTCCCCGTGCTCCACCCGCTCAGCGGCAGCGACCGCACCGTCCCCCACACGATTCCCGCGGCCAGCAGCGCCAGACCGGCCAGCACCGAGCCGGCGATGCGCAGCGGCGAGGACACGCTCTCCTCCGCGGCTTGCATCGCCCGCGTCCGCACCGGGTCGACAAATCGCTGCAGCGCCGGGAACTCCGACGCCAGCACCAGCAGTCCGGCGAGCACCAGCAGCAATCCCGGCCCCGGCAGCACGAGCAGCACGACCCCGACGATCACCAGCGCCCCGCCGACGACCGAGAGGAGCACCCGGCGCACTGGCTTGCCCAATCCCATCGGGCCAGTGTGCCGCCGGGCTCGCGGTACTGCCAGCCGGACTGTCCATACTGGACCCGGCACCGCGCTGGCCCGTTTTTGTCGGTGCCGGGTGGTTAGCTGCTCAGCGTGATCGAATCACTACCTGACCTCATCCGCCGCTGGCAGGCGGGATGGGGCGCGTCCCGAGGATTCCGGCCCGCCGAGGAAAGCCGCGGCGGGCTGCACGTCCTGCTCGAACAACCGGATCGGCATCGCGAGGTCGTCGCGTTGTCCGCCGAAACCGACGTACTGCGCGGCCTCGCCGAAGAAGTTGCCGCGGCAGAACGCCCGACCTGGCTGACCGTGCCGACGAATCGGCCGGAGGAAGTCGAAGCGATCGTGCGCGAGGCCGGGCTGAAGCTCCGCGACGCACGCGAAGCGCTCATGACCATTCCCCTGCGCCGACATCCAGCGCGTCCAACTCCGCCGCCCTACACCGGTGCGACCACCGTGCACGGGGCGGTGTGCGAAACCGTGCTGCGACATCCCGATTCGGGTGTCGCGGCGCGCGGAACCATGGCCGTGGTCGGCACGGACGCGATCGCGGACCGGATCGAAACCGTCCCGGAGCATCGCCGCCGCGGTCTCGGCAGCGTGGTGATGAGTTCGCTCGCGGAAAACGCCGTGGCACACGGCGCGACCACCGGAATCCTCGTCGCCACCGCGGACGGGCAACAGCTGTACTCGGCGCTGGGCTGGACCACGCGCGCCACCGTCCTCATCGCCCAGAACCCGGCAGGCTGACATGGAATGGCTCGCCGACACCCGAACGTCCTACGACACCGTGGCGGAGGACTACGCCACGTTCGTCCGCGACGCACTGGGCAAACAGCCGTATCTGCTTGCCGCGCTGCGGTTATTCGCCGAACAAGTCGACGACGGCCCAGTCGCCGACGTCGGTTGCGGCCCCGGCCAGGTCACCGCCCACCTCAACGGGCTCGGCGTGGCCGCCTACGGAGTCGACCTCTCCCCCGGCATGATCGAGGTGGCCCGGCGCGACTATCCGGAGCTGCGGTTCGAGGTCGGCTCGATGACCGATCCGCTGCCGGCCGCGTCGCTGGCCGGGATCGTGGCGTGGCAGTCGGTCATCCACCTGCCCGACGAACTGCTCCCGGCCGTCCTCGCGAACTTCCGGCAAGCGCTGCGTCCCGGCGGATTGCTTCAACTGCTCTTCCACGTCGGCGACGAGACGCGGCTGAAAACCGAGGGCTACGGCGGCCACCCGATGAACGTCCAGGTGCACCGCCGCCCGCGAGAACGCATGACGACGTGGCTGCGCGACGCCGGGTTCACCGTCGAGGCCGAACTGCTCCTCAACCCGGAAACCCCGGCGCCGCAGGCACTTTTGACCGCCAGGAGCCGTTAGTGACCAGCCAGCAACTGCTCGAACGACACCGACGCGTACTCGTCGTCCGGCTTCGCCTCAGGCGCCGCTGCCACCAGCTGCGCCAGCTCGCGGCCAGCCCGCTCCACGCGCTGTTGCAACGCACCCGTCGCCTCGACGCTGCCCCAATCCGACGACGCGGCGTACACGCCTGTCGCAACCACGGTCGCGCGAAGGTAGGCGAAGAGCGGCCGCAACGCGAAGTCGAGCGCGAGCGAATGCCGTTCGGTGCCGCCCGTCGCGGCGAGCAGCACCGGCTTGCCGTCGAGCGCTTCCTTGTCCAGCACGTCGAAGAACGATTTGAACAGCCCGCTGTAGGAAGCGGTGAACACCGGCGTCACGGCGATCACGCCGTCCGCGCGAGTCACGGTGTCGATCACTTCCCGCAGCTGCGGGCTGGGGAACCCGGTGAGCATGTTGTTGGTGATGTCCACCGCGATGTCGCGGAGTTCGAACACCTTCACCGTCACGTCGTCGTCGACGAGGGCGGCGCGGGTGGCCTCGGCCAGCCGGTCGGCCAGCAGCCGCGTCGACGACGGCTGGCTCAACCCCGCGGTGACCACGGCGATAGTGCGTGCAGTCATGACCTCTCCACTCGATCCGGGGTACCTGGGTCAGGCGTTGACAGCCTGGGCTGCCTTGAGCGATTCGTGCGTCGGCGCGTCCGGCACGTGCGCCGGGCGCTTCGCGTCCAGTTCCTTGCGCAGCACCGGCACGACCTCCTCGCCGAGCAGGTCGAGCTGCTCCAGCACGGTCTTCAGCGGCAGCCCGGCGTGGTCCATCAGGAACAGCTGGCGCTGGTAGTCGCCGAAGTGTTCGCGGAAGGTCAGCGTCTTGTCGATGACCTCCTGCGGGCTGCCGACGGTCAGCGGCGTCTGCTCGGTGAAGTCCTCCAGCGACGGGCCGTGCCCGTACACCGGCGCGTTGTCGAAGTACGGCCGGAACTCGTTCCACGCGTCCTGCGACTTCGGCCGGATGAACGCCTGTCCGCCGAGCCCGACGATGGCCTGGTCGGCCTTGCCGTGCCCGTAGTGCTCGAAGCGCTGCCGGTAGAACGCGATCAGCTGCTGGAAGTGCGAGGTCGGCCAGAAGATGTGGTTCGCGAAGAACCCGTCGCCGTAGTAGGCGGCCTGTTCGGCGATCTCCGGGCTGCGGATCGAACCGTGCCACACGAAGGGCGGCACGCCGTCGAGCGGGCGCGGCGTCGAGGTGAAGCCCTGCAGCGGGGTGCGGAACTTGCCCTGCCAGTCGACGACCTCCTCGCGCCAGAGCTGGTGCAGCAGCGCGTAGTTCTCGACGGCCAGCGGGATGCCCTCGCGGATGTCCTTGCCGAACCACGGGTAGACCGGGCCGGTGTTGCCGCGGCCCATCATGAGGTCGAGCCGCCCGTCGGCGAGGTGCTGCAGCATGGCGTAGTCCTCGGCCAGCCGCACCGGGTCGTTGGTGGTGATGAGGGTGGTCGACGTCGAGAGGACGATCTTCTCCGTCTGCGCCGCGATGTTCGAAAGCAGCACCGTGGGGTTCGCCGGCGCGGCGAACGGCGGGTTGTGGTGCTCCCCGACGGCGAAGACGTCGAGACCGACTTCTTCGGCCTTGAGCGCGATCTTGACCATCGCCTTGATGCGCTCGTGCTCCGAGGGCGTGGCGCCCGTGGTGGGGTCGGTCGTGACGTCGCCCACCGAGAAGATTCCGAACTGCATGACCGCTCCCTAGCCGGTTGCTTCGTACCTTGCTTGTCGGCACAACTACTCGCGTGGAAGATGTATTCCTACAGGACTATACCGGTGACCTGGGACACGCTTCCGGACGCCGTCGGAGGCGCAGCGGCCAGTTCCTGTCAGGGGGTGCGGATATCCTGCAGTACGGTGACGGCCCGGGGCCCCTGCTCCGGCCACCTGTTTGCCCACCGAACAGCACGCCTCGATCCGGGAGAACGACCTCGTGACCGCTGAGACTCTGTACGGGGCCGACGACCTGACCCACCTCGAAGGACTAGAGGCGGTCCGCAAGCGCCCCGGGATGTACATCGGCTCCACCGACAGCCGAGGCATCAACCACCTCTTCTCCGAGGTCGTCGACAACTCCACCGACGAGGGCGTGGCCGGCCACGCCTCGCGCATCGTCGTCACGCTGCACGCCGACGGCAGCGTCCAGGTGGACGACGACGGCCGCGGCATCCCCACCGGCGTCCACGCCAAATCGGGCCTTTCCGGCGTCGAACTGGTGCTGACCCGGCTGCACGCGGGCGGCAAGTTCGGCGGCTCCGGATACAAGACGTCCGGCGGCCTGCACGGCGTCGGCGCTTCGGCGGTCAACGCGCTGTCGCACCGCTTCGACGTCACGGTGAAGCAGGACGGCAAGGTGCACCAGATGTCGTTCGCGCACGGCGTGCCCGGCGTGTTCGACGGCCCCGGCCCGAAGGCGAAATTCACCCGCCGCTCCGGCCTCAACCTCGTCGGCAAGATGAAGCGCGGCGAACGCAGCGGCACGTCGATCCGCTACTGGTACGACGCGCGGTACTTCGAAACCGGCGCGGCGCTGGACGTCGAGGGCGTGCGCACGAAGCTGCGCAACACCGCGTTCCTCGTGCCGGGCGTCACGTACGTGCTGCGCACCACGTTCGAGGACACCATCAACGAGGAGACCTTCCACTTCCCGAACGGGCTGGCGGACATGGTCGACTTCCTTGCCCCGGACAGCGAAAAACCCGTCTGCGGCACGCTGATGATCACCGGCGAGGGCACGTACAAGGAGAACGCGGCGGACGCCAACGGCGTCATGCAGTCCAATGTGGAGCGACACGCCGAGGTCGAGGTCGCGCTGCGCTGGGGCACCGGCTACGAGCGCACCGTGGAATGCTTCACCAACACGATCCGCAACGTGCACGGCGGCACGCACCGGCGCGGCTTCGACCGCGCGGTCACCCGTGCGCTGCAGGACGTGATCGGCAAGACGCGCGGGCTGCTCAAGGCGAAGGAGGACCCGCCGACCACCGAGGACGTGCTGGAAGGCATGACCGCGGTGATCCACGTCCGGCTGCCGGAGCCGCAGTTCACGTCGCAGACCAAGGACGAACTGTCCACGGCGGGCATCACGCGCGTCCTCCAGGGCATCGTCGACAAGCAGGTGCGTGCCTGGACCGAGGACCGGAAAACCAAGTCCGAGGCCAAGATCGTGCTGCAGAAGGTGGTCGACGCGGCACGCGTGCGGCTCACCCAGAAACAGCAGAAGGACGCCGCCCGGCGCAAAACCGCGCTCGAGGGCGCGGCGATGCCGCCGAAGCTGGTCGACTGCCGCACCACCGGCGTCTCGCGCAGCGAACTGTTCCTGGTCGAGGGCGACAGCGCACTCGGCTCGGCGCGGATGGCGCGGGTGTCGGAGTACCAGGCGCTGCTGCCGTTGCGCGGCAAGATCCTCAACGTGCAGAAGGCGTCGCTGGGCGACACGCTGAAGAACGCCGAGATCGCGTCGATCGTGCAGGTGCTCGGCGCGGGCACCGGCCGCACGTTCGACCTGTCGACGATGCGCTACGGCCGCGTGATCCTGATGGCGGACGCGGATGTCGACGGTTCGCACATCCGCACGCTGCTGATCACGCTGTTCGCGAAGTACATGCGCCCGGTGATCGAAGACGGCAGGCTGTACGCGGCTATGCCGCCGCTGCACAAGATCACCACCAAGGGCCGCGGTTCGGAGACCGTCTTCACCTTCACCCAGCGCGAGATGGAGCAGAAGGTCGCCGAACTCGAAGCGGCGGGCAAGACGGTCGTCACGCCGGTGCCGCGGTTCAAGGGCCTCGGCGAGATGGACGCCGACGAGCTGTGGGAAACCACGATGAACCCGGCGACGCGCTCAGTCCGGCGGATCACGCTCCAGGACGTCGAGGCCGCGGAGCTGGCGCTGGAGCTGCTGATGGGCGAGAAGGTCGAGCCGCGGCGCAACTGGCTGGTCGAATCGTCCGACCGCGTCGACCGCGACGCCATCGACGTCTGAGTTTTCCGTTCGTTCCCAAGGAGTTGTGAGCCATGGCTCGCCGTAGCAAGACCCCGGTGACCCGGGTCGACCCGAGCGCGTTCGACTCGCCGGGCGCACAGGTCTTCGACAACCCGCTGAAGACGGAGATCGAAGACTCGTACCTGGAGTACGCGTACTCGGTGATCCACTCCCGCGCCCTCCCGGACGCACGGGACGGCCTGAAGCCGGTACACCGCCGAATCCTGTTCTCGATGAACGAGAACGGCTACCGCCCGACACACGCGTACGTGAAGTCGTCACGCGTGGTCGGCGACGTGATGGGCAAGTACCATCCACACGGCGACACGGCGATTTACGACGCGATGGTCCGGCTGGCGCAGGACTTCTCGATGAACGCCCCGCTGATCGACGGGCACGGAAACTTCGGGTCCCCAGACGACGGACCGGCCGCGAGCCGGTACTGCCTGGCCGGCGACACCCGGATCCGCCTGGCGGACGGCTCCAGCCCGCGCATCGCCGACGTGGTGAACCTGCCCGCCGATTCCGAAGCCGACGCCGACTTCGAGGTGCTCGACAAGGACGGCAAGGCAGTCCAGGTCGACAAGGTCTTCAACTCGGGCGTGCACCCGACCGTCCAGATCCGCACCAAGTCCGGCTTTTCCCTCCGGGGCAGCGAAAACCACCCGGTGCTGTGCTTGGAAGCGCCGATGGGCGTGCCGATGTTCCAGTGGCGGCAGCTCGACGAGGTCAAACCGGGAACCGTCGTTTGTCTTGCCCGCAACGCGTGGACGCAGGTGGTCCCGACCTCGCGCGAGTACAACCTCGGCGTCCTCGCCGGGGCTTGGGTGTCCGAAGGGTTCGCGAGCGAGAACCGCGCCGGCTTCAACAACACCGACGAACATTTCTTCGGCGAGGTCCTGCACGCTTACGACCAGGTGGTCGGAGGCAAGCGCTACGTGTCGGAACGCACGACGCGACGAGACCGCAAGCGGATCCGCGAACTTGACATCCAGGACTACTCCGGAGCGATGGACGCCTTCCGGGCCAGCCCCCTGGCCGAGTTCATCGGTCATCAGGCCCGGGACAAGGTCGTCCCCGAATTCGTCTGGAACGCTGGCCCCGGCGTGAAACGCGCGTTCCTGATGGCCGCGTTCGAGGGAGACGGCGGTTGCCGGGTCGCCGTCGACGGCTTCACTGTCCAGTACTCGAGCTACAGCCCGCGGCTCGCCGCGCAGCTTCAGGAAATGCTCGCCGAATTCGGTGTCATCGCCACGCACCGGCAGTACACCCGGCCCAACGGTTCGATCGAGCACCGCCTTGTGGTGTCCGGCCTGCGCAACGTCCGCGCGTTCGCTGAGCGTGTCGGCTTCCTCAAGTCGAAGCAGGCGAGGCTGCGGCAGCTCCTGCAGCGGTCCGTATTGCGCACGCACCGGCTCAGTTCGGACAAGGTGCCCTTCGTAGCCGATTACGTGCGCGGCGCGCTCGACTTCGACCGTCGTGGCAGCGGCCGGAAATGGCTCACCCAGCACAACTTCGACCGCATCGAACGGTGGGAAACCGAGCGGCTCCGGATCATCGATCGCATCAAGGACACCGAGGTCCTCGCGACGATCCTGCCGATCATGGACTCTGGCTACCGGTTCGAAGAGGTCGTAGACGCGACCGCGGCCGAACCCGCCGAGGTCTATTCGGTGCGGGTAACCACCGAGGACCACTCGTTCCTGGCCGGTGGTTTCGTCAACCACAACACCGAAGCCCGGATGTCGAACGAAGCGATGCTGCTCGTCGGCGAGCTCGGCGAGGACACCGTCGACTTCCGGCCGAACTACGACGGTTCGCTCGAGGAACCGTCGGTGTTGCCTGCGGCGTATCCGAACCTGCTGGTCAACGGCACGTCCGGGATCGCGGTCGGCATGGCGACCAACATGATCCCGCACAACCTCGGCGAGGTGATCGGCGCCGCGCGGTGGCTGATCAACCATCCGAACGCCACGCTCGACAAGCTGATGGAGTACGTCCCCGGCCCCGACCTGCCCACCGGCGGCAGCCTGCTGGGCCTGGACGAGGTCCGCAAGGCCTACGAAACCGGCCGCGGCGTGGTCCGCATGCGCGCGAACGTCGAGACCGGCCCGCTGGAAGGCAGCCGCGGCCGGCAGGCGATCACGGTCACCGAACTGCCGTACGGCGTCGGCCCGGAGAAGGTGATCGAGAAGATCACCGACGAGGTCAACAAGTCCAAGCGGCTCACCGGAATCGCGGACGTCAAGGACCTCACCGACCGCGAGAACGGCACGCGGCTCGTCATCGAGTGCAAGGTGGGCGTCAACCCGCAGGCGCTGCTGGCGGATCTCTACCGCCTCACGCCGCTGGAGCAGTCGTTCGGCATCAACAACCTGGTGCTCGTCGACGGCCAGCCGCAGACGCTCGGCCTGAAGGCGCTGCTGGAAGTCTTCCTGAAGCACCGCTACGAGGTCGTCACGCGGCGCACGCGCTACCGCCGCCGCAAGCGCGAAGAGCGCCTGCACCTGGTGGACGGTCTGCTGATCGCGTTGCTGAACATCGACAAGGTCATCCGGCTGATCCGCGAAAGCGAAAACGCGGCCGCCGCGAAGGACGGCCTGATGACGAAGTTCAAGCTGTCCGAGATCCAGGCGACCTACATCCTGGACACCCCGCTGCGCCGCCTCACGAAGTACGACCGCCTGGAACTGGAAAACGAGCAGGACAAGCTGCGCGCGGAAATCGCCGAACTGACCACGATCCTCGAGGACGAGTCGGTCCTGAAGAAGCTCGTGTCGACGGAACTGGCGAAGATCGCCAAGGACTTCCCCACCGACCGCCGCACCCGCCTGATCGACGGCGACCTGAAGGAAGTCCTGGCCGCGTCGAAGCCGTCCGGCCCGCTGGAAGTGGCGGACGACCCGTGCCAGGTGATCCTGTCGGCGACCGGCCTGGTCGCCCGCACCGCAGCGGAATCCGAAGAGGCGTCGGAAGTCCGCCGCCGAAACGGCCGTGTAAAACACGACGCCGTGTCGGCCGTCGTGCACACCACCGCACGCGGCCAGGTGCTGCTGGTGACCAGCCGAGGCCGCGCGTTCAAGACGGACGTGCTGCCCCTGCCCGTGCTCCCAGAACAAGCAGGCACAGTCTCGTTGCGCGGCGGTATGGCAGCGAAAGAGCTGGTACCGCTGGAAAAGGGCGAACGCGTCGTAGGCATCGCCCCACTGGGCGAACAAGCAGGCGACTCACCAGGCCTGGCCATCGGCACCCGCGGCGGCGTAGTGAAGGTGTGCGCCCCGGATTGGCCCGTGCGCTCCGACGAATTCGAAGTCATCAGCCTCAAGGATGGTGACGAAATCGTAGGCGCGACCTGGCTGACCGACGGAAACGAAACCCTGGCGTTCATCTCGTCCGACTCGTCCCTGCTGCGCTTCGCCGCGAGCCTGATCCGCCCGCAAGGCACCAAGAGCGGCGGCATGGCAGGCGTGAAACTGTCCGCAAACGCCACCGCGATCTTCTTCGGCGCCATCCGCACCGACGACGAAGAACACGGCGAACCCATGGTCGTGACGGCAACGGGCCAGAGCGTCAAGGTCACGCCCTTCAGCGAATACCCAGCGAAGGGCCGAGCCACCGGCGGCGTGCGAACCCACCGTTTCCTCAAGGGAGAAACCGAAGTCCAGGTCGCGTGGGTAGGCCCCCGCCCAGCAGGCGCGAGCCGTACCGGAGACCCAGTAGAACTCCCAGAAATCGACCTCCGCCGAGACGGCTCGGGCCACGCCCACCCAGGCCCAGAAGTAGTAGGCCACCTCATCGAACGCGGCTAACACCAGTACGTGAGGGGAACCCTAAGGGAATCAGAGTTCCTCAGGGTTCCCCTCACTCACCCAGCCCACCCCAATTCGGCGGGGACAGGCACATTAATTTCTCTCAGCAGTTCGACAAGCAACGAATCCGCCGCACCAGCATTCACCACAACAACGCAAAGCCCTAAACAGGCAGCGATGCACCCAACGAGCGAGGCACCCACCCCACCCCCAACCCCGATACGAAGCCAAAAACACGGCGCGGGGGTGCTTGTCAAGGCATCTTTCCCGCCTTGACAAGCACCCCCGCGCCGTAGTGACAATCAAACTTCGGGGTGCCCCACGCAACCACCACCCCCGAAGGGGGCGTCAGCCCCCGCCACTAAACGGACCTACCCGTCAAAAGCAGAAGCCCACAGCTTCGCAACTCACCAAATACCGAAGCCGCAACCACTCACCGATCCGACCGCAACGAAGCCGGATCAAAGTCCTCCCACCCATCCTCAACAGACTCAGCAGCAGCGGAAGCAGAAGCAGCGGCAGGAGCAGGAAACCGCCTCTCCCCAACCCTCTCCGCCCTCAACCGCTGAAACTCCTCCACTGTCATCCCAGGATCATCATCCGAAGACCGAGCCGGAGCCGCCCTCCCGGACAACGCCTCGACAAGCAACCCAGCCTCCTCCCCCAACAACAACCCCACCCGGTTGTAGCAATCCTGCTCAGCCTCAGCCATCGCAACCCGCACAACCTCAAGCACCAACGCCGAAACCCGAGAAGGATCCGCCGACGCCAAGGAAGGCGCAAGCCACAACCGCTTCAACGCCCCCAACGCATCCACAGTCACCTCAACCGACCCATCCAACGCATGAGCCGACCCCCGAGCCTCCCCCATCAACGAAGCGACCTGCCCCAACGCCTCCTCACGAGACCGAGCCAGGTCGATAAGCTCCCGAGTGTTCACAACACCACCGGCTCTTCGTCATAAAAATCGGGATCATCCTCAGCCAACGCCGCGTACCCCAACGCCGCCACAGCATCCGCCCCCAAAACCGGCGACAGCACCTGATACATCCGATCCCCGGCCCGCCGCTCGGCCCGCCGCGACAACTCCAGGATCTGCGCGGCAACAGCCTCCGACCCGCCCCGCAACGCAGCCCGGGAAACCGTCAGCCCAGTCAGCAACCCGCCAGGCGCGACCTCGACGGAAACCCCGCCGGCAGCAGCCTTCCCGACCACCGGCCCAGCCCACTCGAACCGAGCCGCGGCCGCCTCCCCGGTCCGGGAAGCCTCCTCCATCACCCGCGCCACCGCGCGATCCATGTCGAATTCAGCCACCACTCACCCCGTCGGCCGGTAAAACCCGATGAACTGCTGCCCGGCGTTGGTCGTCCGGATCTTGCTGATCTGCACCGGGTCCCCGGCCTCGACCATCTGCCCGTCGCCGATCACCATCGCGACGTGCCCGGACCACACCACCAAATCCCCGGGCAGCAACTGATCAATAGAAGGCACCTCGGCCCCGACTGTCTGCTGCTTCGCCGTCCGCGGCAACTGCAACCCAGCGTCCTGATAGGACGTCATGGTCAACCCGCTGCAGTCGAGCCCCTGCCCGCGCGCGGTCCCGCCCCACACATACGGCACGCCCAGCTGAGACAACGCCGCCCGCACCGCTTTGGCCGCGGTTTCGTTCGGCGCCATCACGGTTTTCCCGCCCGGCAGGTTGATCCCGACGCCGCTGCCCGGCTGCGGCGGAACGGCCACTGGCAACCGCGGCTTCCCGGCATACCCGCCGCCGCCTCCACCGCCGCTGTCGCCGCCTCCGCCGCCACCGTGGCTGACGTGCGCGCCGTTGTTGTTGAACGCCTGCGGCACCGATGTCGTCGCGCTGCTCGCGGACGTCGACTCGGAACCGCCGAGCCGCTGCCCCAGTCCGGTCAGCTTTCCGAGCGTCTCCTCGGTGAACGTGGCCGCCTGCCCGGTCAGCTGGCCGATCTTCGTCTGCAGCTGCAAGAGAATCTGCCGAGCCGCGGCCGCCCGGCTTTCCGGCGGCTGAATCCCGTTGACCGCTGCCAGCGCCTTCATCGAAGACGCGATCTCCCGCAGGATCTGGTCCCGCACCTGATCGTTGCGGATCTCGCCGACGTGCAGCGTCTCCGCCGCCTCCGCGACCGCCCGCTCGATTTCCGCGCTCTCGTCGAGAAGGTCCTGGACTTCCTTCTCCAGATCCTTCGACGTCTGGACCGCGCGCTCCGAGGTCGCCCCGGAACTCGCGTGCGCCAGATTCACCCGCTGCGCGCCGGCGTGCTGATTGGCCTGGCCGACGGACGTCTGCAGCGCGACGTGCCCGTCGCGCGCGCCGTGGATCGCCGACGGGTCGTGCTTCAGCTTCGCGGCGAACTGATTCGTGGTGTCCAGCCCGTTGCGGACCAGATGATCGACGGGAGCGTTCACGAAAGCCTGCGCATCGCGTCGCCGTGTTCCTGCTCGACCGCGGCGTAGTTGCCCTGCGTGCGCCGAGCGGCCTCGCCGACGTTGTGCCAGCCGCCGCCGAGCGCGTGCATCCGTTCCTGCAATGCCCGCATGCGCGCGCCGTACGCGCCGGCGAACCCGGATTCGTCCCCGATCGCGGAGAATCCGTCGCCGGACAGCGTCACGTGCGGACCGATGTGCGCCTTCGCCGCGGAACGCACCTCGTCGCCGAGTGGGTCGACCTGCTTCGCGTAGTTCTCGTACGCGCCGTCGTCGACATGAAAACCGGACACAACCCGCCCCTCCCCTGAACCCTGCGGCCCAGGTTAGCGGACGAGTTGTGCCCGGACAGGCGAATTGACCGGATCAGGTCAGCCGTTGAGAATCTTCGTCAGCCAGTCGCCCTGCGCCGGAACGGCCTTGCCGTCGACCGCGACGGTCGGCGTGCCGAAGCCGATCTGGCCGTTGCCGAAGTCCTGCTGCAGTTTCGGGTCGTTCTGGATCTGCTGGAACGCCGCCTGCAGCTGCTGGTCGTAGGCGCCGGAGTTGACCGCCTGCGCGAACTTCGGGTCGCTGATCCCGAGGTCCTGGCCGAGCTTGATCAGCTGGGCCTTGTCGTACCCGCGCCCGCCTTCCTGCGGCTGGTTCTTGAACAGCGCGTCGTGGAAGGCGGTGAACTTCTGCTGGTCGGCGGCGGCGAGCGCGGCGTTCGCCGAGTCGAGCGAGTAGCCCGGCGGGTCCGAGTTCTTGTTGAGCAGGATCACCATGTGGTAGCGCACGGCGAGCTGGCCGTCGTTGATCGCCTTCTCCATCCGCGGCCCGAAGTCCTGCTGCAGCTTCGCGCAGTACGGGCACAGGAAGTCCGCGTAGAGGTCCATGGTCTTCGGCGCGCCCGGCTTGCCGACCGTCACCACGGCCCCGTCGCGCTTCTCGACCACGCCCGGTCCGAGCGCCGAGGTCGTGCCCGGCTGGATCGCGCTGTCCTGCGTCGCGTTCTTGCTCGAGTTGATCCAGAGCACGCCGCCGATCACGAGCGCGGCGACGACCACGACGGCCACGGCGATCGCGATGATCTTGTTCCGGTCGCTCTTCGAGCCCCGCGCCTGGGCGACCGACCTCGCGGCCGCCGCCTGCTGACGGCTTTTCCGCGCGTTGCGCGCAGCTCCACCCACTGTTCCTAATTCCCTTCCGCGATGCCCTTGGGGTAGTCGTCCGAGGCCTCGCCCGAGTTCCCGGCGTTCCTGCCTTTGCCCCAGCCGAGCCAGCCGTCGACCGAAAGCCACGTGCGCAGCCGGACGAGCAGCCACACCGCGAGCAAGGCGAAACCGGTGTCGCGCAGGATCTCCTGCGGGTATTCGGTCTGCCCGGCGTCCACGCGCCCGCCGCCGCCGAAGCAGCCGCAGTCGATGCTCAGCCCGCGCGCCCACGACTGCGCGATGCCCGCGACGAGCACGGCCAGCAGCAGCAGCGAGGCTCCCGCGACCCAGCGCGTGGCCAGCCCGGCGAGCAGCAGCAGCCCGAGCACCAGTTCCAGCAGCGGCAGCCCGGTGGCGACCGGGCGCACCAGCGCGTGCGGGAGCACGTCGTAGGCCTGCACGGCGATGTACGTCTGCCCCGGGTCGGCGATCTTCAGGCCGCCGGACACGAGCCACACGGCAGCCAGCCCGAGCCGGGCGAGGGTGCCGATGGTGTCGAGTACAGGTTGGGGCAGTCGGCGCACGCGCTTAGGCTAGCCGTCTGACCTGAGAACCATGTGAGCAGCCAACCGGCGAAGCGGAGGCACCGATGCGGTTACGCGCAGCGCTCGCCGCCGTGTTTCTGCTGGTCAGCTGCGTCTCGTGCGGGTCGTCGGAGGTATCGAAGGACGATCCGCTTCCCACCCGGGCGCGTGACGGCAACCACCTGACCATCGGAATCCGGTTCGACGCGCCCGGGCTTTCGCAGCGGACCGTCGACGGCAGGCTCGCCGGTTTCGACGTCGATGTCGCTACTTTCGTCGCACGCGAACTGGGGGTCGAACCGGACCACATCACCTGGCACGAGACCACCCCGGCGCGCCGCGAAACGGACCTCACCTCGGGCGCGGTCGACCTGGTCGTGGCCACCTATTCGATCACCGACAAGCGGAAACAGCAGGTGGGCTTCGCCGGCCCGTACTTCGTCACCGGCCAGGACCTGCTGGTGCGGCTCACCTCGCCGGACATCACCGGCCCGGAAAGCCTCAACGGCAAGCGGCTCTGCTCGGTCACCGGCTCGACTCCCGCGCAGACGGTGAAGGACAAGTTCGCGCAGATGGTGAAGCTGGTCGAGTACCCGCGCTATCCGGACTGCGTGACCGCGCTGCTGGCGAACCAGGTCGACGCGGTCACCACGGACGCGGTGATCCTCGCCGGGTACGCCGCGCAGAACCCGGAGCTGCTGAAGGTGGTCGGCCGTCCGTTCTCCACTGAGCGGTACGGCATCGGCCTGCGCAAGGGCGACACCGAGGGCCAGCACGCGGTCGACGACGCCATCCGGAAGATGGTGTCGACCGGGGCCTGGCGGAAGTCGCTGGAGACGAACATCGGGCCGTCGAACTACCCGTTGCCGAATCCACCGGAGATTACCGAGCAGTGACCGACCTAGCCTCGCTGCCGGACCTGCCCGTCCGCGCGGTGCTGCCGTCCGTGCTGAGCGCGCTCGACGACCACGGCGCCGCGGTGCTCGTCGCCCCGCCCGGCACCGGCAAGACCACTCTCGTGCCGCTCGCGCTGAACCGGGGCGAAGGACGCGTCGTGGTCGCCGAGCCGCGTCGGCTGGCTGCCCGGGCCGCGGCCGGGCGGATGGCCGCGCTGCTGGGCGAACCGGTCGGCGAGACGGTCGGGTACGCCGTGCGCGGCGACCGGAAGGTGTCGTCGCGCACGCGGATCGAGGTGGTCACGTCGGGGCTGCTCGTGCGGCGGGTGCAGCACGACCCCGAGCTGGCCGGGGTGTCGACGGTCCTGCTGGACGAATGCCACGAACGCCATCTCGACGCTGACCTGCTGCTCGCCCTGCTCCTCGACGTCCGTGCCGGATTGCGCGACGACCTGCGGCTGCTCGCGACCTCGGCGACGGTCGCGTCCGGACGGCTGGCCGAACTGCTCGGCGACGCCCCGGTGATCACCGCGCACGCGCGCACGTATCCGGTCGAGCTGAGCTACCGCGCTCCGGCGCGCGGGGAACGCCCGGAAGCCGCAGTCGCTTCGGCGGTCCGGAAGGCCCTCACCGAAGGAGACGGCGATGTACTCGCGTTCCTCCCGGGAGCCGGGGAAATCGCGCGTACGTCGGCGTTGCTGAGTTCGCTGGACGCGGACGTGCTGCCGCTGCACGGACGGCTTTCCGCTGCACGGCAAGACGAAGCATTGCGGCCACGAGACCGCCGCCGGGTAGTTCTCGCGACCGCCGTCGCCGAGTCGAGCCTGACCGTTCCCGGCGTCCGCGCGGTCGTGGACTCGGGTCTCGCGCGCGTTCCTCGCGTGGACCATCGACGTGGTCTCGCAGGGCTCGCCACGGTGCGGGTTTCGGCAGCGGTGGCGGAACAACGCGCTGGTCGTGCGGGCCGCGAAGCGCCTGGCCGCGCGTACCGCTGCTGGCCGGAGCACGAGCAAGCGACGCTGCCCGCGTATCCGGAGCCGGAGATCCGCACCGCCGAGCTGGCGCGGTTCGCGTTGGAACTCGCCTGCTGGTCCACTCCGGACGGAACCGGCCTCGCTTGGTGGGATCCGCCCGGCGAAGGTGCGCTCGCCGCCGCGCGAAGCCTGCTCGTCACGCTCGGCGCGACCACCTCGGAAGGCGCTGTCACATCCCGCGGACAAAAGATGGCCGACCTGGGTCTGCATCCCCGGCTGGCCCGCGCGTTGCTGGACGGCGCCGAGGCCGTCGGAGCCAGGGCCGCCGCGGAAGTGGTCGCGCTGCTCGATACCGGAGCGACGCTGACCGATGTCGAGGCCGAATTGCGCCGGCTTCGTTCCGCACACGACGACGCGGCGCGCCGATGGCAGCGGGACGCGAGACGGTTGGCCACACTGGTCAATTCCCCGGCCAAAGCAGACCCGGACGCCGCGTTGGTCGTCGCCCTCGCTCACCCGGAACGCTTGGCGCGGCGGCGCGCGGGATCGGCCCCGGTGTATCTGATGGCCAGCGGCACAGCGGCGGAACTGCCCAGCGGCAGCGGTTTGGGCAACGCCGATTGGCTGGCCGTCGCCGAAGCCACCCGCGACCCGGGCCGCGTGCACGGCACCATCCGCCTCGCCGCGACCGCCGACGAAGCATTGGCGACCCGAGCCGCGCCGACCCTAGTGTCCGAAGTGGACGAAGTGCATTGGGACGGCGATGTCGTCGCCCGACACGTCCGTCGGCTGGGTGCGATCGTTCTGTCGGAAAAACCGCTACGCAACCCAGATCCGCAGCTAGTCCACGACGCAATCGTCACCGGGCTCCGCACCGAAGGCCTCAGTTTGCTGCGCTGGAGCCAAGACGGCACCCGCCTCCGCGAACGCCTCGCGTTCCTGCACCGGGTACTCGGCGATCCGTGGCCTTCGGTGGACGACGAGGCGCTGCTGTCCGAAGTAGACACTTGGCTGGACCTGTCGAGAGTCCGCCGCCGAGCCGATCTGGCGGACGTCGACGCCGGAACTGCCTTGCGCGGCCTGCTCCCCTGGCCCGAAGCCGCGCGGCTCGACGAACTCGCGCCGGACCGGCTCGAAGTCCCGTCCGGTTCGCACTACCGCGTGGACTACCACGGCGACCAGCCGGTGCTCGCGGTGAAGCTGCAGGAGACGTTCGGCTGGACCGAGACGCCGTCGCTCGCCGACGGCCGCGTCCCGGTGGTGCTGCACCTGCTTTCGCCCGCCGGCCGCCCGGCCGCGGTCACCGCCGATCTCGAGTCCTTCTGGCGCACCGGATACGCCGCCGTCCGCGCGGACCTTCGCGGCCGCTATCCGAAACACCCGTGGCCGGAGGACCCCGCGACCGCCACCCCGACCCGGCACACCACCCGCAGGTCGCGCTGACCCCCTGCCGAAAGTCGGGGTCGGTCCGGGACGGTCGGCTGATGTCCGCGCACCCCGCGCGGGCGCAGACTTCGCCCTATGATCACGTTTCGCGGATTGACGAAGCGCTACGGCCAGAAGACAGTGGTCAACGGCCTCACCTCGGTCATCGAGCCGGGCACGGTGACCGGGTTCCTCGGCCCGAACGGCGCGGGCAAGTCCACCACCATGCGGATGACCGTCGGGCTCGACCGGCCGGACTCCGGCGACGCGCTGATCCGCGGCAAACCGTATGCAGAGCTACGGTTTCCGCTGCGGGAAGTCGGTGCGCTGCTGGATGCGAAGGCCATGCATCCCGGCCGCAGTGCGGGCAAACACCTGCTCGCGATGGCGAACAGCAACGGGATCGCCGCGAGCCGCGTCGAGGAAGTGCTCGCGACGGTCGGGCTGAGCGACGTCGCGGGCAAGCGCGCCGGGACGTTCTCGCTCGGCATGAGCCAGCGGCTCGGCATCGCCGGCGCACTTCTCGGTGACCCTGGCGTGCTGATGTTCGACGAGCCGGTCAACGGCCTCGACCCGGACGGCGTCCGCTGGGTGCGGCAGCTGATGCGTTCGCTCGCCGCCGAAGGTCGCACCGTGTTCGTCTCCAGTCATCTGATGAGCGAAATGCAGCTGACCGCGGACCGGCTGCTGGTCATCGGCAAGGGCTCGATCCTCGCCGACGCGGCGATCGGCGACTTCATCGCGGGCAACTCGAGCCGGTCGGTCGCGGTCCTCGTGCCGGATCCGGCGGAGCGCGCGAAACTCGCGGACTGGCTTCGGGGGAACGGCCGGTCGGTGCTGCCCGGGGAGGACAGCGAACTGCTCGTCGACGAGGCGTCCGCGGCCGAGATCGGGGATGTGGCTTACGAACTGGGCGTCCGGTTGCACGGACTTGCCGAGCGGACCGCTTCGCTCGAGCAGGCGTACATGGAACTGACCGCCGGATCGGTGGAATACGGGGTTACGGCATGACGAAGCTGGCGATTTCGGCGGAGTGGACCAAGTTCTGGTCGGTGCGGGCGACGTGGTGGTCGCTGATCGGCGGAGTGCTGCTGATGGCGTTCTATTCCGTCGTCACCGGGATCTCCCAGCACGCGGGCGGCGAACGGCAGCAGACCGCGCACGGCATCGTCAACAGCGGTGCGATCTACCTGGTCGAGTTCTGCGTGCTCGCGGTCGCGACGCTGTTCGTGACCAGCGAGTACACCAGCGGGTCGATTCGTTCGACGCTGCAATGGGTTCCGGTGCGGGCGAGGGTCACCGCCGCCAAGGCCGCGGTGCTGGTGCCGGTGCTGTTCGTCTACGGCGTGGTCGTCGCCGTGCTGGGCATGGGGGTCGCCTCGGTGCTGATGCGTGGGGCTGGGGGTTCCACGTCGCTGTCGCAAGGGGCGGTCACCGCGCTGGGCATGGGTGCGTATTTCGCACTGCTCGGCGTGCTGTGCCTGGGGATTTCGTTCGTGCTGCGCAGTGCGGCGGGCACGTTGGTGGTGGTGATCGTGCTGCTGCTGCCGTTGCCGATGCTGATGTCGTCGTACGTGTTCCCTCCGGCGATGAACTACTTCCCGGCCTTCGCGGGAATGAACGCGATGGTGCCGCCTGGCGACCCGAACCCGTTGCTGGGCAGCCTGCCGCCGTACGGGCCTTGGGTCGGCGTGCTGGTCTGCCTCGCCTGGGCGGCCGCCGGGATCGCCGCGGGAACCGCGCTGCTGAACCGCCGCGACGCCTGATCAGGCGTGCGGCAGCCCCAATCCGGCGAGCACGGCACGGGCTCCGGCAACCAGGTCGGCTTCGGTCGGCGGGTTGACGGAGCCCGTGCCTGCCAGCGCGTCGAAGATCGATCCGTCGAGCCACCCGATGAGCACGCGAGTGTGGTCCTCGGGAGTCGGAGACCCGGCCGCGGCAAGCACTTCCGCGCACCGGCGGCGCAATTCCAGCCCGCCGGCGTCGTATCGAGCGCGCAGCTCCGGCCGCCGGGTCGATTCGAGCGCGAATTCGTAGCGCGCGAGCATTCTGGTGCGTCCGACGGTGATCGAGCGGTGGACCGTCGCGCCCAGGAACTCCGCGAGTTTCCCTTCCGGCGGGACGATTTCGGCCTGGTCCAGCGCGACCATCCGGTCCGCGGCCAGCTCCAGCAACGCGACGCGGGTGCGCGCGTAGTACGACGTCGAACCCGCGGGCAGCCCGGCCGCCCGATCGACGGCGCGGTGCGTCAGCCCGCGCATGCCCTCGGCCGCGATGACCTCGATGGCTGCGTCGCCGATCACAGCTGTCCGTTCCACCCTCGGCACACTACAGGTGTAGAGTCCTCTACAGACGTAGAGGAGGTCGGCATGGCTTCGCACCGCGCGGTCGTGGTCGGGGGCGGCATCGGCGGACTGGCCACGGCGATCGGATTGCGCCGGGTCGGCTGGGAGGTCACGGTGCTCGAACGGGCACCGGAGCTGACCGCCATCGGCGCGGGAATCTCGTTGTGGCCCAACGCGCAGCGGGCACTGGCCGAACTGGGCGTCGAGCCGCGGATCTCGGCGCAGCGCGGCGGTGGCTTGGTCGACTGGCGCGGACGTCGGCTGGCGAGGTGGGACGCGGACCTCTTCGTCCGCAGTCACGGGCTGCCGCTGGGCGCGATCCACCGGGCGAATCTGATCGAAACGCTGCGGTCGGAGTTTCCGGGCGAATGCCTCAAGACCGGGGTCGAGGTGACGAGCGTCGAGCAGAACGGCGTGGTGCACCACGATTCCGGCTCGGTCGAGGCGGACCTGGTCGTGGCGGCCGACGGAATCAACAGCCCGATCCGGCAGGCGCTCTTCCCGGCCGCACGCGTGGAGTACAGCGGTGGCGCGGCGTTCCGCGGGATCGCCAAGCTGCCGCTGAAACCCACGTTGAGCACGACGTGGGCGGCGGGAATCGAAATCGGCGTCCTGCCGTTGCTGGACGACGAGGTCTACTGGTGGGTTTCCGAAGCTCGTCCGGCCGGGATCCGGCACGACGACATCCGCGCGTACCTGAGCGCGAAGTACGCCCGCTGGCACGACCCGATTCCACAGCTCATCGACGCCACGCCGGAAATCTTGCTGCACGACACGCATCACCTCGCCACGCCGCTGCCCAGCTACACCCGGGGCCGTATCGCGCTGCTCGGGGACGCCGCGCACGCCATGCCGCCGTTCCTCGGGCAAGGCGGCTGCCAGGCGTTGGAGGACGCGGTGGTGCTGGCCTCGCACGTCCAGAAGTCCACAGTGGACGAAGCGCTCCGATGTTATGACGCGGAACGCCGACCGCGCACGCAGAAGGTCGCGAAGGCGTCGATCCAGGCCGGTGCCAGCGGTCCGCTTCTCCGCAACCCGGCGGCGGTCGCACTGCGAGCGGCTTTCACCCGGCTGCTGCCCGCAGCGGTCACCACTCGCGTCGGAGCCGGCATCAGTCGCTGGCAACCGCCGAGGCTCACACCAGTCCAGCCTCGAACGCCGTGATCGCGGCCTGCACCCGGTTCCGTACGTCCAACCGGGTCAGGATCGTGCTCACGTGCGCCTTCACCGTGCCTTCCACCACGAACATCCGCGCCGCGATGTCCGCATTGGACAGTCCTTCGGCGAGCAGCACCAGCACCTCCCGCTCGCGGTTCGTCAAGACGCTCACCCGCTCGCGCGCGGTCGCGGCCCGGCTGAACCGGCTGCCGGACAAGCGCGTGATCACGCGGTGCGCGACCTTCGGCGAAAGGAACGCCGCGCCGTCTGCCACCGCGTGCACCCCGGCGAGCAGTTCGCGCGGATCGCCCGCCTTGAGCAGGAATCCGCTCGCGCCGAGGCCGAGCGCGCGTTCGATGTACTCGTCCTCCCCGAACGTCGTCAGCATGAGAACGCCGGTGTCCGGCAGCAGTTTGCGGATTTCCTCCGCCGCGGCCAGCCCGTCGAGCCCGGGCATGCGAATGTCGAGCAGCGCGACGTCCGGCCGGTTCGCACGCGCCAGTTCGACCGCCGCGCGTCCGTCCGCGGCCTCGGCCACCACCTCGATTTCCTTGTCCGAGGCCAGAATCGCGGCCACGCCGGCGCGGATCATCGCTTCGTCGTCGGCCAGCAGTACGCGAATCACGGTTCGTCCTCACTGTAAAGATCCTTGCTCGCCACTCGATCGTCCACAAAGCACAGTCGATAGACGGCATAGTTGAAGTTGAGCCAGCTCCGGCCGGCTCCGTAGTACTCGCAGGTGCTCCGGTAAGGCTGCGGCGGCACATTGATCGACGGCAGCGTCGTGCGCTGGCGGGCGGGCAGCAGCGGTTCGACGGCCGAGTGCGGCATGCCGATCTGGATCCGCGCGTACGAGTCCGGCGGCAGCTCCGACGACGACCACTGCACCAGGAAGGTCACGCCCGCCCCGCCGATGACCACTCCGAACAGCGCCAGCGGCACCACGATCGCCTGCACCAGGCTCGACCGCACGGCGCGACGGGCACGCTCCAGCTCGCGCGCGGCCTGTCCGATCCCGTCGTCCTGCTCCGGCGCGGGCGCCGAATCGTGCGGCAGACGGGCCGCCACCTCGAACCCGCCGTCCGCCGGGCCCGCGGTCAGGCTCCCGCCGACCAGCCGCACCCGCTCCTGCAGGCCGATCAACCCCCGCTGCCCGGACCGGCCGGGCAACGGTCCGGCGGGCGGCGGCGCGTTCCGGACCCGGACGTCGGTCGACTCATTGTTGCTGGTCACGACCACCGTGACGGCCGCGCCGGGCGCGTACTTCGCCGCGTTCGTGAGCCCTTCCTGCACCACGCGGTAGACCGCCCGCGCGACCATCGGCGGTGCGCCGTCCAGCTTGTCGATCCGCGCGCCGATCTCGATCCCAGACGCCCGCGCGCGGTCGATCAGCTCCCCCAGATCGCCCTGCACCGGCTCGATCGGCGCGGCGTCCTCGCGCAGCACGCCGATGATCTCGCGCAGCCGTTCCGTCGCCGTCGCCGCGCCCGCCCGAAGCTGTCCGGCGGCCTCGCGTTGCGCTTCGCCAAGCTCGCTGTCGACCTCCAGAGCCGCCGCGCGCACCGCGATCAGGCTCAGCTCGTGGCCGAGCGAATCGTGCATGTCGCTGGCGATCCGGGCCCGCTCCCGCAGCCGCGCCTCCTGCGCGACCAGCCGGTGCCTGCTCTCCATCTCCTCCGCGCGCCGCCACCCGTCCTGCGCGAGCTCGCGCCGCAGCCGCACGTGCCGGCCGAGCAGACACGGCGCGACCCCGGCGAACGCGAGCGTGCCGAGCACCGCGCCCCACGCGTCGAAGCCCGCCGTCGGCAGGAAAGCCAGCGGGATCCCGGCCACCGCGATGGCGAAGAAGCAGATCATCGCCACGCGCGCCCTGGCCAGCCGCAGCCCGGCCAGGTACGAGATCACGACGATCAGGAAGAACTCCCACACCGCCACCCGGCCGCCCCATCCGAACGCGATGACGAGCGCCGTCGCCATCGCCACCGCCAGCGCGAACGCCGGGTAGACGCGGGCGGTGGCCATCGCCAGGGTGACCGACACCAGGCCGTAGACGAGTTCCCAGACGTTCGGGTCGAGCGGGCCGTCGAGCACGACGAACCCGCACAACGCGGCCCAGAGCAGCACGTCGAACGTCACGCGCCAGCGGACTCGCGTCGCCTCCTTCATTCCGCTGACGCTACAAGGGCCGCCTGATTCGTCACCACTGCCGAAAGTCAAGGTCGAGATCGTGAGGCATGATGGGTCACCATGGCTGAACGCACCCTGGCCGAGCAGCTCGGCGCTCCCTTGCCGGACGGCATCGAATCCCTGTCTGAGCAGCACAAACAGGATCTGTCGGCGGCCTTGCGGGATGCCCGGCACCGGCAGGCGCAGGCGCTCGCCCGCGCGGGTGAGGAAAGCCTGAAGTACGTGCCCGCGCTGCTGCGCGGCGCGGTGCGGAAAGCGGTCGGCCTGTGAACCCGGAAATCCTCAAACTCGCCCGGGTGCTCGACGTCGACCCCGCCCGGCTCGACTACCTCGCCGACGTCGACCAGGGCGAGGTCCGGCTGCTGCGCGAACAGATGACGACCACGCTGTTCGACGCGAACCTCGTCGTGCTGGAGCGGATGGCGCTGGCGAGCAAACTGCTGCCGGCCGGGGTGACCGCGAAGATCGCGGAGAAGGTGTTCGGCCCGCTGCTGTGCGCGCGGATCGCCGGACTGGTCGACGTGTCACGCGGCGTCGACGTCGCGAAACGGCTGTCGCCGAAGTTCCTCGCCTCGGTCGCGGCGGAACTGGACCCGCGGCGGGCCACTTCGATCATCACCCGGATCCCGGTAACGACCGTCGTGGCGGTCGCCGAGGAACTGACCCGCCGCGAAGACTGGATCACGCTGGGCCGCTTCGTCGGCCACCTGCCGGACGACACGGTCCGCCGCTGCGTAGGCCTCCTGGACGATGCCGGTCTCCTGCACACCGCATACGTGCTGGACGACCGGAGCCGGATCGACCACGTACTCAGCCTGGTCGGCGAGGACCGCCTGCCCGCACTGGTCCGCACCGCCGCGGCGGACGAGTCGCTGTGGGCCCCGGCGCTGGACGTCCTGGCCCACCTGAACGAAGCCCGCCGAGCGACGGTACGACCGCTGCTCGACGAGCTTCCGGAAGAACTGCGAACCCGCGCCGAGGCGGCACTCGCCTAAGCCACGATCAGATAGATCCCATACCCGATCACCGCGGCACAAACCGCGAAACACACCACCGCACCAGTCAGCTGAACCGTGCCGCTGCCACCGTGCGCCCGCGCCGTCACGCGCTCCGAGAGGCCGCGCACGCCGTACGCGAACAGCCCGGTCAGCACAACCGCCGCAGCCAGCGCCACCACGAAAACGATGCCCAGGGCACCCCAGTTGATCGCCATGTCGTGCTCCCTCAGGCCGCGACCGGGGCGGCCTCGGCGGCCTCCGGCTCGTTGTTGACGGTGGCCGGCGTGACCGGGTTGCGCCGCGACGCGAGCCAGATGCCCAGCGCGAGCAGCACTCCGACGCCGCCGACGAGGACGGTTCCCCAGCTGCCGCGGGTGGAGACCGCGGCGGCGACGGCCCCGACGATCGCGGCGGCGGGCAGCGTGAGCGCCCAGGCGAGCACCATCTTGCCCGCGACGCCCCAGCGGACCTCGGCGAGTTTCCGGCCGAGCCCGGAGCCGATGATGCCGCCCGAGGTGACGTGCGTGGTCGACAGCGCGAAGCCGAGGTGCGACGAGGCCAGGATGACCGCCGCGGAACTCGTCTCGGCGGCAAAGCCTTGCGGCGTCTGGATTTCGGTGAGCTTCTTGCCCATCGTCTGGATGATCCGCCAGCCGCCGAAGTAGGTGCCGAGCGCGATCGCCGCGCCGGAGGCGAGGATGACCCACACCGGCGGGTTCGACCCCGGCGCGAGCGAACCGCCCGCGATCAGCGCGAGCGTGATGACGCCCATCGTCTTCTGCGCGTCGTTGGTGCCGTGTGCGAGCGACACCAGGCTCGCCGAAAGCACCTGACCGGTCTTGAACCCCTTGCCGACCACGTCCTGCCGCGCCTTGGCGGTGATGCGGTAAACGAGGAACGTGCCGACGATCGCGACGATTCCCGCCACCACCGGCGACGCGATCGCCGGGATCAGCACCTTTTCGACGACCTTCGCGAAGTGCACGGCGTCCGCGCCGGACGCGATCCAGGTCGCCCCGATCAGCCCGCCGAACAACGCGTGCGACGAACTCGACGGCAGCCCGACCAGCCACGTCACGAGATTCCAGACGATGGCCCCGACCAATCCGGCGAAAATCACCACCGGCGTGACTTTGGTGTCGTCGACGATCCCGCCGGAAATGGTTTTCGCGACCTCGATCGAAAGGAACGCGCCGACGAGATTCAGCACCGCCGAGATCGCGACCGCGACCCGGGGCTTCAGCGCACCGGTGGCGATCGAGGTGGCCATCGCGTTGGCCGTGTCGTGGAACCCGTTGGTGAAGTCGAAGGCCAGCGCCGCGACGATCACCACCAGGACGATGAGAGAAAAGTCCATGCCCGCTCTCCAGTCCGGAGTGTCCTGCGGGAGTGACGGTACCTACGCGGGCGGGGTCTCCAGATCCCTCAGCGGGTGGCCAGTAGTTGAACTCTGAATGAACGAGATCTTGCCGACGCCGCCGGTTTTCCGCCGGTTACCTGCTGGTCCTTTTTCATCGTCGCCCTTGAGCTTCCGGACTGCGCGCGCGGCTGGGCGCGGGGGCAGGAACTCTGCCCCCGCACCCGGTCAGGAAAAGGACGCCGAAGACATTTCCGGCAATGGGTTCTGCCCCAGATGCTGCACCCCGTTCGCGGCGGACTCCCGGACCGCGGCGAAGCCATACCGGCGCATTTCCGCCTCGTATTCCCCGATCGCATCCGCCGAGCCGCTGCTCAACGCGGCAGCGAGCGCAGCACCGTCGCGCATCGCAGTGTTGGCACCCGCCCCGGCAGCCGGGCTCATCGCGTGGATCGCGTCGCCGACCAGACACACCCGCGACGGCTCCCACGGCCCGATCGGCACGCTGGTCCGGATCGAAACGAGGAACGGCGAGTCCGGAAGCCAGCTTTCGACCATCCGGCGCACGCGCGGGTTCCAGTCCGCGACCCGGTCGAGCACGAGCTGCTGCATCTCGTCCGCGGACAGCGCGCGGAGTTCGTCGTCCGTCCGCCCGAATACTTCCTGGCGCGCACCGAAAGCGCAGGTCATATACGGCTCGTCGGGGCTGAGCCGAACGTTCGGCGCGAGCCGCGCGCAGGCGTCGGCGATCGGCTCCGGGTAGTCGACCGGCGCGAACCCGATCATCTGCTTGTGCGGCCCGGAAACGATGCTGAACACGGCGAACATCTCCGGGTCGAACAGTTCCCGGGTCGCCTCGGTGAGCGGGATCTTCGCGTACAGCTGACGCAATCCGGTGTCGACGACCCGCGCGTGCGGGAGATATTGGCGGCGCACCGGCGAATTCACCCCGTCCGCGCCGACGAGAACCGCACCGCGCGCCTGAGTGCCGTCGGCGAAGTGCGCGATCACGCCGTTCTCGTGCTTCTCGTACCGGACGAACTCTTTGTCGAAATGGACGTTGTCGAGGCCCTCGAACAGAATCTGCCGCAGGGTGAACCGGTTGACATTGCGCTGGACCTCGCCGTCGTCCAGCACGAACTCGGTGCGTGGCGTCAGCTGGCTGTCGTAGATCGTGGTGGCGTTGCGCGGCTGGCCCGAGGTAGCGAGGAACAACTCGTGCAGCTGCGGCGGCAGAACTTCCCGCAACGCCT
Source organism: Amycolatopsis sp. VC5-11 (assembly GCF_037034185.1). Classification (NCBI taxonomy): domain Bacteria; kingdom Bacillati; phylum Actinomycetota; class Actinomycetes; order Pseudonocardiales; family Pseudonocardiaceae; genus Amycolatopsis; species Amycolatopsis sp. VC5-11. Next base: position 20,481 of record NZ_JBAGKF010000004.1, on the reverse strand, counting down.
GGTCGCCGCGCGAATCGATGTGCAGCCGATACCCCTGCCGACGCGCGTCCAGCGCGGAATCGCGTTCGTAGACCTCGCACGGGATCCCGGCTTTGCGCAGGCCCTGCGCGAGACACAGCCCGCCGAGCCCGGCCCCGATCACGAGCACCGTGTTGTCCGCGTTGTTCACGTTATTCGCCATCAGCGAAGTCCCTTCCGTACCAACGTTCTGGTTCGAGAGGGACGCACTGGGCTCGGCCCGCCTAGCCGGGCGCTCGGAAACAGAGCGAATGAGTCGTCCGGCCTAACCCATACCGGACAATGGTCTTTCGCGCGTCCTGTTCCCTTTCACGTTAGCGCAGCCGCGGACGCCGTCGCCACCGATTAACGCACCCTTGCCCCTTTCCGCCACACCGAGTGGGTCAACGGGACCCCGGGCCGATAAGCGAGATGCGTAGTGGACGGCGCGTCGAGTACGTGCACATCCGCCCGCGCACCCGGGCGCAGGTAGCCGACGTCGTCGCGGCGAAGTGCCCGCGCCCCGCCGGCGGTCGCCGACCACACCGCCTCGTCGACGGTCATCCGCAGCTGAAGCACGGCCGTCGTCACGCAGAACGCCACCGACGTGGTGTACGAGCTGCCGGGATTGGCGTTGCTGGCCAATGCGACCGTCGCGCCGGCGTCCAGCAGTCGACGCGCCGGTGCCAGCGCTTGCCTGGTGGACAGATCGCACGCGGGCAGGATCGTCGCGACCGTGTTGGACGACGCGAGCGCCTCGACGTCGGCATCACTCAGGTACGTGCAGTGGTCGACACTCGCCGCGTCCAGCTCCACCGCCAGCCGCACGCCCGGCCCTTCGCCGAGCTGATTGCCGTGCACCCGCAGCCCAAGCCCGCGCTCCGCCGCCGCTTTGAGCACGCGCGCCGACTGCGCCTCGTCGAACGCCCCGGTCTCGCAGAACACATCGGCCCACCGCACGTGCGGCGCGACCGCGTCCAGCATCTCGCCGCAGACCAAGTCCACATAGGACTCCGCGTCGGCGCCCGGCGGCACGAGATGCGCTCCCAGGAAGGTCACCTCGTCCGCGACCTCGCCCGCGATCCGCGCCGACCGTGCCTCATCAGCGACCGTGAGGCCGTATCCCGTCTTCGTTTCCAGGCAGGTCGTGCCCTGCGCAGCCGCTTCCTCGACATGTCGACGCAGATTCGCCGCCAGCTGCTCGTCCGAAGCCGCCCGCGTCGCATCGACGGTGACCGCGATTCCGCCTGCCGCATAAGCCTGTCCGGCCATCCGCGCCTCGAACTCGGCGGTGCGGTCGCCCGCGAACACGAGATGGGTGTGGCTGTCGACCCACCCAGGCAGCACGGCGCGGCCCTCGACGTCGACGCGTTCGTCGGCGTCCGGAGCCTGCGCGGCCGGACCTGCCCACGCGACGGTCTCGCCGTCGAGCACCAGCGCGGCGTCGCGGAGCTTGCCCAGCTCCGGGTCGTTCGTGGTGAGCTCGCCGATTCCGGTGATCAGAACTGCCACAGCGCATCGATCTCCTTGGCCAGTAAGGTTTCCGGTCGTTCGATCAGCACGTGCGCACCGTCGCGCACCACTTCCCGCCCGGCCACCAGCACGGTACGGACGTCCGCGGCCGCGGCGGCGAACAGCACGCCGGACGGTTCGATCCCGGCCGTGCGCACCGTGTCCGTCGCGACCGTGACCAGGTCCGCTCCAGCGCCAGCCGCGAGAGTGCCGGTCTCCGGCCAGCCGGCGGAGATGTGCTCGGTGCCGGCGGCGAGCAGCTCTTCCGCAGTGAACCGGCCGCGCTCCTCGCTGGCGAGGCGGTCGTCCAGCTCCAACGCCCGGGTCTCCTCGAACGCGTCGACCACCGCGTTGCTGTCGCTCCCGATGCCGAGCCGCGCGCCCGCGTCCAGCAGGCTCCGGGCCGGGCCGATGCCGTCGCCGAGGTCCCGTTCGGTGGTCGGGCAGAAGCACGCGCCGCTTCGGGAATCACCCAGCCACTTGATGTCCTGCTCGGTCAGATGCGTCGCATGCACCGCGGTGAGCCGTTCGCCGAGCACGCCGTAATCCCAGAGCAACCCGGTCGGCGTCCAGCGATACGCGGCCTCGCACTGCTCGTTCTCCGCACGCTGTTCGGACAGGTGGATGTGCAACGGCCGGTCCTTCGGCACCGCGTTGTCCACCTTCGGCAGTTCGTACTCCGGCACCGCACGCACCGAGTGGATCGCCCCGCCGACGCGGAACAGGTCGTCTTCCTTCAGCAGCGCAACGCGTTCCGCCCACTTCTCGGCCGAACCGTCCGAAAACCGCTGCTGCACCTCGTCCGGCGGCACGCCGATGCCGCCCGCGAGGTAGCAGGTGTCGAGCAGGGTCATCCGGATCCCGGCGTCCCGCGCGGCCTGCCGCAACGCGTCACCCATCGCGTTGGGCGACGCGTACGGCTTGCCGCCCGGACCGTGGTGCAGATAGTGGAACTCGGCGACGCTCGTGTACCCCGCCAGCACCATCTCGGCGTAGACGCCCCGAGCGAGCCGGTAGTACGAATCCGGATCGAGCCGGGCGGCGAGCGAGTACATCCGCTCCCGCCACGTCCAGAACGTGCCCCGCTCGTGGTGCGTCCGGCCCCGCAACGCGCGGTGGAACGCGTGCGAATGCCCGTTGGCGAACCCGGGGAGCGTCAGTCCGTTAAGGATGGTTCCGGTCTTCTCCGCGTTGGCGGTCACCGAAACGATCCGGCCGTCGGCGATCTCGATCCGGACCGCTTCCGCGACCCCGTCGGGCAGCCAGGCCCGTTCGCACCAGTACGTGGTCATCTCGCGAGCCGCTCCAGCACCTCGGCGAGCGCCCGCGCACCGGCCTCGACGTCGTCCGCCTCAGCGAATTCCTCGGGCGCGTGGCTGATCCCGGTCGGATTGCGGACGTACAGCATCCCGGACGGCACGAATCCCGACAGGATCGCCGCGTCGTGCCCGGCGCCGGTGGGCAGCTCGGGCGGATTGCCCAGCCACTCCCCCAGCGACCGCCGCAGCGCCTGGTCGAACACCACGTCGTCGGAGTACGACTCGCGCGTGACCGCCAGCTCGCACCCTTCCGCCTCGGCAGCGGCCCGCGCCGCCTGAGTGATCTCCTCGACCAGCACCGGCGTCGCAGTGCCCGGAACGCGTGCGTCCAACCACATGTCCACAGTGGACGCGATCACGTTCGTCCCGCCCGGCGTGGGTACCAGCCGTCCCACAGTCGCCCGCGCGTCCGACGTCTTCCGCGCCAGCCGCCGCACCGCGACCACGGTCTCGGCGGCGGGAAGCATCGGGTCGACCCGGTCCGCGAGCAACGTCGCACCCGCGTGGTTTCCCTGCCCGGCAAAGGAGAATCGCCACCGGCCGTGCGCGATCACCGTGTTGCCGACCGCTACCGGCGACCCGAGGTCGATCAGTCCCCTGCCCTGTTCGACGTGCAGTTCCAGGAACTGCCCGATCATTCCGAGCCGGTCCGGATCCGCGCCGACCCGGTCCACGTCCAGCCCGGACTTCGCCGCGGCCTCCGCGAACGTGACGCCGGACGGATCCCGCAGCGCCCGCGCCCGGTCCGCGTCGATCGTCCCGGTGAGCAGCCGCGAACCGAGACACGGCACGCCGAAGCGCCCGCCCTCCTCTTCGGCGAAGACCACCACCGCGAACGGTTTGGCCGGGCGGAAACCCTTGGCCTGCAACGTTTCCACCGCCGCCAGCGCACTCACGACGCCGAGCGGACCGTCGAACGCGCCGCCACCCGGCACCGAGTCCAGATGGCTGCCGGTGACGACCGCGTCCGCGCCAGGAGCGCCCCACCACGCCCACAGGTTGCCGTTGCGATCGGTCTCGACGTCGAGGCCCAGTTGCTGCGCCCGTTCGACGAACCACGTGCGCAGGTCGTGTTCCGGCGAATCGAACGCGTGCCGCGAGTAACCGCCGCGCCGGGCGTCGCGCCCGACGTCGGCGATCTCGCCGAGCAGCCCGGATGCGGTCACGCCTGCTCCCGCATCGGCACCCGGACGCCACGCTCGTCGGCGACCTCGGCCGCGCGGTCGTATCCGGCGTCGACGTGCCGGATGACGCCCATGCCCGGGTCGTTCGTGAGCACCCGCTCCAGCTTCTGCGCCGCCAGCGGCGTGCCGTCCGCGACGCTCACCTGCCCGGCGTGGATGGACCGGCCCATGCCGACCCCGCCGCCGTGGTGGATGGACACCCAGCTCGCCCCGGACGAGGTGTTGACCAGCGCGTTGAGCAGCGGCCAGTCGGCGATCGCGTCGGAGCCGTCGGCCATGCCCTCGGTCTCGCGGTACGGCGAGGCGACGCTGCCCGAGTCGAGGTGGTCGCGGCCGATCACGACCGGGGCCTTCAGCTCGCCGCTGGCCACCATCTCGTTGAAGCGCAGGCCGGCCAGGTGCCGTTCGCCGTAGCCGAGCCAGCAGATCCGGGCGGGCAGGCCCTGGAACGCCACGCGCTCGCCGGCCATCTTGATCCAGCGGGCCAGCGATTCGTTCTCCGGGAACAGTTCGAGCATCGCGCGGTCGGTCGCGGCGATGTCCTCCGGGTCGCCGGAAAGCGCGGCCCAGCGGAACGGCCCGTTGCCCTCGCAGAACAGCGGCCGGATGTAGGCGGGCACGAAGCCCGGGAAGTCGAACGCGCGCTCGCAGCCGCCGAGTTTCGCCTCGCCGCGCAGGGAGTTGCCGTAGTCGAAGACCTCGGCACCGCGGTCGAGGAACCCGAGCATCGCGTCGACGTGCTCGGCCATCGACTCGCGCGCCCGGTCGGTGAACTCGTCCGGCTTCTTGGCCGCGTAGTCCTGCCAGTCGTCCACGCTGATGCCCTTGGGCAGGTAGGACAGCGGGTCGTGCGCCGACGTCTGGTCGGTGACGATGTCCACCTCGACGTCGCGGCGCAGCAGCTCCGGCAGCACCTCGGCGGCGTTGCCGACCACGCCGACCGACAGCGGCCGCCGCTCCTTCTTCGCCGCGGTGACCCGCCGGATCGCGTCGTCCAGGTCGTCGGCCACCTCGTCGAGGTAGCGGTGCTCGACGCGGCGGTGCGCGCGCTGGGCGTCGACCTCGATGCACAACGCCACGCCGTCGTTCATCGTGACCGCGAGCGGCTGCGCGCCGCCCATGCCGCCGAGCCCGGCGGTGACGGTGAGCGTGCCGCGCAGCGTTCCGCCGAACCGCTTCTTCGCGACCGCGGCGAACGTCTCGTAGGTGCCCTGCAGAATGCCTTGCGTGCCAATGTAAATCCACGAACCGGCGGTCATCTGCCCGTACATGGTGAGGCCCTGCTGCTCGAGCCTGCGGAACTCCGGCCAGGTCGCCCAGTCGCCCACCAGGTTCGAGTTCGCGATCAGCACCCGCGGCGCCCATTCGTGCGTGCGGAACACGCCGACCGGCTTGCCGGACTGGACCAGCAGCGTCTCGTCCTGCTCCAGCGCGGTCAGCTCGCGGGTGATCGCGTCGAAACTCGCCCAGTTGCGCGCGGCCCGGCCGGTGCCGCCGTAGACGACCAGGTCCTCGGGCCGTTCGGCGACCTCGGGGTCGAGGTTGTTGTGGAACATCCGCAGCGCGGCCTCGGTCTGCCAGTTCTTCGCGGTCAGCGAGGTGCCGCGGGCGGCGCGGACGGTACGGGCGGTGCTAGTCATGCTCAGGCCTCCAGTTCGGCCGCGGCCAGGACAGCGCCCGACCGCACGAGTTCTTCGGCGGCCGCGATCTCGGGCGCCAGGTGACGGTCGGGGCCAGGACCCTCGACCTTGGTGCGCAGCAGGTCCCGGACGCGTCCGGTGACCGGCGAGGGCTGCAGCGGCGCGCGGAAATCGAGCGCGCGGGCAGCGGTGAGCAGTTCGACGGCGAGCACGGTGGTCAGGCCGTCGACCGCCTTGCGCAGCTTGCGCGCGGCGGACCAGCCCATGGACACGTGGTCCTCCTGCATCGCACTGCTCGGGATCGAGTCGACCGAGGCGGGCACCGCGAGCCGCTTCAGCTCGCTGACCACGGCGGCCTGCGTGTACTGCGCGATCATGTGCCCGGAGTCGACGCCGGGGTCGTGCGCGAGGAACGGCGGCAGCCCGTGCGAACGCGCCTGGTCGAGCATCCGGTCGGTGCGGCGTTCGGCGATGCTCGCCACGTCCGCCACCGGCACCGCGAGGAAGTCGAGCACGTACGCGACCGGCGCGCCGTGGAAGTTGCCGTTCGACTCCACCCGGCCGTCGGCCAGCACCACCGGGTTGTCCACCGCGGACCAGAGCTCCCGCTCCGCGACGAGTTCCGCGTGCGTCAGCGTGTCCCGCGCGGCGCCGTGCACCTGCGGCGCGCACCGCAGCGAGTACGCGTCCTGCACGCGGTTGCAGTCCGGACCGCGGTGGCTCTCCACGATTTTCGACCCCTGCAACGCCGCGAACATCCGTGCCGCGCTGGTCGCCTGGCCGGGATGCGGGCGCAGCGCCTGCAGATCGGCGGCGAACGCGCGATCGGTGCCCAGCAGCGCCTCGACGCTCATCGCCGCGGTGAGGTCCGCGACGTCCAGCAGCCGGTGCAGGTCGGCGGCAGCGAGGAGCAGCATGCCGAGCATGCCGTCGGTGCCGTTGGTGAGCGCGAGGCCCTCCTTCTCGGCCAGCACCAGCGGCGTGATCCCGGCCGCCCGCAACGCGTCCGCGGCGGGTTTCCGCTCGCCCGCGTGGAACACCTCGCCCTCGCCCATCAACGCGAGCGCGACCGCGGCCAGCGGCGCGAGGTCGCCGGAGCAGCCGAGCGAACCGTACTCGTGCACGACCGGCGTGATGTCCGCGTTGAGCAGCGCCGCAAGCGTTTGCGCCGTCTGCGGCCGCACCCCGGTGTAACCGCTGGCCAGCGTGCGCAGGCGCAGCAGCATCAGGGCGCGCACCACCTCCGGCTCCACCGCGGGCCCGGCGCCAGCGGCGTGCGAGCGGATCAGGCTGCGCTGCAGCGCGGTACGGCTCTCGACGGGGATGTGGCGCGTGGCGAGCGCGCCGAACCCGGTCGAGACCCCATAGGTCGGCGACGTGGCGTCAGCGAGGTCTTCGATGTGCTGGCGGGTGGCGGCGAGGTTCTTCTCGACCGTCTCGGCGAGCCCGACGTGCGCGTGCCCACGGACGATGTCGACAACCTGCGCCGCGGTCATCGGCTTCGAGCTCAGGAGGACTGGTTCCGGCATGCCGCCATTGCACCTCCCGGCGGGCCCGCGCGACAGAGCGGAGTTCGCGGTAGTGTCTGGTATTCAAGACAACACGTGGCGAGAGCCTCGACCACCGGCGCGAAGGGACCCCTCATACTCCGTTCGGGCAGTGCGAGGGGTCCCCTCGCGCCACTTCCGGAGGAGGCCCAGTGAGCAGTTCCGACGTTCCCGCCCTGCGCAACGGCCTCTCCGTGCTGCGCCTGCTCGCCGGCCACGCGGGCCCGGTCTCGGCCGCGGCCATCGCGCGCGACCTGGAGTTGCCTCGGTCGACGACGTATCACCTGCTCAACGAACTGACCGCAGCCGGTTTCGTCACCCACCTGCCCGCCGAACGCCGCTACGGCCTCGGCATCGCCGCCTTCGAACTCGGCTCGGCCTACCTGCGCCACGACCCACTGGAGCGCTTGGCCGGACCGCTGCTGCGCAAACTCGTCGACCGCATCGGCCACACCGCACATTTGGGCGTCCTGCACGGCAACGAATCGCTGTACCTGATCAAGGAACGCCCAGCCCGCCCGGAAACCCTCGTCACCGATGTCGGCGTGCGACTGCCCGCGCACCTGACCGCGTCCGGCCGCGCGATGCTGCAACACCTGCCAGCCGCCCACGTCCGCGCCCTGTTCCCAGCCGCCACGTCGTTCGTCCTGCGCACTCCACGCGGCCCCAATTCGCTGGCCGCACTACGCCGCACCTTGGCGACCGAACGCCGCCTCGGCTGGTCAGTGGAAGACGGTCACGTGACAGCGGGCTTCGCCTCTGTCGCCGCCCCAGTGTTCGACCACGGCTCCAGGCCGATGGCCGCGATCAGCGTGACACTGCGCCACCTCTGCCCAGACGAGGGCCCTTGCGAAGAGACCTTCCCCGACCTAGCCGAAGCCGTCGCCGCAACAGCCGCAACCCTAACCACACACATCGGCGGCACCCGCCCAAAATGAGATCCGAGCTCCGCTCGCACGGCAACCGGTGGCACAGAAAGCTTCCCGCGATACTGAGGGCCGGTGCCGGACACCCATTCCGCCTAGGCAACCGCTTCCTTGATGCCGTCGGCCAACGCGGAAATCAGGTCCGGTGCCCGAACGAGGCGAACATCGTTGGCCAACCGGCCCAGCACGTCGTCATCGCCGACGATGTCGAGCAATACCTCAACCCCTTCGACATCGAGCAGACCAGGCAAGTGCGTTCCCAAAAGCCAGGCTCCCGCGAGAGCGGGGTCGTAGTCCTGCCGTTCGAGGGCTTTGTTTTCCTCTTCATAGAGCCGTTCCAGATATGGCCCCGACGAGTACCAGCCGATCATCGTCCCGAGGTCGATGGCGTCGCGGGTGGTCTCGAAGCGACGATCCCACCAGGTCAGGAGCTTGAGCAGGGCCAACGCGGGCACTGCGGGAATCTTGACGACGAGCCCGCCGGGCAGCAGCACCTGCTCGGCCGACGCAACGGCTTCGCTCAGCCCCCGGACGTTCATCCGATGGTCGTCGGGCCAGAGTATGGTCCGGCCTTCCTCCTCGATGCCGCCGTAGGGCACCACGTCGACTTCGACGCCCTCTACCAGAAAAGAATGGACGCTCCTGCCACGCCGTTTCAGCCTGGCCGCAAATCGTTCGAAATCGTCCCAGTTGCCCATCGCAGCGGCGATGTCGATGTCCCGGGTGGCCCGTTCAGGCGGGCTGCCGACCAGTCCGACCGACAAGATCGTGCGTGCCGTTGCCCCGACCACGAGATAATCGACTTTCACCGCCTTGGCGACGGCGTCCACCCGAGTCAGTACTTTCGCGGCGAGATGAAGATCAGGTTCGGTCGATGCGCTTAAGTCGATCATCACTGCTCCGAATACGGTCTGCGTGCTCGCGCTGGCGCGGATCTCCGGAGGCAAGCATGTCGGCGTAGATCAGGGGAGAGGGCACGATCCAGGACTCCGACCACGGCTGGGGCGCGGGCTCCTTCCAGAACCGGGTCCGGATGTGCACGTTGCCGTCTTTTTCCGCCCGGGCCATGCGATGCTGACCGATGAGCCGGACAGGCAAGCTTTCGACGTAAAGCGTGAGTGAGGCGGGCCGCAAATGCGGATCGAGGAGGCTGGCCCCCGCTTCCCCGCCTACTTGGGCTTGCAGGGAAAAAAGGGCTTCCTGCGAATTCCGCCACCACGAAAGGTCTGCGGCCTCGAATTCGCCGAGGGCAAGCGCAGGTTCCAGAGTGATGGTGTACGCCTCCGACCACCGGTCAAGCAGTTCGGCTCCGCGGGCAAGCCGTCGCTCGTCTCCTGCCTGGTACAAGTAACCGGCATTAGTGAGTTCGTCGATGACCGTCTTGACCGTACCGAGCGACACACCGCTCAGCGCAGCCAGCAAACGGTAGGAAAAGCCAGTCACCTCCGGCCAGCTGAGCAGGACGAACAGAACCTGAAGGCCAGCTCGGCCAAAGGCTCCCGCGCCTCGCATCGAGGCTCGCCCTGCAGACGCGGCAGGCTTGCGGCGGCCTCGTACGTCGATCAGAACGTCATCCCACGCGAGGTGGGCATTGCCCGCAGTGTCCACGTAGTCGATCCCCCGGGCACGCAGCCGTTCGGCGACCGGATCACCGAGGTGCGCGGTGAACAACAGCGGCGGAAGCGCCGACGGGAAATGGACCGCCGTGGCCAGCTCCGCGGTCATCCGCCGCTTGATCTCGACCCCGTACGTCCGGACGGCACCAGACTCCGTGGTGAGCCGCACGACGGCATCCATCTGACGTCCGCGCGGGCCATCGGGAGCCGATGCCTCGGCGTCGAGCACCTCGACCCGCAAGCCAAGTTCCTCGAGCCTGGCTCGCACCTCAGCAGGCCAGCCCATCGCGTTCAGCAAACCCGCATGTTCATCTGAACTGAACATGCTCATATTTTGAACACACCCCACCCTCCCCCGCAACCCACGCACCCAACCCACCCAGCCACCCAACGCACCCAGCGCAACCAGCCCACGCAACGCAACCACCACGATGGGGGTCCAGGGGGCGCAGCCCCCTGGCGGGGGTTTGGGGGTCCGACCCCCAAAGACGGATACGAAGAAGAGCCCTGGCCAACGCGCAAGCGTTGGCAGGGCTCTCCCGCGAATCGAGTGGAGGTGCCGGGAATTGAACCCGGGTCCTCTAGCGCCTCCTCAAGGCTTCTCCGTGCGCAGTCCGCTATGTCTCTGCTTGGCCCCTTCAGTCACGCGAACAAGCTGAAGTGACGAGCCCAGCCACTGTTTGCTTCCCTACCGGGCCCCGTGGCCGGGACCGGCGGTAAGCCTCCTAGCTGATGCCGGCGACCGGGTCGGAGGCGACCCCGGGCCGACAGACTTGCTCTACTGCGATCAGGCAGCGAGAGCGAAGTCGCGCTGGCTATTGGCCTTGGCGCTTATTAGGTTGCGATGACGCTTACGGTGGTCTCTCGCCTGCACCGGCACGCTTCCCTTGATTCAACGTCCAGAGTCGAAACCGTTCACCCCCTTGTAGGTGCTTGTAACCTCACCATCATAACCCGCCCGGCAACCCGATAATTCCGGCACGGGGTAGGGCTGTCCCCACCTCGAAGATGCCCGCTCGCCCCCTGGTTGCCCGGTGCCGGCCCGGCCATGCTGAGCAGGTCAGTTTCCGCAGTGAGGGAGCCCCGCCATGGTCACCGTGCCCGCCGGTCGCAGTTTTGGGCGCCGCACTCCGCCGCTGGGCGGGGCGCTGGCGTATCTCCTGCTCAACCTGCCTATCGGGATCCTCTCGTTCACGCTGATCGTGACGCTGGGGTCGGCCGGGCTGGGGACGATCGTCGTGTGGCTCGGCGTTCCGCTGCTCGCGCTGCTGGTCCTGTTCGCGCGGACCGCGGGGCGGGTCGAGCGGGGGCGGGTGTTCGCGCTGCTCGACGTGTACATCGACGATCCGTATCTGCCGTTGCCGCCGTCGGGGCAGAAGCAGCGCTGGCTGACCCGGCTGAAGGACCCGGCGACCTGGCGCGACCTGTCCTACCTCTTCCTGCTCTTCCCGCTCGGCCTGGTGGAGTTCGTGCTGGTCGTGACGGTGTGGGCGGTCAGTCTCGGCCTGGTCGCACTGCCGATCTACTACCGCTTCCTTCCGGACGGGGTCTACGCCTTCCCGAGCTACGATGTGCAGTGGTTCGTCGTCGACTCGACGGTGGCCGCGCTGCCTTGGGCGGCGCTGGGGGTGCTGTTCGCCGCGATCGCCGTGGCCCTCACCAAGGGGCTGGCGGCCCTGCACGCCGCGTTCGCGGCCGGGTTCCTGCGGCCGACGGTCGCTCAGCGGCGGCGCATGGAGCGCTCCTGGAACGAGATCGACGGGATCACGGTGGCCGGATGACTGCGCAAGACCCGCCTCCGGAGCACCCTCGTCCGCATCCGGCTCGCACGATCGGGTACATGATTCCGACGTTCGTGCTGCGTCTGCTGCAGTTCATCCTGATCGTGGTCGGCGCGACCGTCGGCACGGCGACGCTGATCATCTGGGTCGGCTTCCCGATCCTGCTGGCCGTCACCGGCTTCATCCGCTGGTCCGGCGACCTCGAGCGGCGCTGGGCCCGCCGGATGCTCGGCACCCCGCTGGGCCCGGTCGAACGGCTGCCGCTGGAAGGGCAGCCGATGACCCGTCGCTGGCTGACCCGGCTGTCCGACCCGACGACCTGGCGCGACCTGGCCTATCTGCTGGCCGCGTTCCCCCTGTCGATCGTCGAGCTGCCGATCGCGCTCGCGTCGATCGTGTTGCTGCCGATGGCGATCTGGGTGACGCCGTGGCTGGGCTGGCTGCACGGCAACCTGGCGCTGTCGCTGCTGGGCCCGAACCGCACGAAGAAGCTGGAGAAGAAGGCCGAGCACCTGCAGGCGTCGCGGGCTCGGGGCGTGGACGCCGCGGAGGCCGAACGCCGCCGGATCGAGCGCGACCTGCACGACGGCGCCCAGCAGCGGCTCGTGGCGGTCGCGATGAGCCTCGGCCGGGCGAAGTCGAAGTTCGACAACGACCCGAACGCGGTGCGCGACCTGATCGACGAGGCGCATTCGGACGCCAAGCTCGCCGTTTCCGAACTGCGCGACCTCGCCCGCGGCATCTACCCCGCCGTACTGGGCGACCGCGGTCTCGACGCGGCTTTGTCCGCACAGGCCGCGAAGTCGCCGATCCCGGTGGACGTGCACGTCGACGTCGAGCCCCGCCCGCCGGCCGCGGTCGAGACCACCGCGTACTTCATCGTCGGCGAGACCCTCACCAACATCGCCAAGCACTCCGGCGCGACCGAGGCGATGGTGAAGGTGTGGCGCTCGGACACCCACGTCATCACCGAAATCACCGACAACGGCCACGGCGGCGCCGAGGTACGCCCCGGCGGCGGGCTCGCCGGGCTGGCCGACCGAGCAGCGACCATCGACGGCGTGATCACCGTCGTGAGCCCGGTCGGCGGCCCGACGGTCATCAGGGCGGACCTGCCGTGTCAATGGTGACCCGTCCGTGAGTGAATAGCCTCCGGGAGCTTTTCACTCACGGACCTGGGGGCCTTGATGCGAGTAGTGATCGCCGAAGACGCCGTGTTGCTTCGGGCCGGGGTCACCCGGTTGCTCGCCGACGAGGGCATTGAGACCGTCGCCGCGGTCGACAACGGCGACGATCTGCTCGGCGCGATCACCGAACACCGTCCTGACCTGGCGATTGTCGACGTCCGGATGCCGCCGACGTTCACCGACGAGGGCTTGCGCGCGGCGTTGGCGGCCCGCAAGGAGATCGCCGGTCTGCCGGTGCTCGTGCTGTCCCAGTACGTCGAGGAAAGCTACGCGGTCGAGCTGCTGTCCGGCGGCGCGGGAGGCGTCGGTTACCTGCTGAAAGAGCGCGTCGCCGACGTGGACGAGTTCCTGGACGCGGTCCGTCGCGTCGCGGACGGCGGCACCGCCATCGACCCCGACGTCATCGCCCAATTGATGGCTCGCGGCCGCCGCAACCCTCTGGATGCGCTCACCGCGCGTGAGTCCGAGGTGCTCGGCCTGATGGCACAGGGCCTGTCGAACAACGCCATCGCGAACTCGCTGGTCGTGTCGCACGGAGCGGTCGAAAAGCACATCGGCAACATCTTCTCGAAGCTCGGTCTCGAGGCCAGTTCCGAGGAACATCGCCGGGTTCGCGCGGTGCTCACCTACCTCGGCCGCTGAAACCCCTCACTCGAACTGACGGCAGCCCCGGCGGCGGTCCCTCGCCTACCATGGACTGATGCCGAGCGAGGAGAACCCGATGTCCGACCGCAGCGTCCGCTTCTTCGGCGGCCCGCTCGACGGCCGGGTGCAGGAACTCGCCGACGAGGAACCGGTTCCGGGCACCGTCGTGCGGCACATCCACCTGCACGGCGGACCGAAAATCGAGACGCGGTACGAACTCGGCCTCACCGAGGACGGCTGGGCGTACCGGGTGCAGGCGCACGAATCCGAACCGGAGCCGGACACCCTGTCCTAGCCCGGTAGGGCAAACCCCACCTTTCGCCTACTGCTGACCCAACCCCGTTTTCGGTGGTCTGCACCGCTGTCTCGGAGCCCGGAAACCGACAGGCTCTTCAGCATGACGACGAGCCAGCTGCAGACCCGCGGCACCAGGGCGACCCGGGACAAATTTCTCGACGTGGTACGCGCCGGAGCGATCCTCGCGGTGGTCGCGCAGCACTGGACGATGCCGGTGCTTTCCTTCTCCGGCAACACTCTCGCCACCGGAAACGCCCTCGCGACGCCTGGCTGGTGGATCATCACCTGGGCCTCGCAGGTCATGCCCCTCGTCTTCTTCGCAGGCGGCGCGGCGAACCTGATCTCGTTGCGCCGTGCGGAATCCACCCGCGCCTGGTTCGCCGGACGCGTTCGCCGGCTGCTCATTCCGGTGCTGCCGCTGATGGCGGTGTGGCTCGTCGTGCCGGATCTGTTGCGCGGCATGGGAGTTCCGCCGCAACCGGTCCAGGTGGCCAGCGCGATCGCCGCGCAACTGCTCTGGTTCCTCTCGGTCTACCTGCTCACCGTGCTGCTCACGCCGCTGATGGTCGCCGCGCACCGCCGCTGGGGTCTCGCGGTTCCGGCGGTGCTGGCCGGACTGGGCGTTCTCGTGGACGTGGCACGGTTCTCCGACCTCGGGATGATCGGATACGCCAACGCCGTCATCGTCTGGGTCGCCGTGCACCAGCTCGGTTTCCACTACGTCGAGGGCCGCCTCGGCTCGCTCAGCCGCCGTGCCGCGCTGGCCGTTTCCGCCGCCGGTTTCGGGGTGACGGCGCTGCTGGTCGCGTTCGGTCCGTACCCGGCGAGCATGATCGGCATGCCGGGCGCGCCGGTGTCCAACATGAGCCCGCCCACCGTCCTGCTGCTGTTCCTCGCGCTCGGCCAGATCGGGTTCCTGCTGGCGTTCCGCGAGAAGCTCGTCTCGCTCCCCCGCGTCACCGCTGCGCTCAGCTGGCTCAGCCCGCGGTTCATGTCGGTCTACCTCTGGCACATGCCGGCGCTGGTCGTGGTTTCCGGCGTGACCGTCCTCGGCCTCGGCTACTCGACGCCGACCCCGGGTTCGTCGATGTGGTTCCTGATGGCGCCCGCCTGGATCGCCGTGTGCGGCGCGGTGCTGCTGGGTCTGCTGCGCCTGTTCGAGCGCTTCGAAACGCAGCCGGACAGCCTGGTCGTGACCGCTCGGACGCCGCAGCTGGTGCTGGCGGGATTGCTCGCCTCCGGCGGTCTACTGGGACTGGCCGCGCACGGGTTCGCCCCGCTCAACGACAACCTGCTGACCGGTCCGCTGCCGTGGGTGGCGCTGGTCGCGGCCGGGTACGCACTGGCCGGACGTCAGGTGTCGATGACGCGCAGCCGGGCTCTCGTGGCGGTCAAACGCTGAGGAGCTTCGCGGGCGTGTCGTGCAGCACCGCCCGCAGGAACGGCTCGCCAAGGCGATCGTCGGCTGCCCAGCCGGCGATCGCCCGCAGCTGGGTGGCGTAGGAGTACGGGATGTTCGGGAAGTCGGTGCCGAGGACGACGCGGTCGGCCACCTCCGCCAACCGGACCGTCCAGTCCGGCGGCAGCGGCGACATCGCCTCCGCGAACGGCACGCCGACCATGGTGGTGTCGAGGTGCACGCGCGGGTAGCGCGCCAGCAGCTCGAACGCGGTGGCGAACTGCGGCATCGCCGCGTGCGCGAGGACGGCGGTGAGCCGAGGATGCCGTTGCAGGACTTCCTCGAACACCTCGAGCCCGGTGAAATCGCCGCGCAACGGTCCGTGTCCACAGTGGATCACGACCGGCACGCCCGCTTCGGTGAGCGAGCCCCACACCGGGTCGAGCAGCTCGTCCCGCGGGTCGTACGCCCCGACCTGCACGTGCGCCTTGAAACACCGGGCTCCGGCGCGCAACGCATTGTCCACATAGGACGCCGCGCTCGGCTCCGGGTAGAACGTGCCGGTGGGCACCGCTTCCGGCACCTGCTCGGCGAACTCCAGCACCCACGACGTGAGCCACTCCGCCATGCCCGGCTTGTGCGGGTACACCAGCGGTGCGAAGGCTTTCACGCCCAGCGCGCGCAACGTGTCGATCCGCTCCGCCTCCGGCGTGCGGTAGTGGATCGGCCACGGCATGCCGTAGTGCTGCTCGGCACGGTCGAAATACGCCCACACCTTGTCCAGCACGGGCTTCGGCAGGAAGTGGACGTGCAGGTCCACGATGCCGTCGAGGCCGAGCCCGGCGATCCAGCCCGGGACGTCGGCGTCGGTGGCCGGACCCGCCGTCACTCCGTGAACCGGCCCTTCAACGCCCGCCCCATCGCACGGCTGATGTCCTTCTGCGCGTCGCGCTTGGCGAGCGACTGCCGCTTGTCGTAGGCCTTCTTGCCCTTGGCCAGCGCGATCTCGACCTTGACCTTGCCGTCCTTGAAGTACATCGACAGCGGCACGAGCGACAGACCGCTTTCCTTGGTCTTGCCGATGAGCCGTTCGATCTCGCGCCGGTGCAGCAGCAGCTTCCGCGTGCGCCGCGGCATGTGGTTGGTCCAGGTGCCCTGGGTGTACTCCGGGATGTGGACGTTGCGCAGCCACACCTCGCCGTCGTCCACCGTCGCGAACGCGTCCACAAGGGAGGCTTTGCCTGCGCGCAGGCTCTTCACCTCGGTGCCCTGCAGCACCATCCCGGCCTCATAGGTGTCCAGGATGGAGTAGTCGTGCCGAGCCTTGCGGTTCGACGCGATGACCTTCTGTCCACGTTCCTTGGGCATACCGACCACTTTACGTGATGTGTCCGACGGCGAGCAGCGGATTTCTTTCCGCTAGTGCCGCACGTACAGGCGCAGCGTGACGTACCCGGTGATCGCCGAGATCACGATCGACACCGCGAGCAGGATCGGCGCGACCGGGAACAGCACCTCGAGCGTGGTGATCTGCGGGAACACTTCGCCGGTGAAGACCGTGTCGAGGAAGGACAGCTTCGTCAGAAGCAGGAACACCACCCCGAGCACGGCGCCGACCGTGCCGGCGACCACCGCCTCCAGGAGGAACGGCAGCTGGGTATACCACCGCGTCGCGCCCACCAGGCGCATGATGCCGACTTCCGTCCGCCTCGTGAACGCCGAAACCTGAATAGTGTTCGCGATCAGCAGCAAGGCGGCGACGGCCATGATGAGCGCCATCACGAACGCGATGTTCCGGACGCCGTTGAAGACGTTGAACACGCGGTCGAGGAACTTCTTCTGGTCGTCGACCTTCTTGACGCCGGGCTGGCCGGTGTACTGCTTGATGATCGCGTCGGACCGGTCCGGGTCCTTCAGCTTCACCTGCAGCGACGCGGGCAGCGCCTCGGGGCCGGTCAGCTCGAGCAGTTCGGGCTGGCTCGCGAAGATCTTCTTGAACCGGTCGTAGGCCTGGTCGCGGTTCTCGTACACGACCGATTCGACGCCGGGGTTGTTCTGCAGCGACTGGCGGAGCCCGGTGCAGAGCGCCTGCGTGCAGTTCTTGTCGTTCGCGCTCACGTCGTCGACCAGCGTGACCGAAACTTCGACTTCGGCGAGGAAGTTCGCCTTCATCTTGTCGATCGTGCGCACGGCGAGCAGACCGCCGCCGAGCATGGCGAGCGAGACCGCGGTGGTGAGGATCATCGCGATGGTCATCGTGACGTTCCGGCGCAAACCGGTGACGACCTCGCTGAAGACGAAACTGGCACGCATCGCTCTCGTAATTCCTTGGGTCGGGGCGGAAAAGGGCGGGGTGCGTCAGCGGCCGATGCCGTAGACGCCGCGGGCGTCGTCGCGGATCACGCGACCGAGCTGCAGCTCGACGACCCGCCGCCGCATCGAGTCCACGATGGAATGGTCGTGCGTGGCCATCAGCACCGTGGTGCCGGTGCGGTTGATCCGCTCCAGCAGCAGCATGATGTCCTGGCTGGTGTCCGGGTCGAGGTTCCCGGTCGGCTCGTCGGCGAGCAGCACGAGCGGCCGGTTCACGAACGCGCGGGCGATCGCGACGCGCTGCTGCTCGCCGCCGGAGAGCTCGTTGGGCAGCCGGTCGGCTTTGCCGTCGAGGCCGACGAGTTCGAGCACCTCGGGCACGACCTTGCGGATCGTGGGCCGCGGTTTCCCGATCACCTCGAGGGCGAACGCGACGTTTTCCGCGACGGTTTTGTTGGCCAGCAGCCGGAAGTCCTGGAACACGCAGCCGATGGTCTGGCGCAGGCGGGGGACCCTGCGCCGGGCGAGCTTGGCGACGTCGAAGTTCGACACCATGACCCGGCCCTTGGAAGGCACCTCTTCGCGCAGCAGCAGCCGCAGGAACGTCGACTTCCCGGAACCGGACGGGCCGATGAGGAAGACGAACTCACCCTTGTCGATCTCGACCGACACCCGTTCGAGGGCGGGACGGGTCGAGGTCTTGTAGACCTTGGAAACCTCTTCGAGCCGGATCACGGTTCGGCATCCTACCCATGGGCCCCGTTAAGCCCGGGTTGCCGGTACCTTGGGTGACCCGCGCCTCGTCCCGGCGCGGGTCGCCGCGGCGACGCGGATCAGGCCGCGTTCGCCTGCTTGCGCCAGCGGATCCCGGCCTCGAGGAAGCCGTCGATGTCGCCGTCGAGGACCGCGGTGGGGTTGCCGACCTCGAATTCGGTGCGCAGGTCCTTCACCATCTGGTACGGGTGCAGCACGTAGGAGCGCATCTGGTTGCCCCAGCTGGAGCCGCCGTCCTTGAGCGCGTCCATTTCGGCCCGTTCCTCCTCCTTTTTGCGCTGCAGCAGGCGCGCCTGGAGGACCTTCATCGCGGCCGCCTTGTTCTGCAGCTGCGATTTCTCGTTCTGGCAGGAGACGACGATGCCGGTCGGGATGTGGGTGAGGCGGACCGCGGAGTCGGTCGTGTTGACGCTCTGCCCGCCGGGGCCGGACGAGCGGTACACGTCGACGCGGATGTCCTTTTCCGGGATGTCGACGTGGTCGACTTCCTCGACCTCGGGCAGGACCTCGACGTGCGCGAAGGACGTCTGCCGGCGGCTCTGGTTGTCGAACGGCGAGATCCGCACGAGGCGGTGGGTGCCCTGTTCGACCGAGAGGGTGCCGTAGACGTACGGGGCGCTCACCTTGAAGGTGGCGGACTTGATGCCCGCTTCTTCGGCGTAGGAGATGTCGAAGACGTCCGTGGGGTAGCCGTGCCGCTCGGCCCAGCGCAGGTACATCCGGAGCAGCATTTCGGCGAAGTCGGCCGCGTCGACGCCGCCCGCTTCGGAGCGGATGTTGACGACGGCGTTGCGGGCGTCGTATTCGCCGGACAGCAGGGTGCGGACCTCGAGCGCGTCGATGTCCTTGGCGAGGTCGGCGAGGTCGCCCTCGGCCTCGGTCATGCTGCCGGTGTCGCCTTCGTCGGCGGCGAGCTCGTAGAGGACGCCGAGGTCGTCGAGGCGCTGCCGCAGTTCGGAGACGCGGCGCAGCTCGGCCTGCCGGTGGGACAGCTGGCTGGTGACCTGCTGGGCTTCCTCGACGTTGTCCCAGAGGGTCGGGCTGGACGCCTGTTCCTCGAGTTCGGCGACCTGCGCGCGCAGCGCTTCGAGGTCCATCACCGACTCGATCTGCGTCAGCTTGCCGGTCAGGTCCTTCAGTGCCGCATCGAACTCATCGCTCACGTCGGACAAGGTTACGGCAAAACCCACGACCGGTCGCGAACCGGTCGTGGGGCCGGGGCGGCGCTCAGGCCTGCGGGATCGAGTCGAGCAGCTTCAGGGCGGCCTTGGCCTGCGCCTGGGCGAACTCGGCGACTGCCTTGGCGTAGGGGCCGTCGGCGGTCTTGGCGGCGTTCTTGGCCTCTTCGAGCTGGGCCTGGTAGGTGGTGCGGGCGCTGTCGAGCAGGGCGCCGCGCTGCTTGGCCGTCAGGGAGCCGGCGTGCACGAGCCGCAGGATGAGCGGGCTGCGCAGGTGGTCGGGTCCGGCCTCGGACGTGAGCCACGTCTTGAAGGCCTTCTTGCCCGCCGCGGTGAGCACGTACTGCTGGCTCGAGCGGGGCCCTTGCTTGCCGAGCCGGACGAGACCCTCTTTCGAGAGCGCCGGGAGCTCGCGGTAGACCTGGCTGCGGGTGACACTGAAGAAGGCGCCGAAGCGCTCGTCGGCGCCCGACACGAGCTGCCCGCCGGTGGCGGGACCGTCGTGGAGCAGACCGAGCAGAGCGGCGGCGGTTGCATTCAATTCGGACACCCCTCTACGGTCCCACTTATCCGCCGCTGTGTCCACAGTGGTCACCAATCAGTCCATTGTGGCCAGCGGCAACCCCTCTAACAGCCCAGTCCGCAGGTATGTCCACAATAGACTCTGCCACTCTGAGCAACCACCGCCGAAACGATCACCGCGCCGCAACCACCACCCGAGCGACGGCCAAATGGCGCACAAAAAAAGCCGGGGCCCGTGCATCCGCACGAGCCCCGGCTTTCGTTCCACGTAGCGGGGACAGGATTTGAACCTGCGACCTCTGGGTTATGAGCCCAGCGAGCTACCGAGCTGCTCCACCCCGCGTCGTTGTAAAAACAACTCTACACCCCCGAAAAACCCCTCCGACACCACCCCCACAAAACCCCCTCACCAGCAAAAACACCCCACCCCGCCCCGCCCTGCCAGATCAACCTCACCCAAAGACCAAAACCCAGACCGCAAGCCAGCCGCCCCCAGAACTCGACAGGTTTAGACCTCTACTCGCGTCCGGTGTAGAGAGTCAAAAACCGTTGGGAGCATTGGAATATTCCACACAGCCAACACACAACCCCCACAACGAGAAAAGTCATGGTGCTTCCGACGGCAATCGTTGCCTTTTCGCAGC